>JBFYTF010000410.1:0-4441 GCA_041300865.1 Anaerolineae bacterium
CCATACGGCTCCAGGGTGCGATGCTGGCTCTCGCCCACGACAATGGCCGAGTGGTAAGGGGGATCGTCGTCCTCGCATTGGTCGCCGGGTACCGGTACCGGCGTGTCGGTGGGCAGGGGCGTCGGAGTAGGTGTCGGCGTCGGCGTGATGCCGCTCGGACACTCGGCGTAATCAAGCTGGGGCGTCGTAGTAGGCAGCACCCAGTCGCCTACCTGGTAGCCGTTAGCCAGGAGGGGCACCGGCGTGCCGCTGTCCAGCACCTCCTCGAACTCCAGGCAGAGCCCCGTTACCGGCCCGCCAACCGGCACGCCGTAGGCGCCGCCCGGATTGGCGAACTGCAGGGGCACCATGATCCGCCCCGAGCCGTCGGGCTTAGCGTAGGGCGTGCCCAGGGTAAAGGTCGCGGAGTAGGGCATGGTCACGCCCCAGGCGGCGGCGATCTCGTCCGTGGTCATGGCGATGGTGTTCACATAGGCCACGGGTGGCTCGCCGTAGGTCGCCAGGAGGCTCTCGCTGCACAGGACACTGATGGCGTAGTAATCAGGCGCCGGCTCCGTCCAGATGGAATCCCAGATGAACTGCGCGGTGTCCGGCAGGCTGCCCCAGGCGTTGAGCACGTTGGGATTGCAGGCCAGCAGGGGGGTGGCGAGCAATACGATCAGCGCGAACAGAAAACCTCTCTTGTCTCTCATTGGCGTTCCTCTCTCAATTGTCGTCTGAGCTGTTCCGACGAGCGGAAGACGGGCACCCGCCGGCCTTCCACCTCGTAGTGCCCCAAGCTGTCGAAGCGGCGGAGCCTCCGGCTGGCATACTGCTGCAGGTCAAAGCGGCCGAAGCCGCTGATGGTCACGTGGTCGCCCTCCGCCAGCGCGCCGGCGATCACCTGGAGGATGGCCTCCAGCGCTTCGCGCGTCTCGCGCTGGGTCAGCCTGGACCGCCGGGCTGCGGCGGCGATGAGCTGGCGCTTGTTCACGCCTTTCTCGCCTTGCTGAGGGACTGGGTCATGCCTTCGGCCACGTTGCGGGCCAGCTCCGGCGCCGGCTCGGCAGGTGTCGTCGCCTGGCTGCCCGTCTCAGGGCACCCCGCCGGCCGCGGCAGCGTGAGCGGCGCCTTGGGACGTGCTGCATCGAGCTTCCAATCCGCCCGCCGGAAAAACGGCGTCAGCTCGGCGTGAAAGATGGCCTGCTCGGCCCGGCCCTGTCCGCCGCGTCTCCCCGACGAAGCGCCGGTATAGGCGGCAAAGACCGTGGCATGTCCTTTCTCGGGGCGGATCAGGTCGTCGGGCAGGAGGAGAGGACGGCTGCGCAAGCTGGCGGTGGCGCCGTCGTAGCCACCGGAACCCGATCGGGACACGGAGGCCAGGGCCACGGTCTGCTGGCCGCTGACGCTGCTGAAGAACTCGGCCGTGCGCTGGTCGCAGCCGCCCAGGACGATCTTGGTCGCCAGGCCGGCGAGCAGCCGGTCCGCCTCGCCCTTGCCGGGGTAGACGTGGTCGAACTGGGCCAGCGACTGGGCTGCAGTCAGCACCGAGATGCGCCGCTTGCGCACGAGGTTGATGTCCCGCACCAGGGAGTCCAGGCGGCCCAGGGCCGGGAACTCTTCCAGGATGAGGCCCACGGGGATGGGGAGCTGGCCGCTCGGCTGCCGCTCGCCAATGTCGTCCAGGCGGGTGGTCAGGACCCGCAGGACCGTGCCCAGGTAGGCGCCGTAGGCGTCGGCGTGGCGCCGGGCGCAGCGCAGGATGAGCACCGTGGACACCCGGGCCAATTGGGCGGCCAGATCCAGGTCCGTGTGGGAGGTGATGCGGCACACGGCGGGGTCGGCCCAGGGGGCCAGGCCAACGTTGAAGGCCTCGGCCATGATGTTGAGGGCCAGCTTGGGCTCCTGGGTGCGCATCGAGCCGGTAAAGTCGGCCGCCAGCTCCACGGCGCCGGGGGCCTCACTCCTGGACAGCTCTTTGGCCATGGCGTACAGGTCCTGCCGGGCGGCCAGCACCGCGCCGAAGGTGGGGTAGTGCAGGGCGCAGGCGGCCAGGAGGTTGACCGCCGCCCTGGCCCAGAACGGGTCTCCCCGGCCATGGGCCTCGGAGAGCAACACGGCGGCCATGGAGCGGGCGTCGGCCACGTTATCCACCCACTCGCAGAGGTTGAGGGCGCAACTGCCCTCCGGGTCGCTGGGGTTGTGCACGAGGAGCAAGTGCCCGGTGACGCGTGCGATCCTCTCGATGTAGGGCTGGAGCTCGCCCTGGACGTCGGTGACCACCAGGCTGTGGCCGTCGCGCATGCGGTCGGCGATGGCCGGCAGGATGACGCACTGGGTCTTGCCCGAGCCCTGGGGGCCAAAGACAGCCACGCCCCGGGCGATGTCCTCGCCGCTCAGGCAGAAGCGGGTTCCCAGATGCTGCCCCCTGGCCCCCCAGAACCGGCCCTGCATTGTCCAGCCTTCGGGCTCGTGGCTGTGCCAGCGGCGAAAGCTACTCGGAGCGCAGAGGTTGGCGCTGCCCAGGACCCGGGCCTGCTCTTCGTCCTGGGCCAGCAATCGTCTCGACCGCTCCCCCGGCTTCTCCTGGAAGGCCAGGTTGTAGACGGCGTACAGTAGCCCGCTGGAGAGGACGAAACTGGCGGCGGTGACCTGCTCCCAGCGGCGGTAGGCGCGGGGGCCGATGAGGTCCTCGGCCAGGTCCTCCAGTTCTCCCCACCGGTCTGGACGGCCCTTCGGTTGGTCCAGGCCGAAGAGTCCCACGGCCAGGCCCAGGGCCAGGACGACGGCGGCGACGGAGAAGAGGATCGTCCCCCTGGACCGGCCAAAGAGCCACAGGGCCAGCAAGACCAAAGGAATAGCCGCCACCCCAACAACCAGCGGCGGGTAGAGCGGCAGTGCCTCGTCCAGCGTCAACAGCAGCTCGTGGATCACGCGCTGTCCCTCGCCTGGGGAGCGTCATGGAAGGGGATGTCGCGGTCGGGGAAGTCGAGATTGGGCTCGTGCCTCGTTTCCGTCTCGATCTCGGCCTTCTGCTGTTCCCGATCGAGGCCGTAGACCCGGTCGAGCTGGCGGTAGACGATCTCCTTCAGCGCCTCGACATGCTCCCGGTTGTTGTACAGGGGCGTGAGGTCGCCGCTCATGGCGTTCTCGGTGGCGGCGGGCAGGATCATGTGGGCGTGCATCTGCTCGCCGTAGTTGCGCTCGGGGCGGTGCACGACAAAGCTGTACTCGATGGGGCCGGCCAGGGGCTTGTCGTGCTCGTCGCGCCAGGTCTGCCACTCGGCCATGGAGGCCTTGATGGCTTCCACGAAACGGGCCTGTGGGTCGCCCTCCATGCATTCGCTTCGCTCCCCTCGGCGCCGCTCGGGGCAGGCAGCACAGGCCTGGGAGATGGCCTCGGGGTCGGGGGAGATGACCACGGCAAAGCAGTAGGCGTGGGGGTTCCCGGCGCTGAGCTCGTCCAGGCGGGCCAGGATGCGGGGGTAGCTGCTGCCCAGGCCGCCGTCCACCCAGCGGTCGGGGCCACCCCCTCCGGGGATGTGGTCGTCGCGGTCGTCGCGATAGGTGATGTACTTGAGCAGGCCGCGGACATTGGGGAAGTGCGATCCTCCCTTCGGGGTGCGGGCGTAGCCAAAGTTGCAGATGGATTTCACGAGCCCACCTCCGGCAGGTGCTCCTCGATCTGGCCGGCGAGCTGGACGATCTGCTCCATGACCCGGCTGCCGGACTCGCCGCGCTGGATCTGCTGCAGGATGACGGCCGCCAGGAGCAGGGCGCTCATGTGGTTGAGCTGCCGGACCAGCCGGTTCTGCACCACCTCGATCTGGTCCATGACGGAGCGTCCCAGCCGGCTGCGGCTGCCGATGAGTTTCTCCTGTCCGTCCAGGTACTCGCGCAGTGCCTGGCGCGTGACCTCGGCCCGGCTGGTGTGCTGGCGATCGGCCATCACATCGATAAAGCTTAGCATCTGTTCCGTCACCTGGATGGTGAACTGCTTGTCGTAAGTGGCCGGACTCATCGCGTTCTCCCTGTGCGCTGCCCAGGCCGAAGGCCGCACGGCAGCGCGGATCGGGCGCACATCCTCCGATAGGGCGTTTCGCCGCATGTGCATGAGGCTTCCAGCGCCGAGCCAATGGCGCAGGCGGTGCTTCCGATGGGGCGAAAAGCCGCATCGGCATGGGGGTATGGGGCACGCCCCATCAAGCCTTTTAGCTTGCTACCCCCGCCGTGCTGCATAGCGGGGCCGGACGCACCTACGAAGTAGCAGGCCGGCCTCGCTGAAGCACGGTGGGGGTGCGACCTGGTCCCCGGGTCAACGACGGTCACAGGCAACCACTTCATCCTGCACACCCTCCAATCCTCTTTCTGCACGCGTTGCTTCTGATGGGGGGGATACGCGCCGGGCTCGCCTGCGGAGGTGTGTGGTGAGCAGGTCTGCGGCCAGGACAATGCCGGCGGA
>JBFYTF010000287.1:0-4710 GCA_041300865.1 Anaerolineae bacterium
CCGCGCTCTAGATGGCAAGTTGGTCATAGATTTTCTCCAGGCTGAGGTCGCGACAGACCGTCTCTCGCGTCTGTAGGGTCAGAGCGGCGGCCGCGACGCCCAGGCGCACCGCCTCGCCCACAGCCAGGTCGTTGAGCAGGCCAAAGACCGTTGCGGCCGTAAAGGCGTCACCCGCACCGGTCAGGTCGACCACCTCTACGGGCATTGCCGGCACGTGGCCGCTCTCCTGCGACGTGGCATAGACCACGCCCGTGGCCCCCAGGGCGACGACGGCGATCTTGACCCCCAAGCCGACCAGCGCCTGGGCCGCGGCCACGGCGCTGTCACGATCGTGGACTGCCACGCCGCACAGCGTCTCGGCCTCGACCGCGTTGGGCGCCACGAGCAGGAGCTGGGACAGGTAGGGGCGCAGGCGCGAAGCCAGAGTGCCGGTGGCCGGATCGGCGCAGATGGAGACACCGTAGCGTGCGGCGAGGGCGAAGATGGTGCGCAGCGAGTGCGGCGCCAGGTTGGCGTCGACGACGACCATGCGCGCCTGGCGGAAGAGGGTCCGGTGGCGGTAGACGAGCGCCGGGGTGATGAGCCGGCGGTGGATGACCATGTCGTCGATGGACATCAGCAGCTCGCCGTGCTCATCCAGGACGGCCAGGTAGGCGGCCGTGTGATAGTCGCCACTGACGACGACGTGGCTCATGTCGATGCCGCATTCGAGCGCCTGGTTGCGGATGCGCCGGCCAGAGCCGTCGTCGCCTATCGCCGAGAGAAGCACAACCTGCTCGCCGAGGCGCGCCAGGTTCTCCGCAATGTTGCGCGCCACCCCGCCCACGCTGACGCGGATGGTGCCGGGCGTCGACGTGCCCACCTGGATCGGCCTGCCCGCCCGGCCCTTGGTGTCGATGCCGGCCGAACCTATGACAAGAATGTGTTGCGAACCGGTGCCTGCCGATGCCTTCATCCCCTGCCTCACGCTCCCTGTCTCTCGCCGTCTTCCCCCGCCATCTCGCGCGGAAGCGGGCCGTCCCTCGCCCTGCTACGCTTTGCCCTGGTACCAGCCAACACAGTGCGCCGAGTCCTCGAGGTAAAACTGCAGCAATCGCTTGGGATAGCGCTGCTCGTAGACCGCGCGGATACTGTCTCTGGGTTGCGATTGGCGGGCGATGATGAGGAAGGGATAAGCGTCGTTGGCAGGCTCCAGGCAGATGTGGTCCCTGTACAGGCGGAACCGTTTCAGGACGCTCCCGCTTTCCGCTTCGTCGATCCGTACGACGACGATCTGGCCGTCGCTTGGCCAGGCGGCAGTTCCCTGGATGAGAACGATGTCCCCATCGTCGATTCCGGCGCCGGTCATGCTGTCCCCGTCCACCCGCAGGGCAAAGTTCGCCTTCCCGGCAACCGCTTCCTCAACTTCGACCCACTCGTCAAACTCTTCCATCGCACACAGGGGATCCCCCGCGGAAGTCGCAGACAACACCGGCAGCGAGATCAGGCTGCTGCTCGGCGGCTGGGGCAGGGCGCTCCCAGAGGCCAGCTCTGCTCGCAGCCTCCTGATCAAGCGCTCGATTGCGTCGCACTGCCTCTTCCTCCTCTGGGCGCTGCCGCGAACAGCCAGCCATTCGGCGCGCGCGCGTCGGAACCCGTCGAGGGCCTGGTCATAGTTGCTGACGGCTTCTCTGTCGCGGCCCTCCCACTGGCAGACAAGCCCCAGGGCATAGAGTGCCACGGCCTGGTTGTGCCGGTGGCGCCTGTCCTCATAATAGCAGAACAGCGTTTTCGCCTTCGCGCAGCACTCGCGGGCCAGGTCCAGGTGGCCCGCCAGGCGGCAACGATCGGCAACGCAGATCAGCACCGTCGCGCAGCCATTGGCGTCCCCCCAGGCTAACAACTCCTCAGCCTCCTTGCGCACCTGCTCGAGCATGGCTTTGTCACTGCTTGCCGGGTTACAGCACCTGCTCCTCAGGTCCCTCCCGGACTGCGACAGGCTGTCGGTCCAGAGCAAAGAAGAAGGGGAAAGCTCGTCCGGTACGCGGATCCTCTTTTGCATCTTGTGCCCTCCGTCCGCGGCAGGCTCGCGCTACTGCACGGTGATTGCCTGAAAAGCCTCAACCGAGCCTGCCCGGACCGTCACGTACGCCGTGCCGGGTTGGGAGCCGGCAGTGAACCTGAAACTGGCTACTCCTTTGCTGGTTGGAATGACCGGCGGATCAATGTCACCCACATCCGCAACAGGCACGACAGGCGTTCCATCTGCCACAACGTTGCCCTCCGCGTCCTTGACCATGGCAGAGATGCTTGTCGAGCTGTGGCGCCGAATGTTGTCAGAGCCAACGACGAGGTCAACGCTGTGCGGCTGCCCGGCAATGACGCTCAGGTCGATGGACCCGCTTGCCTTCCCCGATGAGGCCGTGACCTTGGCCGGACCCGGATGAGGGCCGCCGGCAAAGCTGGCGCTGACCTGGCCACCGCTCGTATCGTGCGGGCCAGGGAGCACCGAGCCGCGGGACGAACGGAAAGTGACGGTCGTGCCGTTCGCGACAGGGTTTCCCCACGCATCCAACACGGTGACCCGGATCGGGACCTGGTGACACACCTCTATGTCAAGCAAATCGGCTGCCAGGGTCAGGGTGTGTGGTGCACCGGGCAGAAATGCCACCTGCTGCGACGCCGAGTGCCGGTCTACCTGGACCGAGACGTCCGCCTGCCCGGTCTTGCCGCCCGCTATCAGGCGGCTCTGCGCCCTGCCCTGCTTGGTTTCGACCGAGCCGGCAGAGAGGCTACCGAGACTCGTCTGGAACAGCGCCGGGGTGCCGTCGGCCACAGGATTGCCAAAGCTGTCCGTCACCTGAGCAGATAGCTCGACCTCGCCGCCTACCTCGACGGCGGTAGCGCTCGCCACGAGCGTCACAGCCTCGGGTGGGCCGGGCAGGAACCGGACCGTCATGGATGCCGAGGAACCGGGGGCTTGGGCCGTTACCTGGGCCTTCCCCGCGGCGTCGCCGGCGGTCAGGGTCGCCTGGGCGACCGAATTGACCGATCGGGCGGTGGGGGTGGACAGGGTGCCGGCGTTCGTCCTGAACGACACTTCCGTTCCGTCGGCGACCGGGTTGTCCGCTCCATCGCGCAAGGTGGCCGAGATCGTCGTCGACTCGGTCACCGCAATGCTGCTGGGATTCGCGACAAGGGTTGTCACATTCGCCTGAAAGCGGCCCTTGACGGGACGCCGGATCGTTTCGAGGGCGTCCAGCGTCTGGCTTGGAAAGAAGACGCGGGAAGAGGCGGCAAAGTCGGCCCGGTCGAGGACCGAGAAGAGACGCATGAGCACCATCTGGGGGATCGCTTGTGGCGAGAACGAGCGGTCGCCGATAAAACCCCGCAGGGCCTGGGCGATGTCCACGATCATCTCGGCCTGCGCCTCAGCCTTGACCTTCTCGTACTGGAAGATATTGGCTGCTTCGCCGTGGCCCAGCCGCTCGGCCGACCAGCTCTGCCAGCGGGCCTTCCACGTCTCAATCCATTGCTTGGCTACTTCGTTCCGCACCTGGAGGTTGTCGAGGCGGACGCGTAGGATCTTGGCGCCGATGGTGGGCGCGTACTGGCGCAGGTCCTGTTCCAGCTCGCTTTGGATGGCCATCTTGGCCACCTGGGCATCTCCCTCCGTGAGGCCGATGAGCTGGTCGAGCGGGCGGCGGGCGACGATGCTCCGCAGCGTGCCCTCGGCCTGCCAGATGACAAGCAGGCCTTCCCAGTCCATGTCCTGCCCGTACTTCCAGCCCTTCTCCCGGATCCACTTGGACGTCGAGGCCCGGAAAACGTCGTCCGGCGAAAACGAATAGAAGGCTCCTTCGGCCAGCGGCAGCCCTCCGTCGGCGACCTGGTACTGCACCTCGACGTCCCAGTCGAGGAGGATGCCCTCACGAGACATGGCCGAGACCGAGTAGCGATAGCTTTTGGGCGCAAGGTCGACGATGTCATAGACCTTCTCGAAGGGCTTGAGCTGCGGAAACCCCGGTCCCTGCACGGAGGTAAAGGCCCCGGCACGTTCCAGTACGACCGCATTGTCGGCCGCGACGATGAGCGCTCCCGGGCCGCCGATGCGGCTCACCACATTGTCACCGCTCGCCACTTCTCTGCCCCCCTGGATCTTCAGAAAGGGGCCAAAAGCGGGCCGGTCAAAGCGGCTGTAGAGGAGGAAGCGGATGGCATCCCGCCTCTTGAGCTTGGGATAGACCTCCCTGAGAAAGCGGGCCGCCAGGAAGAACGCGGAGCCAATGGCCAGCACCAGAGGCACGATCCCCAGGGCCACCCGCGTCCAGAACTGCGGCTTGACAATGTCCGCGGGCAGATCCTCCACCAGGCGCACGATCTGGGTCAGCAGCGATAAGGCGAGGACAACCACCAGGGACGGGATCAGCGCCCGCAGCACGTGCCCGACGAAGCGCAGGAGTCTGTCAAGCCTGAACACGGTTACCTCGACCCACCAGCCGGCAGTCCATCACCGTTGCCCTTCTTCAATCTCGCCTCGCAGCTTCACCAGAGTTTCCCGGCAGCTCTCGGGGAGCGGATACTGCGGGTCTGCCTCGCTGACCACTTCCCGCAGGCAGTCGATGAAGCGCAGGCTCAGCGCGATCTGCGACGCCTCGTCGCCCCAGGCGCCCTCCCTGGCCGCCTGGCCCAACCGGTGCAGGATCTGCAGCTCGGCCTGTGCCCGGGCCG
>JBFYTF010000449.1:0-4919 GCA_041300865.1 Anaerolineae bacterium
CAGGAGCAACGATGCGATCACGCTTATCTCCTTGTCTATGTGGGAGGCCACTGCCTCAAGTATAACCGGCCAGAACAAGCGCCTCAAGCGTCATTTGTCCTATAGAGCGGTAGGCCAAATGGCGGGGCGCTGCTCCGCACCGACAAAGGGATGCCCCTGGACCCTTTCGACATAATACTGGTTTACGCACGACCGAGATGGCGAGTATTCGGACCTGGCAGGAAGGCGGGGTGATTCTAACTGCTGGAGCAATGGGTTCACTCGGAGAGCGCTTCAGTCGCGGTTTGGCGGCGCAGCGCAAGCCGGTGCTCTGGTGGGCGGCCCGACTGCCTGTTGTGGGAGTTAGATTGTCACGCCGCGGGCAGAGTCATCGGTGGCCAAGTGTTGTCCATGAGCTGCCCTATCGTTTGACAAGTGGCAGGTAGATCATGGCGCTGCCCCGGTAGTGGCTGGCATCTGCAGACCACACCGCCTCTCCGACAGGCGGCAGGCCCCACGTCGTCGCGACGTTTGCATACTGGCCAGCATGTGCAGTCCCCGAAGCCGTGCAGGTCATGAACGCGCTGGGTGCCAGCACTGCGTACGGGCACGCGATTGTACCTTCCCTGTCGTCCACAACAATGACTTGGGTCAGCTCGACGTTTCCTGTGTTGGTCACCCGGTAAGTCCAGATCACAGGCTGGCCCAGCCGGAGCGCAGAGCCAGGCGGCTGGTCCGCAGCGTGGAACCATCCTCCTGGTGTGCGCGACATGGAGGCTGAAGCCGTGGGACGCGTGCACGTCTCCAGGGCTCCATCCACGCTTTCCAACTGTTCCTATGCACTGTCCGGCCAGCAGCGGACAGAATCACCTTTTGGTCCGACTGCGCGCGTCCAGGCGATGCAGAATGTATCCCCATCTGTATCCTGTCCCTATACCTAGGTACATGGACGCGAGTGCTGGGTCGTGATACGATGATAGGCGTAGAAGTACGCCTGCAGGAGGGAAGGACGTTCGCATGTATCAGCGGCGGACACTGTGGGTTGTGGGCACCGGAGCCCTGTTGGTCGCTATCTCCATGGCCCACGTGCTGGAGGATTTCGTCTACAGCGTGCCGGCCCGCTTCGGCCTGGAGACGGCACCGGCCGCAGCCGTGGTTGGGCTGGCTTACGGCTTGCACGTCGTCCTCATCGCCATTGCGGCCCGCGACCAGGCCCTCGGCTACTTTGGCAATGCCGCCGTGGGTGCCTTCTGGCTGGTAGCGGCCGCCGCCGACCACCTGGGAGAGGTCCTGTTTGCCAATCCCTACCGCGCCGGGCTTGTCTCCAAGGCATTCGAGGTTGGACTGATGCTGGCTGCACTGTCTCTGGTGATAGTCTCGCTCCTGGCGTGGCGCTCGCGGCGAGCAGCCACCAGGGGACACAGCCCCTGATTTGACGGCTGTGTAACGTTGTCTTGTTTTCCTTGCGCAGGCGAGGTTTGGAGGAGGTAGTTGTGCACGACCACGGTTCCCACGATCATGGTTCGCGCGGACATTCGACGCACGGGCGTGAGGACCAGCCCGGTGACCGCTCCGCGGAGGATCTGAGGACGGCCGGCGACGCCGAGGTTGCCCCCCATAGCCCGCAGGGCGACGAGCCGCTGCAACACGAGGTCATGGACCACGCTATCCACGGGCGGGACGTCGACCAGAAGGAGCACGCCGGGCACGATGCCCACGTCGACCACACCGGCCACGAGGACATGTTCCGCCGGCGCTTTTGGGTGTCGCTCCTGCTGTCCATCCCCGTCCTTGTCTATAGCCCAATGCTCCAGGAGTGGCTGGGATTCACACCGCCCACCTTCCCCGGCAGCAACTGGATCGCTCCGGTCTTTGCCGTGATCGTCTTTGTCTACGGCGGCATCCCCTTCCTGCAAATGGCCGTGCCCGAGCTCCGCAACCGGGAACCGGGGATGATGACGCTCATCTCCCTGGCCATCACAGTGGCCTTTGTCTACAGTGTGGCCGCCCTGTTCTTGCCCGACCAGATGGGATTTTTCTGGGAGCTGGTGACGTTGATCGACATCATGCTCCTTGGCCACTGGATCGAGATGCGGAGCGTGCGCCAGGCCTCGGGCGCCCTAGGCGAGCTGGCGAAGCTGATGCCCGACACGGCCGAGCGGCTCCAGCCTGACGGCGGAAGTGAAGTCGTGCCAATCAGCAGGCTGCGCCAGGACGACGTCGTGTTGGTCCGCCCCGGCGCCAGTGTTCCCGCTGATGGTGAGGTGCTGGAGGGCGAGTCGGACGTCGACGAATCGATGATCACCGGCGAGTCCAGGCCGGTGGCCAAGGCACCCGGCGATCAGGCGATAGGCGGGACGATCAACGGCGACGGCAGCCTGCGCGTCACGGTCACGGCCACGGGTGACCAGACTGCGCTGGCAGGCATCATGCGCCTGGTGGAGCAGGCGCAACAGAGCAAGTCGCGCACCCAGTTGCTCGCCGACCGTGCAGCCGGCTGGCTGTTTTACGTCGCCCTGGCGGTAGCCGCCATCACTGCCGTAGCCTGGATCATTGCCGTCGGGTTCAACGTGGATGTCATCGCCCGGGTCGCCACGGTGCTGGTCATCGCCTGCCCCCATGCCCTGGGCCTGGCCGTGCCCCTCGTGGTAGCCATCACCACATCTATGTCGGCCCGCAGCGGTATCCTCGTCCGCGACCGCCTGGCGATGGAACGGATCCGAGACATTGACACTGTGATCTTTGACAAGACCGGCACCCTGACCGAGGGCCGCTTTGGGGTCGTGAACATGGCCACAGCGGATGGCCTGAGCAAGGAGCAGGCCCTGGCGGTGACCGCGGCCGTCGAGGGTGACTCGGAGCACACCATTGCCCGGGGGATCCGCCGGGCCGCGGAGGAGCGCGACCTATCTCTACCGCGCATCACCGGTTTTGAGGCCATCAAGGGCCGGGGGGTCCGCGCCAGCAGCAACGGCAACACGATCCATGTTGGCGGTCCGCGCCTGCTACAGATGCTGGACCTGGAACGCCCGGATCCACTGGCGCGTTTCGCGGACGAGGCCGGTGCCAAGGGGCAGAGCGTCGTCTATCTCGTACAGGACGATGCCGTCCAGGCTGCCTTTGCCCTGGCCGACGTTATCCGGCCCGAGAGCCGGCAGGCTGTAGAGCGACTGCACGGCATGGGTGTCGAGGTGGCCATGCTCACCGGTGACAGCGAGACGGTAGCCAGGGCCGTGGCCGAGGAGCTGGGCATCGACACGTATTTTGCCGAGGTGCTGCCCGAGCACAAGGACGAAAAGGTTCAGGAACTGCAGAACCAGGGTAAGCGGGTGGCCATGGTGGGCGACGGCGTGAACGATGCCCCGGCTCTCACGCGGGCGGACGTAGGCATCGCCATCGGCAGCGGTACCGACGTGGCCGTCGAGTCTGCGGGCATTATCCTGGTGCAGAGCAACCCCCTGGACGTGGTCAAAGCAGTCGACTTGAGCCGGGCCAGCTACCGGAAGATGATCCAGAACCTGTGGTGGGCCGCCGGTTACAACATCGTTGCCCTGCCCCTGGCAGCGGGCATACTGGCACCTGTGGGCATTGTACTATCGCCGGCGGTCGGCGCGCTGCTCATGTCGCTGAGCACAGTCATCGTCGCGGTCAATGCCCAGCTGCTGCGGCGGCATGACCTGGGCGTATAGGCAGCGGAACGATTGAGGAGCGAGCTGGTATCAGGCTGGCTCCTGAGAGGAGATTTATCATGATGATGGGTGGAGGCTGGTTGATCGGCCTATTCGTGTTGCTTCTGTTTCTGTTGCTCGTAGCCGGGCTCGTCGCGGCCGGCGTCTGGCTCCTCACGCAGGGGTTGGGAGCGAAACTTAACGCCGGCGGGCCCCGTGCCCCCGTCAGGGATGACGATGAGGTGTTCGAGATCCTGCGCCGACGCTATGCGCAGGGCGAGATCACCCAAGAGGAGTACGAGCGCATGCGAGAGGATCTGCGACGGTAAGAGGATGCCCAAAATGCCATCTCTCGACGGCCACCGGGAGTCATGACTTCGGGGCGCCGGGCAGGGCAGCACACCCGCTATGCCACCCTGCCGGCGCCCGAATGCCTGGCATCAGGCGCCTGCGAACTGGGGGCCTAACAGGGTCTCGAGCATGCGCGGGGTGCCGGCGTTGTTGCCGAGGGAGGGCACAAGCATGCGGCCGGAGCGGTAGAAGTGCGGGGGGGTACCCAGGTGATCGTTTTAGATGTGCCGGCGCACCGGAGGATTCTACGAGGGCAGAGCCGGCAGCCGGCCTCAGTGCCTGGCAGCTGAGCAGTGATGCCGGGCTCGAACCGGCCGCAGGAGACGCGTGTGCGTCGCGTAGATAGTTTTGCCCATGAGCAGGCAAGAGCACTCGCCGGCCGGAGCGCATAAACGCGCTGGTAACGGTGCTGTTGCCGGCCTATACTGTCTTGCGGGAGCAAGCATGATATCATCAGTTGTTCCAGAAAGGTGGTGAAGTGAACATGGCGCAAGACCCAGTGTGTGGCATGACGGTTGATCCGAAATCGGCTGCCGGCAAATCCGAGTACCAGGGGCAGACCTACTACTTTTGTTCACAGGGCTGCAAGACTGCCTTCGACCAGAATCCAGAAGTTCGCCGGCAAGACCCAGGAGCGTGGTGCGCACCACTAGCCAGCCGGCCGAGCGTCAGCTGGCCAGGGTCCGCCCTTCCACCTTTTCCCTGAGGTATTCACAGGCAAGGCCGAGTGCACCCCACCGGCAGTGCGCCTAGTAAGCGGCGGCCGTCGCCGGTGGAGCCCGTGTGTGTGAGCTAGGTGCAGCAGTGGTCAGATCTCGGGCGCTGGCTGCTAATGGTTGGAAGACTGGTGCCAGATGGGACAGGAGCTACGCTTCCGTGCCGCAAGTGAGCAGGTGATGCGCTCGATATCCGCGCCGCGCG
>JBFYTF010000452.1:0-9206 GCA_041300865.1 Anaerolineae bacterium
CATCCCCGGCTACAACGCGCCCTATCCGGCCCTCCGCGCAGCGGCGCGCTCTGGGGCAGTGAGCGGCTCGTGGAGCGCTACCGCGCCGGTCATCCCCGGCTATAACGCGGCCTATCCGATCTTCCGCGCAGCCGCGCGCACTGGGGCGTCGAGCAGCGCCTGGAGCGCTAGCGCCCCGGTCATCCCCGGCTATAACGCGCCCTATCCACTCCTGGGCGCTCTGACCAGCACGGATTAAAGACCACGGTCAGGTAGTCGGGATGGGCTAGTACCCCCCCATATAGCCCGAAAACAACACAATTGTACAAACGTGCGCTCAGTCGTTTGTCCGTTGGCCGAAGGCGTTCGCTGACGCCTTACACATCGACCTCTCGCTCGCGGCGGCGACCAACGGCGACCGTAAAGGCGGGGAGCCTTCACCGCCACATGCGATTGCTCCGCCGGGCGGCCGCCGCTGCACATCATACCCTCCCTTCGCCGCGAGAGGGGAGCGGGGGCCAAAGGCACCGAATTGACACGCCGGGGTTTCGATGATAGGATGCCAGGGGAAACACAAAGTTTGGGTAGGGCAAAGAGCGCATGGCCGGGCTGTATGCTGGACTGTTTCTGCTGGCAGCCGCGACGCTGGGGCTGGAGATCAGCCTGACTCGGGTGTTTGCCCTCGCCCAGTGGTACCACTTTGCCTTCATGGCCATCAGCGTGGCGCTGCTGGGCTTGGGTGCGGGCGGCACGGTGCTCGCCCTGGCGCCGGGCCTCAAGCGCCGGCCGCGGACTGTGGCGGCCCTGGCGGCAGTCGGCTGCGCCCTGGGCACCCTGGCCGGCTACCTGGCAGCCAATAGCCTCCCCTTCGACGCCTACCGCGTCGCCTGGGAACCCGTCCAGTTCGTGTACCTGGCCTTGTACTACCTGGCCCTGGCAGTCCCCTTTTTCTGTGCCGGCTTGGCCACCGGGCTGCTGCTGGCCACCTCGCCGCGCCACAGCCACAAGGTGTACGCGGCCAACCTCCTGGGCTCGGCGGCGGGCTGTGGGCTGGCACCGCTGGTGCTGGCCTGGGCGGGCGGTGCCGGCTCTGTGGCGGTGTGGGCCGGCCTGGCTGCCCTGGCCGCGCTGTCATTTACCTGGGCTCATCCTCGCCGGCCCGCGGCCCTGGCGGCCGGCTTGGCCCTCGTGCTGGCGGCCGTGGCCCTGGCCGTCACACGGCCTGCCTGGTTCGAGGTGCGGCTCTCGCCCTACAAGGGGCTTCCCCAGGCCCTCCAGGCGCCGGGCGCCACCTTGGTCTCGCAGCGCTGGAACGCGGTGGCACGCGTGGACGTCGTCGACAGCCGGTCGCTGCACGCGGCACCGGGCATGAGCCTGGGTTGCCAGGCGCCGCAGCCACCACAGCAGGCGCTGTTCGTCGATGGTGACAACCCCTCCCCGCGGCTGCTGGCCGATCCCGCCTCGCTGCGCGCCTGGGCCGACTGCTTGCCCCTGGCGCTGCCCTTTGCCCTGCGGCCGGGAGCGGACGCCCTGGTGCTGGAGCCGGGGGGCAACCTTGACCCGCTGCTGGCGCGGGCGCTGGGAGCCGCGCGTGTGACGGTGGTCGAGCCCAACCGGCTGCTGGCCGAGGCCGCGGGCGGGCATCCCGGGGCCGAGGTGGTTCTGGAGTCAGGGCGTGCCTTCCTGCGGCGCACCCAAGAGCGGTATGACCTGGTCGATCTGGCTCTCAACGGCTCGCGCAACGTGGTATCCACGGGCGCCTATTCCCTCGGCGAGGAGTACCGCTATACGCTCGAGGGTGTGTCCGATGCCCTGGCGCGGCTGGATGAGGGCGGGCTGCTGGTCATCAGCCGCTGGCTCCAGTCTCCGCCCAGCGATGAGCTGCGTGCCTGGGCGCTGGCCGTGGCCGCCCTGGAGCGTTCGGGTGTGCAGGACGCGAAGCAGCGGCTGGTCGCGGTTCGCTCCTGGTCTACCGTCCTGATCCTGGTCAAGGATGGGCCCTTTACCGGCGAGGAGCTGGCGACCGTGCGCGAGTTTTGCACTGCCCGCCAGTTTGACCTGGTCTATCTGCCCGGCATGCGCCCCGCTGAAGGCAACCGCTACAACGTCTATCCCGGTGATCCGTACACTACCGCCTTCCACGAGCTGCTGGACTCGCCAGACCGCCAGGTCTTTTACGCCGCCCGTGCCTACGACGTCCGCCCGCCGGGTGACGACCGGCCTTTCTTCTTTCACTTTTTCACGTGGCGCCAGGTTCCGGCCATCCTGAGCGAGCTTGGCCACACCTGGAAGCCCTTCGGCGGCGGCGGCTACCTGGTGTTGCTGGCCCTGCTGGCGGTCGCGACCCTGTCGGCGGCGGTCCTCGTCTTGCTGCCGGTCGCCCTCGGCGTTGGCCGGACGGGCGGAGGGCGCGGCCGGGTTCTCGTCTACTTCGGGCTATTGGGCGTGGGCTTTCTCGCCGCCGAGATCCCGCTTCTACAGCGCTTTATCCTTTTCCTGGGCCACCCGACCACCGCCTTTGCCGCCGTTGTCGGCAGCCTGCTGCTCTTTTCGGGCATCGGCAGCCTCCTGGCGCGGCGCGTGCCACTCCGCGGGACGCTGGCGGCGCTGGTGCTGGCGGTGATCTTGACCGCGGCCGCCCTGGGACCGCTCTTTGGCGCGCTGTTGGGCGCACCCCTGGCGGTCCGCCTTCTCGCCACGGCGATAAGCCTGGCGCCACTTGGCCTGCTGCTGGGCATGCCCTTTCCCCTGGGCCTGGCGCGGGTAGAGGGCGACGCGCCAGAGCTCGTGCCGTGGGCCTGGGCGGTGAACGGCAGCGCCTCGGTCGTGGCTTCGGTCGGAGTGGCGCTGGTCGCGCTTTCGGCCGGGTTCACGGCCGTCCTGGCGGTAGCCGTCCTCGCCTACGCGACCGCGGCCGTGGTGAGGCCTAGTGCTCCCCGGTGAGGGGCACAAACAGCACACCCCCCATCTCGGACGTTGTCACCTCGTCGTCGTGCTTTTCGACCAGCCACAGGCTCTGGTAGCCGCCGGGTGGGCCAACGGGCAGCACCATCCGGCCGCCGTCGGCCAGTTGTTGCACGAGCGCCGGCGGGATGTGGTCGGGGGCGGCGGTGACAATGATGGCGTCGAAGGGGGCGTGCTCCTCCCAGCCAAAGTAGCCGTCGGCGTGCCGCACCGTGATCTCGTCGTAGCCCATATCGGCCAGGCGCGTCGTTGCCTGCGCCGCCAGGGGCTCGACGATCTCGACGGTGTAGACCTCCATGCCCATCTGGCCCAGGATGGCGGCCTGGTAACCAGAGCCGGTGCCAATTTCCAGGACCCGGGCGCCGGGCTCCAGGCCCAGGAGCGCGGTCATCCAGGCGACAATGTACGGCTGGGAGATGGTCTGGCCGTAGCCGATGGGCAAGGGATGGTCGGCGTAGGCGTCGGAAACCAGGTCGGCGGGCACAAACAGGTGGCGCGGCACGGCTTCCATCGCCTCGAGTACCGCAGCGTCGTTAACGCCCCGCTGCCTGATCTGCGCTTCGACCATCTGCCGGCGCTCAGCCGCGTAGGTGTCGGCCGTCTGCTCGCGGGTCGCCGCAGCCGGGCCTGGCAGCGCGGTCAAAGCCGGCACAGGCGACTGCCAGGGCCGGCGCAGCAGCAGCCAGCCTAGGCCCACGACCACAGCGCCGGCAAGGGCTATTCCAAGCCAGAAACCTGCTCGTTTCATGGTATTCACCCCAAAACGTCTAGCGGGACCACTGCGGGCTATGGTCGTCGCTCCAGTTGGTGGTGAGCTGTTCGATGCACTGCTCGTCCGGGTTCGCGATCATGATCTCGAAATCGCCGTCGGCGTTGCTGGAGAACACCAGGCGCCGGCTGTCGGGGGACCATGAAGCAAACTGGCCAGGGTGGGTGTACTTCGACAGCCGGATCTGTCTCTCGCCGCCGGCATCGATGCGGTACAGCGACCAGACCTGATCCGAGTCGCTGGCCACAAAGGCGAGCCGCCGGCCATCTGGCGACCAGATCGGAAGCTGGCTCCACCGGTCCGGTGAGGTTAGCGCTTGCCACCTGGTGCCATCGGGCAGCATCGTAAAGATCCTGGCGTTCTGGTCCCGGTTCGACGCAAAGACTAGCTGCTTGCCATCCGGCGCCCAGGTGACGTTCCAACTGAGATAGTCAGAATCGGTCAGAGGCAGCAGCCGGCCGCCGCCGGCATCCACCAGCATCACGACACGATACACATCGCGGTCCCGGCTCTGCCTGCGAGCCTCAAAGGCGATGCGGTCGCCCGAGGGAGACCACGTGTACAACCGGTCGTCTGTGTCGTTGTCGGTGATGCGTTGCCCTTCGACAAAGAGCTCCCAGTTGTCATCAACCAGGCAGGCGTGCGACAGCTGGCCCCGCGACGAGTAGCCTGCGGATACGCAGCCAAGATTCTCGGGCTGACGAGCCCGATAAACAGAGGCGAGCGCGTTGCGCAAGGACAATGGACGGAGAGTGAGACAGCTTAACGAGTGCTTGCCCGGTGGATGTTGTGACTTGACTCCCGTGGAGATGACCTTGGACGGCTCGCCAGCCTCTCCAGCTCACGGTAGATATTATACTACATAACACGATGGGAGTCAATAGGACCCGGGCTCGCTCGCCGGGCACGCGTGGTGCGTGGGGGGGCACCCCAGCGCCGTGGCGTTGTCAGCCGGCCGCAGCAAGCTACCTAACCGGCAGGGCGCGTATGATCCGCCGGGAGCGAGAATGAGAGCGGCCCCTAGCGCAGACGCCACGTGGCTCTGCGACAACCGCAGGAAGGGAAGAACCTGCTCAAGCCGCCCGGCGATTGAGCAAGCTTGCAGGCGGCAAGCGCAGCGCCGGGAGCGCCTGGCCCCCGGCGCTGGCCCTGGTCGTTATTGCAGGGTCACGTCAACACACCACCTGTGCACGATGGCGCCCTCCCTTGGGAAAAAGACCTGGACCATGCCGCAGGCCTCGGCCGGGCCTGGTTGGAGCTGTTGTGGCGGCGGAGTCGTGGCCAACGCCTCCCAGGTCAGCGCTGCGCCACCCGCGCAGTCGCCTTCCGTAAAGCCCATGGCTCGGGTGCCGTCCTGCTCGACGGTGGTGCGCAGCTGATAGTGCTCGCCTCCTTCCGGGCACATGCCGTGGCCACTCACCAGGACGGCGTTGCCCTCCTGGACAAGGGTCAGCGGGCTGTCAATGCCAAAGGGGATGCTGATGGCCCGGGAGACGCTGATGCCAGCCGGGTCGCCGGCCGGCGCCGCGGCTCTCTCGATGGGCGCTGCAGCGACAAAGCTGGCGGCGAGCAGCAGGACCATGGCCAGGATAACCAGCATGGCCAGGGCCAAACCTGCGCCCAGGTAAACAATCCGATTGTTCATGGTGCTCTCCTATCGCGCGGCCAACCCGAAATCGGGAAGCGCGCCGGGCAGCGTGGAACGTGCAGGAGGGTAGCCCCCGGATTCCAGGGGCAGGCCGATTGATTAGATGACGGCCTCGCCTTAGAGGGTAGGAGTGGCAGCGTTGCGCCGGTCGCTTGCCCGGCCTTGCCAGCCCACACGCGTGGATTGTACCATAGCGGGTAGGGGATGTCAAGGAGCACATGAAAACTCGGGCTCGCCGAGGCTGGAAGGCCAGGCCGGCAACGGCGATGCCGTGTCCGGCCCGCGGTGACTTGCCGGGATTCTCTGATAGCTGTACAATAGATCCCGATCAATTTGCCCGGGCCGGGCTGTTTGGGCCATGGCTGGGGCAGCCCTAAGGGTGACCGGTGATCGGCAGGAAGGATCAGAGAGGCTGGAAGGGTCATGCCAGACACAAGTGCTGCCCGTGACACACTGCAGGTGCTGGCGGCGATACCCAGTTTTGCAGGAGTGGAAGCAGAGACGCTGGCCGCCCTGGCCCGCGCTGCCAGCCGCCGCAGTTACGAGCCGGGAGAGATCGTCTTCCTCGAGGGTGAGCCGTGCGGCGGCCTGTACGTCGTGGAGAGCGGCTGGCTAAAGTCGAGCAAGATTGCGGCCAGCGGCCGTGAGCAGGTGATGCGGTTCGTGGGCCCGGGCGAGACGTTCAACGAGATCGGCGTTCTGGCCGGCGCCCATAACTTGGTGACGGTTACCGCCCTAGAGGCAGCCGTTGTCTGGCTGCTCCGGCGCACCACGGTGGTCGAGTGGCTCCAGCGCGACCCACGGCTGGCCCTTCGCATCACCGAGAACCTGGCCCAGCGCGTTTTGCACCTCATCGCCCTCGTCGAGGACCTGTCACTGCGTTCCGTCGAAGAACGGCTGGCCCAACTGCTGCTGCAGCACGCGGTGGATGGGACGGTGCACCGGCGGCGTTGGGCAACCCAGGCGGAGATGGCGGCCCGCATTGGCACCGTGCCCGAGGTGCTGGGCAGGGCGCTGCGCGAGCTGGCGGAAGAGGGCTTGATCCGCGTCGAACGGCAGCAGATCCAGATCCTGGACGCCGCCGGGTTAAAGGCCAAGGCCCTGTCCGGCTCCGGCTAATTCCCCTCAATAATACAACAAAAGTCTTGGAAATTATCTCGCTCTCGTGCTATACTGCGCGCAAGGCCTGGGCGAGCCCCTGTTGACAGGCAGATTCGCCGGGTACTAGATGACAGGAGGACACAGTGAGCGAGACGATCTATTACCCTGACTGGCGGGATCAGATGGACTATGTTAACGGCGCCGTCAAGTCGGAGACGATTGTAGAGAAGGGAGCGTTCAAATCGCTGTTGGCCCGGCTGGACGCCGGAGCCAAGATCCCGGTCCACCCAGAGGGACTGGGGGTGTACTACTTTCTAGAGGGCAGGGGCTGGATCATCGTCGACGGTGAGCGGTTCGCCGTCGGGCCGGGCTCCGTCGTCGTCACGCCGGCCGGTGTTAGCCGGGGTGTGGAAGCCGAGACTCGGTTGGCATTCCTCGCCTCGCGCCTCGCCGAGCAGTAACAGAAAGGAGAGCCGCCATGTTGAATCCCCACCTGGTGACGGCCGTCTTTTACCTCTCGCTGGCAGCCGTGGCGACCCTGGGCTCGGGGTTGATCGCTGCCGAGCTGTTGCCCGCTTTTGCAGGCCTGCGTTGGATCAGGGTGCACTTTATCACTCTTGGGGTCCTGACCCAGGTGCTGTTTGCTGCCCTGCCCTGGCTGACCGCGGGGCGGGCGGCTCAAGCCGTGCCCCGCACGCGTTGGGGCGTGTGGCTCGTCTATAACGCGGGACTGATCGCCTTGCTGCTTGGCATTCCCCTGGTCAACTCGGCCATGATCATCGCCGGCGGGACGCTGGTGTTTGTCGCCGTTGTGGCTTTGCTCTGGCAGTTGCGCGGGTTGGCGCGGACAGGCAGCGCCCGATGCGCGATCAGCAGCCGGTTCTACGGCATCGGGCTCTTGTACCTGCTGCTGGGTGCCTTCATTGGGACCGGAATGTGGCTCGGCTGGGGTAGCTGGCTCCACCTTCCGGCACCCAAGGAGGTGCACGTCCACAGCAATCTGTGGGGCTTTGGCTCCCTCGTCCTGGGCGGACTGCTCCTCGACCTGAGATCTCGCCTGGCGCTGGGCGACGGCCCGGATCGCGCCAAGTGGCCTGCGGCAGCCTTGCTGCTGATGACCATCGGGGCGCTGGGCTTGGTCCTGGGACCCTGGCTGGAGGTGCGGGTGCTCGATGCCGCCGGCGTGGCGATCCACACGACCGGCACGGTGGTCCTGCTGGTGGGCGCGGCCCGCTCGCTGCGGGCCGCCGGAAAACTGCGGAGGCCGGGGAGCTTGCACCTCCTCAGCGCCTACCTGTGGCAGATGGTAGCCGTGGCCATGGCCCCCATCGTGGTCTTTGCCAGGGGTTCGGCTGCGGCCGGGGCCATCGCCGGAGAGGGATCGCTGATCCTGACCTACGGCTGGCTGCTGACGTTTTCCTTTGCGCTGTTGCCCTACATGCTTGAGGCGCGGTTCCTTGCCCGCCGCGAGCCGGAGCTTGGCGGGACCTGGCTGAGCCTCGGTGCGGGCCACGCCGCCACGGCGCTGTATACGGCCAGCCTTTTCCTCGTGGATTACCGTAGCCTGTTGCAGGCGGCGGCTTTCCTGGGCTGGGTGCTGGCCTTCCTGCCTATTCTCGCGTCCTCGTGGCGGATCCTGGGCGCCACTACGTCGCGACTGGAGGCGCTCGATCTCGAAGCCACTCGGCCCTCGCCAGGGTTTGAGCGCAGCGCCGTGAAGGAGCCTTGACCACTGGGCGGCGCGTTCACCGCTAGAGGCGATTGCTCAATAGGACCCCCCATATATAGGTGGAAAACAACACAATCACACACACATGCGCTCCCAGTCGTTGGCCGAAGGCGTTCGATGACGCCTTCACGTCGACCTCTCGCTCGCGGCGGCGACCAACGGGGATCGCAAGGGCGACCATAAGCGCGAGCGTAGCGGCGACCGCGAGGGAGAGGCGATCCCGCTGCAGCGGCATCCATGTGCAACCCCCGCATCCTGCGCGATATCGGGGCGACAGGTCCGACTCCCGGCGGCGCTTTCACCGCTAGCTGCGATTGCCCCGGGTGGTGTGGCCTCGGCCTTGACAGCCGTTCAGCGCTGTGCTACGATCTGTAGCACGGCGGTGCCGCTGCGAATCTCTTTCCCGGGAGGAGGGCCGGTGGCATACAATCACGAGCTCGCGGAGCGCATTCGGGCGCAGTTTGCCCTGCTGCAGCCGTACACAGAGAAAGCTATGTTCGGCGGGATCGCCTTCTTTGTCAACGGCAACATGGCCTGCGGGGTGAGCGGCGACAGGCTCATGGCTCGGGTCGGCCCGGGCAGCTACGAGGAGGCGCTGGCCCGGCCCGGCGCCCGTCCTTTCGACATGACCGGCCGGCCGATGAAAGGCTGGGTCGGCGTGGAAGCGGAGGGGTATGCCTCGGACCAAAGCCTGGCGGATTGGGTGGGCCAGGCGGTAGCGTTTGCCGCGTCTCTGCCGCCCAAGTAGCGCACATGTCCCGTATCACTGGCTGGTGCGTGGTCGGGGCCTGCGCCAGCAGGCAACAACGCGGACGAAATGGCCTGGACGACAAGGCGGCGCAACATGAGAGCATTAGTCTCTCGTGTTGCGCCGCCTTGTTGCTATAAGACAATCCAAAAAGGTTCCTCTGGCAACGACCTACTCTCCCAGGGACCTGCGTCCCAAGTACCATCGGCGCTGGAGGGCTTGACTACCTGGTTCGGTATGGAGCAGGGTATTTCCCCTCCGCTAGAGT
>JBFYTF010000459.1:0-3632 GCA_041300865.1 Anaerolineae bacterium
CGGATCGAGTACGACGTAGGCCAGGTCGACAGCAAGGTTCACCAGGGTGTAGGCCACGGCGGCGAGCAGCGCGATGCCCTGCACGAGCGGCAGATCCTTCCACTGGATGGCATTCACTAGCAGGCGGCCGATGCCCGGCCGGGCAAAGATCCTCTCTGTAACCACGGCACCACCCACAAGAAAGCCGAATTGCAGGCCTGCAATGGTGATCACCGGGATCAAGGAATTGCGCAGGGCGTGGCGGACGAGGACGAGGCGCTCGCTCAACCCTTTCGCCCGGGCAGTATTGACATAATCTTGGGACAGCACCTCCAGGAGGCTGGCGCGCACCAGGCGGGCGATGGCACCGGCCGAGGCAAAGCCCAGGACCAAAGCCGGCAGGACGAGGTGGGCGAGGCTGCCTGCCCCTGTGGCCGGGAGCCAGCCCAGGCGCAGGCTAAAGAGCCAGATGAGCAGCAGGGCCGTCCAGAAGATGGGCAACGACACGCCGGCAACCGAGAGACCCATGGCCAGCCGGTCCCAGCCGGTACCGTGCTTGACCGCGGCCAATATGCCCAGCCCGATGCCTACGAACAGGGCGACGGACATGGCTGCCAGGGCCAGCTCCAGGGTGCTGGGCAGTTGCTCGCCGATGAGGTGCGCCACGGGACGCCGGCTGAAAAGTGACGTGCCCAGGTCCCCGCGCAGGAGGTTGAGCAGATAGCGCCCATATTGGAGCAGCAGTGGGTCGTCCAGGCCGAGCTCGGCACGCAGCTCGGCAATGGCAGCCGCCGAACCGCCGGCCTCGGAGAGCATCACCTCCGCAGGGTCGCCGGGCAGCAGGCGCAACACGACGAACACCAAGGTCGCCACTCCCCACAACACGGGCAGGGCACCCAGCAGGCGGCGGCCGGCGTACGAGATCACGCGGTCAACTCAAGGCTCTTCCAGGTAGACGTCGTGCAGCCACGGGAACCAACCGCGCCGGTCGTACTGCAGCCCGCCCACGCGGCTGCTCGCCGCGTTAATGTTCACATAGTCGCGAATGGGCAGGATGAGAGCCAGATCCATGATGCGCTGCTGTGCCTGGCTGTAGAGCTCGGCACGGCGGCCAAGGTCCATGGTGCGCACCGCTTCGGCGAGCAGGCCGGCCAGCTCTGGGTCCTCCGTCTTGGACCAGTTGAAGCCGGGCACGGTCGAGGAGGGGAAGGTAATGTTGAGGACACTGGGGTCACTGCTGGACAGGGTCATGGGCGCCAGGTGGTGGAGGCCCTGCGAAGCCGCTTCCACTGCCGCGGGATAGGCGACGGTCTGCAGCTGGAGGTCGATGCCCACGGCGCGCAGCTGTGACTGAAGCAGCTGCCCGACTTCGGGTAGGTACCCCCAGGTCATGAGGTAGGCCTGCAGCACCAGGGGCTGGCCCTCCCGCTCGCGGATCCCATCGCCATCGCCATCGACCCAGCCGGCTTCGTCCAGCAGGGCAGCCGCCCTGGCCGGGTCGTGAGCGTACGTATTCTCCATCTGCGGCTCGTAGCCCATGGTGCTTGCCGCGAGGGGGCCCCAGGCGAGGGGCGAATAGCTCAGGAAGACGGTGCTGACAATGCTCGCCCGGTCGGCCGCGTACAGGATGGCCTGCCTGAGGCGGATGTCGTCGGTCGGGGGGTTAGCCGTATTGAGAAAGAACTGGAGCGGCTGGCCCGGGACGGGCACCAGGTGCAGGGCAAAGCGCGCGTCACCTTCGAGGCGCAGGGCGTCCTGCGGCGGGACCTCACCCATGACGTCAACCTCTCCAGACTCTAGCGCCAGGGCCCGGACGGCGGGGTCGACGTAGAAGCGAAACTCGATCTCGTCCAGGTAAGCAGGCCCGTCGTGCTCGTACACGTCGGGGGCCCACGCGTAGTCCGGGTTGCGCCGGAGTGTCAGGTGGTCGTTAGGCACGTACTCTTGGAAGATAAAGGGGCCGGTCCCGACCTGGTGCAGCTGGTAGTCGGCGCCCCATTGCTGGACCGCGGCCGGCGAGGCCATGGCCAGATAGACCTGGCTGAGGGAGTCGAGCAGGGGAGCATAGGGCTCGGTGAGGTGAAGGCGTACGGTCAAGTCATCGATCACTTCGGTCCGCTCGTAGGTGCCCAACATCTGGCCTGCCTTGCGGGATCCGGCGCCCAGGTTTCGGACGCGGTCCAGGTTGAACTGCACGGCCTGGGCATTGAACGGGGTGCCGTCGTGAAAGCGCACGTCCGGGCGCAGGTAGAACGTATACACCCGGCCGTCGTCTGACACTTCCCACCTCTCGGCCAAGCCTGGCACAAAGCTGCCGTCCAGGTCCTGGTAGACGAGCGTGTCATAGACGCTGGTGAGCGGGATGCCCAGCTCCGAGGAGGCGTCGATGTGGGGATCGATCCCCGAGGGCGCCAAGGTCAGGCCGTACACCAGGCGGCCGCCGGTACGCAGCTGGGCCGTGGGCAGCGCTGCCTCCTCGGCCGTGGTCACGGGCTGCGGCGTGGGCGAAGCGCCGCAGCTCAGCAAGAGGGCGCCCGACAACAGCAGGGCCATCAGGCGCCAGACTCTCGTTCGCACTGATCGCATAGTTCTCTCCTCCATCGGACGACGGCTCGAGTACGCTTAACTCGGCTGCAGCGAGCAAACCGGGTGCAGGTTCATGCAGGCATTATACTGCAAATCCGGCGCGCAACAAAAAGCCTGGGGGCACCGTGCGTGAAGCATCGATGCTTCGGCACCGTGCGCCGGGTCGCCGGGCAGCGCGCGGAGCAGCCGCACACCTTTGCCGGTTCGCGGCGACCTGGACGGCGTGGTGCCTGTTCCGCGCCGAGCTGGTCGGCTGCGAGTCTCTTGACATGTCACCTATGTCGTGGTATCCTGTTTGCGGGGCCGATCCCACTTCCCAGGGCGGGGGCAGTACCAACCACATCTCTAATCAGGAGGAAACCCATGGAGTCTCTTAGCCGGGAACAGTGTGTACCCTGCCGTGGTGGGGAGCCGACGTTGAGCGATCCCGAGATCGAGGAGCTGAAGCGCCAAGTACCAGAGTGGCAGGTGCTGGAAGAGGAAGGCGAGAAGCGCCTGCGCCGGACGTTTCGCTTCAAGGACTTTCAGCAGGCGCTCAACTTTACGAATGCCGTGGGGAGGGCGGCCGAGGAGCAGGACCATCACCCCGTCCTCGTCACCGAATGGGGCAAGGTGACCGTCACCTGGTGGACCCACGCTATCGGCGGCCTGCACCGCAACGACTTTATCATGGCCGCCAAGACCGACGACCTGTCGAGGGCGGGCCGCTAGCCTGTAGGCCGGCGCGGCCAGGGACGGGACTCTGGCTCCGTTCTGACCCGTTCCCCTTCCCGCCCGCGGGCAGAGGGACTATCCGCACCCGCGCGTCCGGGAAACGGAGCCACGCCCTACTTCCTGGGGGGGGTCCGGTACTACCCTCATATACCCACTAACAACACAACTATACAACCGTCTACGCGCCCTCGTGCGCAGCGGTGAGGCGTCCCGGGCATCGGCCTACCCGGCGAATCGCCCTCGCCCGCCGCAGCCACCTGCCCTGTCCGGCCCGTTGCCTGGGATGCCTCGCCCGTGCTCCCTGCAACTGCTCGGGTAGGACGGTGGGTCGCATTGCGGACTTGGCCACCGCT
>JBFYTF010000465.1:0-40098 GCA_041300865.1 Anaerolineae bacterium
GGGCTGGCGCGCGTGGGCGTCGCCCTGCCGCGGGAGCGCGATACCCAGTTCGAAGTGGTCACCCCTCACACGACGGTCTCCCTGGCCGAGGGCAGCTATCGCATCGAGGTGAACAACGACGCGACGCAGGTCACCGTCCTGCGCGGTGAGGCACGCCTCCCGAACGGAAACGGCGACAAGGTCCTCGCCCAGAGCATGCGTACCAACATCGGGCTTGACGGCATCCCGGCCGAGCCGCAGGCCATGGCCCAGAACTTGATCGTCAACGGCGACTTTCAGCAGCCACTGTCTACCGGCTGGGTAACGGGAACGATTGTCCTCGCCCCCGATGCCCCGCACCCCACGGTAGTCGTGGTCGAAGACGGCGGGCGCAACGCAGTCCAGTTCCTGAGGCGAGAGCCCGACGACGGCAACCATACCGAAGCCTCGATCCAGCAAGGGCTGAACCGGGACGTTCGCGACTTTGACCGGCTCGAGATCAGCCTCGACGTTCTGCTCAACTATCAGAGCCTCTCAGGCGGCGGGCAGCAGAGCTCCGAGTTTCCCGTGATCGTCTGGCTCGATTACAAGGACCAGTGGGGGAACGATCAGTTCTGGACGCATGGTTTCTACTATCAGAACGAGCGCAACCTGTACATTGCCACCGATCCATGGGGCGAGCCACTGGGCGAGCAGATCCCGCAAGGCGTGTGGTACCCCTTCGAGTCGGGCAACCTCATGGAGCTCCTCGGAGAAAGCAAGCCCGTCTCTATCAACTGGATCAAGGTCTATGCTTCGGGCTGGAACTATGAGAGCCTTGTCTCCGAGGTGCGGCTGGTTGTAGAGTAGGTGATCACCCCCCACGTTGGCGGAGGAGCCGGCAGGGATGGCGGCGCTCCCAGGGGGCGGAGGAACTGGCAGGGATGCCGGCGCTTCCGGGTGCGGAGGAGCCGGCAGCGATGGCGGCGCTTCCGGGTGCGGAGGAGCCGGCAGGGATGGCGGCGCTCTCGGGGGTAGAGGAGCCGGCAAGGATGCCGGCGCTCCCAGGGGGTTGGGCTCAGGGGTAGACGGTACGAAACTGCGGCTGCCCTGTTCCGTCGTCCAGCAGCTCGGGGCGGATGGCGCCGGCAATCCAGAAAGGCCACAGCTCGGCCTGCACCAGCCCTTCGGTTCGGGCGTGCACGCGCAGCAGCTCGCCGCGCATTGCGGCGGGGCGCGAAATGTCAAAGACGGCGTCCCCCAGGCTGTAGACGATGAGGCCCCGCCCGTAGCGCTCGACGGTTTGGGTGACGTGGGGGTGGTGGCCCACGACCAGATCGGCGCCGGCATCGATGGCTGCCCGGGCGACGGCCACCTGGTCGGCCGACGGTTGGGAGGCGTACTCGGTTCCGGCATGGAGCAGCACCACGACCAGGTCAGCCTGCCCGCGCGCCGCCCGCACCCCGGCCTGCACCTCGCTTGGGACAGCCCAGGCCACCCGCTCTGTGGACGGCACGTCCGCAGAGCCGTCCCAGCGCGCCGCGGCGTAGGCCAGGAAGGCGACGGTCACGCCGTTCGACCTCAAGATGGCCGGCCGGCGTGCCTGGTCGTAGGAGGGACCGGCACCGACAACAGGAATGGCAAGGTCCTGGAGGGTGGACAGGGTCTCGTCCAGTCCCTCGTCGCCATAGTCGAGGGCATGGTTGTTCGCCAGGCTCACGAGATCGAGGCCACCGGAGGCCAGCGTCGCGCCCAGGAGCGGATGGGCGCGGATGACGTATTGCTTGTCCAGCGCCCTCCCCTGCCGGCTCAGGACGGATTCCAGGTTCGCTACCGCCAGCACGTCGTCGCCGGCCAGCAACGGGGTAAGGCCGGCCCAGGGATGGCCCGGTCCGTAGCGCAACAGCTGTGACTCCATGGAACGACCGGGCGCGACATCGCCCAGAAAGACGAGGATGGCCTCGTCGGGCCGCGGCTCGGTACCGGGTGGCAGGCTCCAGGACGCGTCGGGGAGAGTGGCCGGTGGTGGCAGCCACGCGGCACCGGTGTTGCCCGGCGCGGCCATGATGCGCCAGGCAACGACGTCCGCCAGCGCCAGCACAGAGCCGTCACCCGCCACGGCGAGGTGCCAGACCGGCAGCCCGGCGTGTACTTCGGCGCGCAGCCTCCCGCCGCCGTCGTAGGCCTGCACGCGCCCGTCGGCCAGCCCGACCACGATCTCCCAGGCCCCGTCACCGTCCAGGCCGGCCGCGACGACGCCCGTCGCGGCCGAGGGCAGGGCAACACGCCACAGAGCATCTCCCGCAAGCGAGACAAGGGCCAGAGACGGCTCACGGCCTCCACTTCCCACCACGATTTCGGGGCCGGGAGAGGCGGCAATGTCGGCGACGTCCCAGGCCGGAGCACCTTGCCCAAAGCCGGCATCCCAAAGCAACGTACCCGCCGGGTCGAAGGCCAACAGCCGGCCGTCCTGGAGTCCGGCCAAGAGGTAGGCGGCCTGGCCAGTGCTTGCCGATTGTAGGGCCACGACCGGCGCTCCGTCGCCCACGTCGAACTGCCAGGCCGGCGTGCCGGCAGGCGCAAAGGCCCATAGGTGGCCGCCGAGGGTCGCCGCCACCGCCGCTTCCTGCCCGCCGGGCAGGGGCAGCACGGCGATCGCCGTTAGGGGGCCATCCAGGCTCGCCTGCCACACGATCCGTCCCTCTGCGTCGAGGCGCGTCAGGCGTTCGTCCCAGCCCCCGGCCAACAACCCACCGTCTGCCGTGGGGGAGAGGGCGGTGACGCGACTGCCCAGGTCCTGCTGCCAGACGCGGTTGCCGGCAGCGTCCAGGAGCGAGACGAGGCCGGCATCGTCACCGAACGCCACCCGGCCAGCGGGCAGGGCCGCGAGGGCATAGGCCGGGCCGGCGGTGCGCGCCCGCCACAGGAGCTGCCCCTTTTCGTCCAGCGCGTACACACTGCGGCCCAGGGAGGCCACGCGGAACTCGCGACGGTCGCCCACCTGGAGCGCCAGGCCGGCCGTCAAGTGGGCGTTGCCGTCAAGTCGCCAGGCAAGTGACAGGGGCAGGGGCTCGCCGGCCTCAGGCTCGCGGCGCGGAGGCAGCGTCGGCACGGGCGAAGGGCTCGGCGAAGGCGTCGCGGAAGGACGTGGCGTCAGGCTGGGCCGGGGCGATGGCCCCGGGCTTGGGCTCTCAGGCGGACGGGTCGCAGTGGGAGATGCGACGTCGTACGGCAAGTCCTGCGTCAGCGCCACGGCGACGCCAGGCTGCGCGGTGGCCGCAGCGGGTGGCGGCCAGGTGGCGGTAGCGTCCGCCGGCGGCGCCGGGCCGCAGCTAAGGAGAATCCTGGTGAGAGCCGTCAGCACCAGGAGTTGCAGTAGCAGAGACCGCGGGCGCCTCATGGCCCTCCTGTCCTTTTCGGACCACCTCGAAAAAGTTGCGAAAGATCTTGCCGGCCACATCGTTGTACTCGCGATAACCTGTGGCGACCATCTCGTCCAGGTTGTAGCCGTACTTGGGCAGCGACTTGGCGGCGCGGATTACACCTTCGGCGATCACCGGATCGTACTGGGGGTTGAACTGCACGCCCCACACCGGCAGATCGCCCAGGCGAAAGGCCTGGACGCGGCACTTCTCGCTGGAGGCTAGGAGAACCGCCCCCTCCGGCAGGCGCTTGATCTGATCGCCGTGCCACAGGAAGCCGTAAAAGCTCTCACCCAACCCGGCCAGCAAGGGGTCCGCCAGTCCGTCCTCGTTCACGGTGATGGGCAGCCAGCCGATCTCCCAGCTGCCGGTGACCACCTCGCCGCCCAACCAATAGGCAAGCAACTGGTTCCCCAGGCAAATGCCGAGGATAGGCACTCGGGCCTCCAGCGCCTCCATGATCCGCTCGCGCTCGGCCTGAAAGATGGGGTGCTCAAACTCCTCAGGCCGGTACTCACCACCGGCAAAGATCACGGCGTCATACGTCCGCAGGTCCGGAACGGTCTCGCCGAGGTCAACGCGCACCTGGGTGGAGACAATACCCAGGGCCTGGAGCACGTGGTCGACTACCAGGGCACGGGAAGGGCCATGGATCAGCGAAATGGCTCGCAGCGGACCCGGCGTAGGTGTCTCCGTGGGCGTCGCGGTGGGTGTGGAAGTGGGGGTCTCGGTAGGCGCCTCCGTGGGGCTGGGTGTGGCTGTGGGTGTTGGCGTGGGAGTCGCCGTCGCGGTCGCCGTGGCCGTCGACGTCGGGCTCGGCGTAGAGGTGGGAGTCGAGGTGGGGGTCGCCGTATTCGTCGGCGTGGCGGTCCGGGCGAAAAGGGCAAACTCACCTGCCGCGCTCCGCGCCCCACAGGCTGCCAGGAACTCGGCCGCCGCGCCCAGGGCGGCCAATCGCAAAAAAGCTCGGCGGCTCAACATGGCTGGCGGGCGACGGCGATCATCTTCGGACTCTCGCCGCCAAACTCCTCTAGATCGTAAGAGCCATAGATGGCTTCCAGCTCGAAGCCGGCATAGCGCAGCAGCAGCTCCAGCTCGAAACGGTAGAAGTAGCGCAGGGCAAAGGGAAAGATCGTTCGTCGTAAGACGCCCTCACCGTCCAACTCGTCGAGCACGTAGGTGACGTCGATGATTTGGGTGCCCAAGTCGACTTGCTCGCTGCGATATTTGCTGATGGTGTGCCTGGTGACGGGATCGACCATCTGTTTGTCGAGGACCAGGTGCCCGCGAAAATCAAGGAGACGGCCGATGTCGGGATTAAAGAGATCGAGGATCAAAATCGCTCCTGGCTCGAGGTGTCGCCGCACCGCCGCCAGGGCGGCCAGCTGGTCGTCGAGGGTCAGCATGTGCGAGAACGAGTTGACCAGGGCATAGGCCAGCTTGAAATGACCCCCGAGGTCCAGGGAGCGCACGTCCTGCTCCACCAGCCTCACGCGGCGGTCAAGGCCGGCTGCCTGGAGCCGGGACCGGGCGACGGCGAGCATGGCGGGCGAGATGTCTACGCCCGTGACCTGAAAGCCCCGGCCGGCAAGGGGCAGCAGGGCACGCCCCGTGCCGCAGGCCAGCTCGAGGATAGGCGAGCCACAACGTGCCGCCATGCCTTCCAGAAAGGGCAGATCCTCTTCCATGCCCTTCAGGTCCAGGTCGTAAAAGCGCGCGTAGGCGCCGTACGGGTCGTTCGTTCCCAGTTCCATAGGTCCCACAGTTTACCACAGATGGCGGGTTTCGGCAACCCCGAATTTGCTCTCAACCCGCATTCGCCGCCACCACGCCACCCATCCCCGGCCGGTGACACGCTGGCCACGACCAAGGCTCGCCTGACGGCCTGCAGGGCAGGCTGCACATACAGGCCACGGGGGTACCTATCCGGCATGGCAGCCGCGGCCGCTGCGCAGGCAGAGCCTCAACTCTGCAGTGGCTTGAAGCGTGAGCGCCCTCCGTTCGACAGCCGGCAACAAATGCGGTATAATAGGCGAGTCGACGCTGTTCCAAACTGGAGAACCAGGAAGGATGGGAAGCCTGATGAGCCTGACCCCGACTCCCTCCGGCAACGAGGCCAACCTGCCCACGGCTTCCGCAGCCATGACCGCCGGGCTGCCGCCGGGTCCCTCCTGGCTGTGGCGGCCCAACCTCATCGTCTTTGTCTCCAGTGCCTGCATCATGATCTTGGAGATTGTCGCGGGCCGGATCGTTGCCCCTTACGTGGGCGTGTCGCTATACACCTGGACTGGTATTATCGGCGTTGTCCTGGCCGGTATCAGCCTGGGCAACTACCTGGGCGGATCTCTGGCCGACCGCTACGCGTCACTGCGCTTACTGGGCAGCATTTTTGTCCTGGCCGGGATCGCTTCCCTCGGCATCCTGGCCGTCGATCTCCTCGGCCCCCGAGCAACGGGCAGCCGGCCTATCGTCGTCGACATCCTGGCACTGACCTCAGCCCTCTTCTTGCTGCCCAGCGTGATCCTGGGCATGATCTCGCCCATCGTAGCCAAGCTCGCCGTGAAGGACCTCGAGCGCACAGGCCGGACCGTCGGCCGCATCTATGCGGCGGGCAGCATCGGCAGCATCGCGGGTACTTTCGCCACCGGTTTCTTGCTCATCTCCTGGTTTGGCACGCACACCATCGTTGCCGGCGTATCCGTGGTGCTCCTGGCCCTGGGCCTGGCGTTCCTGCTGCCACGACGCCTGCCGTGGGTGCTGGCCGCCGTCCTGCTCCTTTCCGCAGCGCTGGGGACCGCCGTCCATGCCGGCTGGCTGCGCGGGCCCTGCCTCCGGGAGACCAACTATTTCTGCATCCGCGTCCACGACGAGGAGCGAGGGGACAAGCTGCTGCGCGTGCTGAGGCTCGACCGCCTCGTCCACAGCTACAGCTCGCTGGACGACCCGACCCACCTGGCCTACGGCTACGAGCAGGTGTATGCCGAGGTCCTGAGCTATCGCGCCGAGCGCGATGACCACCTCCGCGCCCTGTTTGTCGGAGGAGGGGGCTACACGTTTCCCCGCTACATGGCCCAGGTCTACCCTGACAGCGAGGTGACGGTTATCGAGATCGACCCGGGCGTCACGGAGGTGGCCAGCACCTGGCTGGGACTGGCCCCGCAGTCGGGCATTGTCACGTACAACGAGGACGCGCGCCTGTTCATGGAGCGCAACCCGGCCGAGCCCTACGACCTGGTGCTGGGCGATGCCTTCAACGACTTCTCGGTGCCGTACCACCTGACCACCCTCGAGTTCAACGCGCGGGTGCACGCTTGGCTGGCAGAGGATGGCCTTTACGCCGTGAACCTGATCGACGGCCCGCGTGGCGAGTTCTTGCGGGCCTACGTCCACACCCTGCGCCAGACCTTCCGCTATGTCTACGTCGCGCCCACTATTGCCGCCTGGCGCCAGAACACGCGCAGCACCTTCGTGCTCATTGCCAGCGACGCCCCGCTTGACATGCGGGCCCTCCACGGCGTTCAGGCGCAGGATGCATTCCCTCTCCTTGCGAGCCAACTCCTGACCGAGCCGGAGGTGGCCGAGCTCCTGGGCGAGGAGCCGCCGGTCCTGCTCACCGACCGCTACGCGCCCGTGGATCAGATGCTGGCTCCCGTCATCCGCGAGGAGACTCCGCCCTAGGCTCGCTGCCGCATCGGTCATGGACGGCAATTGCCCTTTGTGGTACAATGACATCCGCAGCAGAGCGCCCTGATCGTGGAGCTAGAGCTTCAGGCTGTTGACGCCGCGGGTTTGCGGGAGGCGAGGATGGAAGAGCTGATTCCCTGGGAGCGACTGGCGGACCACCAGGTTCTCCAGGCAGGCTCCCACGAGACCGTCGAATCCCTGCGTCGCCGGCTGGTGGAGATGGGCGAACACGCCCAGCGCAGCGCCCCGATCCTCATCCGCGTCGCGACTGGCCAGGTCGCCCCGACGTCGGTGCCGGCACTGCTCGCGCTGGCACAGCAGCGGGGAGCTTACCTTTTGCGGATGCGCCTCGAGTCGCTCCTGCCCGAGCTGTGCCCAGAGCCATGGGCCACAGAAGGCGAAGCCGAAGCCCTGGCGATGGCGCGCCGCCGCGGGCTGCCGGTCGTCGCCACCGGCGAGGGTACGCCCGTGGCTCTGGCCCTCGCTCCCCCTCGCCTGCCAGACATGGCCGCACCGGGCAGCGAGCTGTTCGACCTTTTCGACCAGCCCCTCACACCGGCCGCTGCGGCCGGACCGCGCTTTGTCGTGGCGACGCCGGAGAGCACCGCGGCTGAGGTTGCCGCGGCCCTGGGCCAGGGGCTCGACGGCGACGGGACGTTTGTGTTGCTTCAGGCCGGTGATAGCTTCCACGTGTTGGACCGGCGCCTGGAGCAAGGCGTGCCCGACTTTCCGAGCCGGGTCTGGCCCCGCAACCTGGCCGAGCTGCGCCCACGGTTGGAGCCGGCCGAAGCACGGCCCTACCGCGAGCTGGGGATCCAGCAGGCCCGAGCCATTGCCGAGCGCATCTTTCTCGTCCTTCTGGACGAGGAGGGACTGGCGGTGGGGCTCATGCCACCGCCGCCCGGCCTGGCGGGACAAGTCTTGCCCGCGGGCGCAGACCACGATCTGTTTGACCCGCCTCTCGCCCCGGAAGGGGTCGACCTGCCGCAGACGGCGCTGCCCGGCGCACCCTTTGTCCTTGCCGCGCCTGACACCCTGGTGGCTCGCGTCGCGACCGACCTCAAGAAGCTGACCGAGGAGGAGGCGCGCCGAGCCTACGTGCTGGTTCGGGCCGGCGACGGATCCTACGCCGTCGTGAGTGCCCAGGAACTCAACGACGACTTGATCTCCGCCGGGCCGGAACCCTGGGGCCAGCCCCTGCGCCAGGTGGTGCCTCGCCTCCATCCTGCCCATGTCTGCGCCCTGGAGATGGTGGGCAGCCGGCAGGTCCGCAACCGGGCACAGGGCCCGGAGCCCCTTGTGCTGCTGCGGCAGGGGCGGCCCTGGCGCCTGCTGCCCGGTGCACTGGAGGGCGCGGTGCGCGGCACGGGTGGAGTCGATCTCTTTACCGTGCCGCAGAAGGTTCTGGATCCATACCTGTACCTGCGGGCCTACCAGGGCACGCTGGAGATGCTGCCCCAAGAACAGCAGCAGAATGGCGCCGGAAGTGGAGAAGCGACGGAGGAAAGGAGCACTGCTCCTGGCCCGGTCACCGCGCCGCAGCATGCCCTGCTGCCTGCAGCCCGGGACTCGGAATGTTTCTTTGCGGACAGCCTTGGGCACCGGCTCCTGAGCCTACTTGTCGACCACGCACCGGGTGGCTATCACGTGGACCTGATGCCGTCCCAAGGCCAAAGGCAGGAGGGCGAGTTACACCCGTCGTGGCGAGCCCGGCTGCGCCGTGAGGACCTCGCACACCTCGTCGCCAAAGCCCGCTGCCAGCTCACCAATATTTCCCGATCTGCGGCCTACGAGACGACGGTGGAGGTGGATGAGCCGGCGCGCACCAGGGCGCTGCTGGCTCTGGCCCTCGTCGGCCGCCAGCTCTACCTCAAGCTTTTCGAGGACGCCGGGCCGGGCCCGGCCGGCCGGGGTGCTGCTGCCGACGTCGCCCGCCGGATTCAGCAGGAGGCGGGCGAGGGGGCGGTGTTGCGGGTCGTCCATCGCGCCCGCGATTTCGTCTTCCCCTGGGGCCTCGTCTACGACCGCCCGCTGCGCGCAAGCCAAGCCGGGAGATTGGAGGTAGCGCTCGACGGCTTTTGGGGCTACAGGTTCGAGATCGAGGTGCTGACCGAAGAGCTCCTCCAGGTACCATCGAGGGACGGGCTCGTGATCGGGCAGGGGGACGGTTTGCAGGTGGCGGTCGGGCTCAACGACCGGTTGGCGGGCGCCCGGGAAGAGCGCCAGCTCTTTGCCGCGCTCGCCGGCGCCGGCGGAGGAAGTGCCGTGTACTCGGTCGTCAACCGTGGTGCCGAGTGGTTGCGGCTCTTGACCGAGGGCCGGCACCAGCTCCTGTACCTCTACTGCCACGGGTTCACCGAACGCTCAGCCTCCGACCTGGCTCTCGTCGACAACCCGCGCGGCGAGTTCCAGGCCTATCTCGGCAGCCTGCCGCCTGAAAGGCGCGCTGGGCTACAGGACCAGGCAGAGGCGCTGTTTGACGTGAGTGAATCGTGGATCAAGCTGACCGACGACCAGGTGCCGCTCACCCTGCTGCAAGACTGTGCTCCCGGGCGGTTGCCAACGGCACCGTTGGTAGTCCTGAACATGTGTGACTCGGCGCAGGTCCTGCCCTCTCTGTCCGGAGGCTTTGTCCCGTTCTTCCTGGAGCGGGGCGCTCGGGGCGTGATCGCCACCGACTGTCCCGTGCCTTCCACCTTCGCCCACGCCTTGGCCTGTGAGTTCTTCCCCCGTATTCGCGAGGGCCGGCCGGTAGGGCGCGTTCTGTGGGAGCTGCGGCGCGCGTTCCTGGAGATGGGGAACGCCCTGGGCCTGGCCTACACGCTGTATGGCCAAGGGGGCACCCGGCTGGCCGTGCCGGCTCCGCCGGACGACGAACTTTAGCGTGGCACGGAGGGGCCGGCTGCTCCCGACCGCCAGGAGCCAGAAGAAGACTAGAGCAGCTCTTGCATGACGGCAACAAACCGGTCCAGGTCGGCGTTGGGCGACCGGGCCGGATGCCGCATGGGGACCACCAACGGCTCGGAGCCCAGGACCTGGGCCTGGCAGCGGCCGATAGGGGGCGCGAGCTGGCCTGTCAGCCGGGGGATGACGGCCTGCGCTGCCACGTTGCCCACGGGCACAACGATCTGCGGCTGCCAGATCTCGATCTCTTGCCACAGATAAGGCAGGCAGTTTTCGATCTCTGCCCGGGACGGCGTGCGGTTTCCGGGGGGGTTGCAGCGCACGACGTTGGTCACGAAACAGCGCAGCCGCGGCGCCTCGACGCCGGCATCGGTTTCGGCGGACAGGCCCAGGCGGATGAGGATCTTTTGCAGGCGTAGGCCGGAACGATCTCGAGTAAAGGGCACACCGGTTGCGTCGCCACCCCTGGTCCCCGGCGCCTCGCCCACAAACAGCACCACCCGCGCACCATTCCCCGGTGGCCGGCCGTAACTGTGGACGATCTGGCGGCGGTTCGCCACGAGGGCCGGGCAGCGCCGGCAGCCACCGGCAAGGTGCAGAGCCTCCAGTGGGGCTGCCATCAGTCCAGCAGGGGGAGATCCGGCTGCGGGTGCCGTCCGACGCTGAGGAGCACGGTGCGCTGGCGGCTGCTGACCTGGTGGGCAACGCCCACCGGTACCACAACCAACTCGCCATGGCCAAGCGTCACGCGGCCCGACGGGCTTTCCACAACCGCCTGGCCCTCGTAGCAAAAGATCAGGCTGCTTTGCTCCCGGTTCAGCCAGAGGGGACCTTCTCCCTGGCAGACGGCCAGGCTTAGCACAAAGGTGTCCACGTGCGCCAGCGGCACCTGCTGGAAGGGGTTGACCACGTGGCGGCCCACGGCCGGCACACTGACCTTTTCGAGGTGTCCGCTGCTCTTGATGGCAAAGAGTCGCCGGTGTCCGTTGCGCCGGTTGATCATGAGCCGTGGCTGCAAGAGCAGGACCAGGGAGCGCAGCAAAGAGGAAGAGCGGTGCCCCACCCCCTTGGGCACCACCGCCAGATCGCCGGGGCGGAGGACGGCCGTGCCCCAGTCGCTTTCCAGGCTGATGGTGCCGCTGTGCACGAGAAAGAGCTCGTCTTGATCCACGTGGCGGTGAAAGGGCATCGTGCCCTGGCACAGGAAGACACTCAAGGCCAGATCGTCGATCTGCGCCAGGTCCATCATCGTGAACGGTTCCGTCAGCTGGCCTGCCTGTTCGGCAATGTTGACCTTGTCCAGCGTCTGCGTTGGCTCCACGCTTGTCCTCTCACCAGGCACGGTTGGCTCTATTATAGCGCAGAACGGGGAACGTGTCCATTCGGCCTGAGACCGGATAGCACCCGGCCCATCCGTCAGCTACACAAGGAGCACTGCCTTGCCTTTTCGCCGCGAGGGTGGTAAAATCAAGGAAGCTTTGGAAGGAAGGAAAACATGATCGTTCGCCCTGCAACGCTGGCCGACCTGAACATCTGCCTATTGCTGGATCATGCCTCGGACACGCGCCACGTTTGGCAGATGAAAGTCCACGAGGGCGAGTCGCAGGTAGACGTAGCCTTTCAGACGGTGCGCCTTCCCCGGCGTATGCCGGTTGCTTACCCGCGGAACCTGGAACAGCTGGTGGAGGACTGGCAGCGCGGCGACGGGTTCTTCACGGCGGAGGTGGACGGGGAAGTAGCCGGCTACGTGGACCTGGTAACCTATCCCTGGCAGCAGGTGGGTTGGGTGGCGAACATGGCGGTCGACCGTGTGCACCGGCGCAAAGGCGTTGGCACGGCCCTCATCCGACACGCGCGCCAGTGGGCCAGGGAGCAGGGACTGCGGTTGCTGCAGGCTGAAGCCACCACAAAGAATTATCCCGCCCTGTCCTTTTACCGCAAGGTTGGCTTCCAGTTCTGCGGCTTTAACGATCATTACTATCAGAACCAGGATATCGCCCTCTTTTTCGTGCATGCCCTTCGTTAGGCAGGCAGCCAGAGGGCGCGTTGGATGGTGAGCCGAGGTGTACCCGGCGCACCCTGAAAGGCAGAGTCGTTTAACGGTGACGTGGGTTCGTTGCACATGCTAGATCTGTCCCAGTGGATTACCGGCGGTCTGATCCTCAGCAACCAGGTCCTCGCGGCCACGGTCCTCCTGACCCTGTTCTCTCTGCTCACCTACCTCCTGACGCACAACCTGCGCAGCCCCGTAGTGCGGGGCTTTTGCGCCTTGCTGGCCTTCATGCTCATCGTCTACGCCGGCGACGTGGTGCTCTACGAGGTCGAGAGCTCGGAAGCCACGGTCCGCTGGCTCAAGTTCCAGTGGGTGGGCATCGCCTTCGTGCCGGCAGCGTACCTTCACTTTTCCGACGCCCTGCTAGGCTCGATGAACCTGCGCGCGCGCTGGCGCCGAGTGGCCCTCTTTGCCAGCTATGCCGCTAGTGCCATCTTCCTGGGCCTGGTGGTCTTGAGCGAGCTGGTGGTTTACGACGGTGTCTACCGGCGCCAGGCCTCGCACCTGGCAGCCGGCCCTCTCTTCTGGGTTTTTGCCGTCTACTTTGTCATCGTCGTCCTGTGGGGCGAGGCAAACATCCAGCGCGCCCGCAAACGCTGCCTGACGCGTGCCTCCCGGCGGCGCATGACCTACCTGGGGTTGGCCTTTGTCGCCCCGGCCCTGGGAGCTTTTCCTTACCTGATGCTCACGGGCATCCCTGCTCTGGTGCACACCAACGCGCTGCAGCTCTTCTTGCTCATCGGGAACGTGGCCGTGTTGCTCATGATCGTCCTCATGGCCTATAGCGTCGCCTTCTTTGGCATCCTGAGCCCCGATCGGGTGATCAAGCACCAGCTCATCCACTACCTGTTGCGTGGGCCACTGGTGGGTGCCGCCGTGCTCTTTATCATGCTCGCGGTGCCCAAGGTGCAAGCCATCTTGGGCTTGCCGCGGGATACGGTGTTGATCTTGTCCGTCGTGGCCGTTATCGTGCTGCTGCAGGTCGCCATCAACCGGGCCAAGCCGTTCGTCGACCGGCTGATCTATCGCCAGGACCGGAACGAGATCGCCTGGATCCAGACCCTCGATCGCCGGCTGTTAACCACCGCCGACCTGCGCTCCTTCCTGGAAAACAACCTGGCGGCCCTATGCGACCTGCTGCAGGTGCGCACAGGTTTCGTGGCCGTGGCGGTGGAAGGGGAGCAGCGAATCGAGGCCCATTGTGGCGATCGGGCCGGCATCGATGCCTTTCTCGGGAACAACGATGTGTGTGGCAACGGCCACTGGGACCTCGCCGCCGGCCCGGAGCCTGTGGAGCCGGGCGAGTTCCTGGCGGCGGATGGCTTCTGGCTTATGCCTCTGCGGGCGGAGGCGAGCGAAGTGTGCTTGGGTGTATTGGGAGTCGAGGCGCGCTCCACCAGCCCCTCTCTGGCGCCGGGCGAGCAAGAGCTGGTCAAGGCTCTTGTCAGCCGCGCCCAGAATGCTTTGGAGGACAGGTATCTGCAGCAGAACGTGTTCGAGACGCTGAAGCGCATCCTGCCCAACATCGAGAGGCTGCATCGCTGGCAGGATGCCACGCGCTATGCCGGCACGCCTGCCGTTCAGATCGTAGAAGACGAGTTGATCTATTCGCCCGAGTTTCAGCACTGGGTGCGAGATGCGTTGAGCCATTACTGGGGCGGCCCCAAACTGACTGAGAGTCCTCTACTCGAGATGCGCGTTGTGGCGCACGTCGCTCGGGAGCAGGGAGCGAATCCGGTGCAGGCCCTACGCGTCGTGCTTGGCGAAGCCATAGAGCGGCTGCGCCCCGCCGGCGAGCGAAGCATGACGACCGCCGAGTGGATCCTGTACAACATTCTGGAGCTCAAGTTCGTCCGCGGCCTGCGGGTGCGCGACGTCGCACGGCGGCTGGCCATGAGCGAGTCAGACTTGTATCGGAAGCAGCGCGTGGCCATCGCCGAGGTGGCGCGCAGCCTGGCAGACCTGGAGAAGGCCGGGGCTACGGGGGCCCTGGCGAGCGACGGGGTAAGCACGGCGGGCGGCAACAGCAACGGGCAGTCGCCTTGACAGGCCTGGGGATCGATTCTATAATCAAACGTCGCCGGTTCTGCGAGGGGCGAGCTACCGGGGAAGATGGAGAGGTGAGGCAGGAGGCATGGAGCAAGCAGAGTTGCAGCCGGTACCCTCAAGAGACAAGAGATGGTGGAGCCAGATAGACGAAGGCTATTGGCAAGCGCTCCTCGAGCAGGGAGAGGTGGCTACCGAAGTCGTAGCACCCCTCGATCCCCACGAAATTCTGTCCACCTTGGACATGGAGACGAACGCCGGACCGCCGCATCGCTGCCACGAAGTCGACGAGGAAGGGGAAGTTGATAGCGAGCAGGACTGGCAGAGAGCGCAACAGGCGATGGACAGCGGTGAGTCCTTTACTCTGGAGGTGACGGGGGCAAACCGGGGCGGCCTGCTCGTGGATTGGAACGGGCTGCAGGGCTTTATCCCAGCCTCACACCTGTGCGAGGCACCCCGGCAGCAGGATCCACGGCAGCGAATGTCAGAGCTGGCAAGGTATGTTGGCCTCCGGCTGTCGGCGCGCATTATCGAGGTGGACGCCCAGCAGTCTCGCCTCGTTTTTTCCGAGCGGGCGGCCCAGTCGAGCTTTCGGGCGCCGGCCACCATCCTCAACAGCCTGATGCCCGGCGATATCTGCGAAGGTACCGTCACGAATCTAACCACATTTGGGGCATTTGTCGACCTGGGCGGCGTCGAAGGCTTGATCCACGTATCCGAGCTGTCGTGGGATCGAGTGCGCCACCCCAGCGATGTGCTCAGCCCCGGCCAACAAGTTCGGATCCACGTCCTCGGCGTCAATGTCGAGGAGGGCCGGGTCGCCCTCAGCCTCAAGCGCCTGCGCCCCAACCCCTGGGCCGACGTCGCATCGCGCTTCCACGCAGGCCAGGTCGTCGAAGGGCTGGTGACGAACGTGGTGAGCTTTGGCGCATTTGTGCGCGTCGAAGAGGGCCTGGAAGGGCTGATCCATGTCTCCGAGCTGGCCGAGGGTAGTTTTCTTCACCCCCGAAACGTGGTCCGCGAAGGAGACACGGTCCGGGTACGAGTCCTGAATATCGATCCCGTTCACCAGCGCCTGGGACTCAGCCTGCGGCAGATGTACGAGGCATGAGAGGAGCTTGATGGCACGCCCGCGTGGTCAGAAGGCCCGGCAGGCATCCGGCAGCCCCACCACCCCAAAACCAGTCCGGCGCTGGCCGATGTCGGGCCTCACCTTGGGACCGCTGCAGCGTGACCTCCTCGGCTTGGCGCTGGTGATCCTTTCGATCTTGACACTGCTGGGCCTGGCTCGGGCCTCGTCGGGCGCGGTCCTGGCCTGGTGGGCCGGCACTCTGCGCTCGCTCCTGGGGTGGGGAGCCTACGTCGTGGCCCTCGGCCTCGGGCTGCTAGGGTTGTCCATGGTATGGGACAAGCTCGGCCGGAGGCTATCGTTGCCTCCGGGAACCTGGGTAGGTGCCGAGCTGCTATTCCTGGTCGCTCTGGTGAGCAGCAGCCTGCCGGCGTTGCTGAAGGTGGGCGTGGACCAGGCGCTGCCGCTGGCCGAGCAGGGGCGAGGCGGTGGCAAAGTGGGCTGGGCGCTTGGCACGCTGCTCCTCGAGATCTTTGGAGCACCGATCGGGCTGGCGATCCTGGCCGCCACGTTGGCGGTTGCCCTCTATCTGCTGTTCGCACCGGCCTGGCCCAGCCTGCAAGCCATGACATACCATCCCGCCCGCCGCGTGGCCGCCCTGTTCAACCGCCTGTGGACGCGTAGCCAGGGGAGCCCTGTTGCCCCGGCCCTGCCAGAGGTGCCGTGGTGGGAGAAGGATCCGGAACCGGGTACCGTCAGGACGCGCTCGAAGTCGCAGTCCAAGGCGCGCAGGGGCAAGGCGAAGGCGGGCAGCAGGGATACTGGGCTGCCACCCATCGACCTGCTCGATGTCGCGGCGCCCTCGGCGTACGGCGAAGTGGATGTGCGCCGCCGGGTCCAGATCGTCGAAGAGACCCTGCTCAGTTTTGGCGTGCCGGCCAAGGTGGTCGAGATCAACCAGGGCCCTACCGTGACCCAGTTTGGGCTGGACCCAGGGTACGTCGAACGGCGAATGGCCGGCGGCGAGGTGCGCCAGCAGCGGGTGCGGGTGGCCCGCATTGCCAACCTGGTTAACGATCTGGCCCTCGCACTCGCCGCAGCACCGATCCGCGTTGAGGCGCCTGTGCCCGGCCGGTCGGTGGTCGGGCTGGAGGTGCCCAACGAAAAGGTGTCTCTGGTCTCATTGCGCGGCGTGATCGAGTCGCGCGCGTTCCAGGAGATCGACTCCCGGCTGGCCATCGCCCTGGGCGAAGACGTTTCGGGCCGCCCGGCCGCAGTCGACCTGGCCCTGATGCCCCACCTGCTCATCGCCGGCGCCACCGGCTCTGGCAAGAGCGTGTGCATCAACGCCATCGTGTGCTGCCTATTGATCAACAACAGCCCGGCCGACCTGCGCCTCCTGATGGTCGACCCGAAGATGGTGGAGCTGGTCGGCTACAACGGCATACCACACTTGATAGGGCCGGTCGTGATCGACGTCGAGCAGGTGGTCGCTGCCCTGTCTTGGGTCAGCCGCCAGATGGATATGCGGTACAAGCTCTTCCACAAGGCCGGTGCTCGTAACCTGGAACAGTACAACGTGGCGGCCATCCGGCGCCAAGGCGAGGAGCCGCTACCGACCCTCGTCGTAGTCATCGACGAGTTAGCCGACATGATGATGGTCGCACCCGACGAAGTGGAGCGACACATCACCCGGCTGGCCCAAATGGGCCGCGCCACAGGCATCCACCTGGTCGTGGCGACGCAGCGGCCCAGCGTAGACGTGGTCACGGGGCTCATCAAGGCCAACTTCCCGGCACGCATCAGCTTTGCGGTTACGAGCCAGGTGGACTCGCGGGTGATCCTCGACCAGGTGGGAGCGGAGAGCCTGTTGGGCCGAGGGGACATGCTGTTCATGTCGCCCCAGCGGTCCGCTCCCGTGCGCCTGCAGGGCTGCTACGTCTCTGACAAAGAGATCGACAGGCTGACCGAGTTCTGGCGCAACGAGGCGGCGAGTATAGAGCAGCCACACCTCTTCCCGCCGTGGTCGGGCCTCGAGGACGAGCCGGAGAGCGATGAGATGTTGCAGCAAGTGGTCGACCTGATCCGGGGGCGGAGCACCGTATCGACCTCGTTTGTGCAGCGCCAGCTGCGCATTGGCTTTCCCCGGGCCGCGCGGCTGATGGAGCAGCTGGAGGAACAGGGGTACGTCGGCCCAGACCTGGGAGCGGGCCGTGGGCGCAAGGTGCTCCGCGAGAGCGGGATCGATTTTGACGAGATCGAAGAGCGTCTTCCCGGCCAAAAGCCGGGCTAAAGGCCTAGATCGAGAGAGGAGGGAAGCAAGATGTCCGTGACACTGTTGTTGGTCCTGTTTATCGGTCTTTTGCTGGCGGCTGCCGGCCTCGTGCTGCTCATCTGGCTGCTTTGGAGACTGTGGACACATGCAGAACGGAAGGAAGAACCTCCCGTCATCGAGTTGAGGTCGGGAGCCCAGCCGGCCGGAAGGCCGCAAGCAGTGCCCCCAGCCAGGGGTGAGCTAGAGGTGCCGGCGCCGGCACTAGGTGAAACGGAGAGCGGCACGCGGCCCGTGGAGGTCGAACTTGTCGACACCGGGGGCGGCGAGTTTGTCGCCGCGCCCGTTGACGCGATCGTCGAGGAACCGGCGGAACGCCCACCGCTGCCCGGCGCCGCCGATGACCTGAAGCTGATCGAAGGCATTGGTCCGCGGATTGCGGGCGTGCTCCACGAGGCGGGTATTGAGACGTTTGCGCAGCTGGCCGCCACCGATGCAGACCGGCTACAGGCGATCCTTCGGGAGGCGGATCCGCGCTTGTTGCGCCTGGCCGATCCCGGCACCTGGCCGGAGCAGGCTCGCCTGGCAGCCGTAGGCGAGTGGGACGCGCTGACAGACATGCAGCGAGGGCTCAGAGCCGGCCGACGCCGTTAGTGCCGGGCCGCACCACCAGGTCCCGGGGACGCAGCGCAGATCCCGGGAGCAGTTGTAACGAACGCGGGCATCCTTCTCCGCGGGGCTGCCTGCGGAGGCAGTGGCAGTGAAGCCACTCAAACGCATTCGCAGAGGATAAAGTAGGAGGTCAAGTTGAGCGGACATTCGAAGTGGGCCACCATCAAGCGCAAGAAGGCATCGGCCGACGCCAAGAGGGGCCAGGCCTTCACCAGGCTGGCCAAAGAGATCACCATCGCGGCCCGGGAGGGGCCCGATCCCGATACCAACTTCAGGCTGCGTCTGGCCGTGGACAAGGCGCGGGCAGAGAACATGCCCAAAGAGAACATCGAACGAGCCATCCGCCGCGGTGCGGGGCTCGACAAAGACGCGGCAGCGTTGGAAGAGGTCATGTACGAGGGTTACGGACCTCATGGTATCGCCTTCTTGATACAGGTGGTGACCGACAACCGCAACCGCTCGCTGGCCGACATCCGGCGGGCTTTCAACCGTGCAGGTGGCAGCCTTGGGGCAGCGGGCAGCGTTGCCTGGCAGTTTGAGCAAAAGAGCTACTTTGCCCTGGAGCCCGCGGGGATGGACAACGACAGGCTCTTTGACGTTGCCGTGGAGAGCGGCGCTGACGACGTCGTGTTCAGCGACGACCTGGTCGAGATCTATGCCGAGCCCGGCGACTTCCAGATCATCCGGGAAGGACTGCAGCTTCGCGGGCTGCAGGTCGAGTCGGCCGAGCTGACGATGGTGCCCAAGACGACGGTCACCCTGGAGGAGAAGCAGTCCATCCAAAACATGAGCCTGATTTCGAGCCTTGAGGAGATCGACGACGTCCAGGAGGTTTACTCCAACCTGAACATTTCTGACGAGCTGATGGCTCGCTACGAGGATCAGGACTAGTGCTCGTCCTGGGCATCGACCCCGGAACGGCCATCACCGGCTTTGGCCTGGTGCGGGAAACTGAGGAGGGGCTGGTCCTGGTGGACTGTGGGGTGATCACCACGTCCGCGGGCCAGCCCCTGCCGGCGCGCCTGCAGGCCGTGTACCACGGCCTGGCCGAGCTCGCCAGGCGGCACCAGCCGGACGCTGCTGCCGTTGAGGAGCTGTTCTTCAGCCGGAATGCGCGCACGGCGCTGTCGGTGGGGCACGCGCGGGGCGTAATCCTGCTGGCCCTCGCCGAAGCAGGTGTACCGATCTTTGAGTACAAGCCGCTGCAGGTCAAGCAGGCCATTGCCGGCTACGGCGCGGCAGACAAGCACCAGGTACAGCAGATGGTGACCATGCTCCTCAATCTGGACGCTGTGCCCCAGCCCGACGACGCGGCCGATGCCGTGGCCGTGGCCGTGTGTCACATTCACTCGGCCGCCATGGCTGCCCTGCTCGCAGGCGCGGAACGCTAGGCGGTCCCTCAGAGCGGGAAGAGCGAGGCCCAGTGATGATTGCCAGCCTGCGGGGTACCCTCAGCTTCACGAGCAAGGACTTTGTCGTGCTCGACGTGGGTGGCGTGGGGTTCCAGGTGTTTGTCCCGCCCCCGTTCATCGCTACGCTGGGCTCTCCGGGTGAGGAGGTCGTCTTGTTCACGCACCTCCAGGTGCGCGAAAACGAGCTGACCCTGTACGGCTTTCGCTCGGAAGAGGAGCTCGCTACCTTTCGGCTGGTGCAGACAGTACCCGGCATCGGCCCACGGGTGGCCCTGTCTCTACTGTCAGCCCTCACGCCCGAGCGGCTGCGGGCTGCCATTGCTCAGGAGGAGGTTGCGGTCCTGGGCCACGTGCCGGGCATCGGGCCCAAGACGGCTCGCAAGCTGGTGTTCGATCTTAAGGACAAGGTCGGGGAAACGGCCGAGCTCGCCACAGGAGGAATGGCTGCCATCGAGGCCGACGCGGATCTCATCGCTGCGCTGACAACTCTGGGCTACAGCCTGGCGGAGGCCCAGCAAGCGATCCGCAGCCTGCCCCGCGAACCGCTACCCCTCGAGGAAAGGGTGCGCCTGGCACTGGCCTATTTCGCTTCCTAGGCCGAGGTCAGGCACCCTCCTCGCCCGAGCGGTGGATGACAGTCTTGACTCGCTTCTTGAACGTGCTCCTGTCAATGAGGATACGCCGGCCACACACCTGGCACTTTAGCCCAATGTCGGCCCCCACGCGCACCACGCGCCACTCGTAGCTGCCACACGGGTGCGGCTTGCGCAGGCGCACCAGGTCATCGATCTGAACCTCTTCAGGCACAGCTCATCTCCCTCCCGGGCGCGGCAAAGGCAACTCGCCGTCCCCGCCCGGATCGCACGGCTTGCCACAGCACGTCCGGGCGGTCAACATTGCAGCCTTGTGGCAGGGTCAGGTCCACCCCAGCTACCCGGTCTTCGCGGCCCTGTCCAGCAGCGAGGCCCGTCGCCATCGCCTCAGGCGGTGGCCTCCCTCGGCCGTCCGACGAGCTTTTTTGTCTCCCAGACAACCAGTAGGGGCACGGCGTTAAAGATGGAGGAGTAGGTGCCCGACAGCAGGCCGACCAGCAACACGGCAACAAACTGCTTCATCGTCGCGCCGCCCAGAAGTAGCAGGGCAACGAGCACAAAGATGGCGTTAAGCTGTGTGGCCAGCGAGCGGTGGATCGTCTCCAGGAGGCTTCGATTGACGACCGTCTCGAACGTTTCGCCGCGCCTCTTGGGGATGTTCTCACGGATGCGGTCGAACACCACGATGGTGTCCTGCACGCTAAAGCCAATGACCGTGAGCAGGGCAGTGAGGAATAGGGCGTCGGCCTGCCAGTTGAGGACGAGGCTGGCGATCGAGAAGAGGCCAAGGGTCACCAGGATATCGTGGAGCATGGCCGCTATGGCGCACACGCCATAGCGCCAGGCATTGGGTACCTTGCGGAAAGCAAAGATTATGAACAGCAGAATGAACAGTGCCGCGACCGCCACGGCGATGGTCGCCGCTCGGGTGACTTCCGCGCCCACGCTGGGGCCCACCGATTCGAAGCGCAGCTCTTCCATGGCCCCAAAGCGGTCGACCAGCCCGCTCTCCAGCTGCTCCTTGACCTCCGGCGCCAGCGGCTTGGTGCGGATCAGTATCGCAGCCTCGCCGGTGCTTTGCACGGTGGTATCGGGGTAGCCCTGATCCACGAACACGTCGCGGACCTCGCCCGGCAGAGTCTCTTCTTCGAACTGCAGCTCCCACAGGGTCCCGCCCGTGAAGTCGATGCCCAGCTTGATCGGGGAGCCATAGACCACCGTGGAGTAGACCATGGCGACCAGGCCGGGGATAATGATCAAGGCCGAGAGCAAAAAGTACCAGTGTCGTTTTTCTACGATGTTAAACATGAAGAACCTCCTTCACCTGCCCGGGCTAGGCCCCCAACAGGGCGTGGCTCTCTTCGAGCCTATCACCCATCCACTGGAAGGCGACGCGCATCAAGGTCCGGGTCACGGTGATGGCCGTGAACATGTTGATGACGACACCCAGCGCCAGGGTGACGGCAAAGCCCTTTACCGTGCCGGCGCCAAAGGTCGACCCAAAGTAAAAGAGGATCGCACAGGTGATGAGCGTGGAGATGTTAGAGTCGCGGATCGAGGTCCAAGCCCGGCTAAAGCCGGCCTCCATGGCCGAGCCGAGGCTACGTCCGGCCCGCAGCTCCTCTTTCATCCGTTCGAAGACGAGAATGTTGGCGTCCACCGCCATCCCTGTGGACAGAATAAAGCCGGTGATGGCCGGCAGGGTCAGGGTGACGCCCGTGAAACCGGCGGCCGCGAGGGCCACGGACCCGAGAAGCAGGGCGCCGCCCAGGGCCAGCGGCCAGACATCCCGGCGATCCAGGAAGTAGCTCAGCATCAGCAGCAGGCTGATGATGAACAGGACGGGCCAGCCGACCTTGTAGACGGCCAGGTTGAGCAGCCCGTACAGGATCAAGGCCAAGGCAGCCAGCAGCCCGGGGACCCGGTAGTAGATCAGCATGAACAACAGCACAATAGACAGCCCCACGATGCCGGCCTGAAGGCTGCGTTGAACCGAGTCCTGGCCCAGCGTCGGCCCAATGGAGCGAGTGGTTTCGACGCGCAGAGGCACGGGCAAGGAACCGTAGCGCAGCTGGATGGCCAGTTGCTCAGCCTCATCCGGGGTAAAGCTGCCCGTGATCTGGCCAACGCCCTCCGGAATCGCCGACTCGATCACCGGGCTGGAGATGACCTCTTTGTCCAGGACAATCGCCAGGTAGGTGCCAATGTTCGCCGCGGTATAGTCCTTGAAGATCTCGGCGCCCTCGTCGGTCATCTCAAAGCCAATGTAAAATTCACCCGACTGCTCGTCGCGCATCGGGTAGGCCGCCTTGAGGTGCTGGCCTGTGAGAACCGTCGCGAACACCCGATCGGTGACCACGGGCCGGTCGCCGGCCGGCGGCGCCGTCTCTTCGCCCGCCGCGGCGCTGCCCGTGACCTCCTCCGAAGGACTAATGGTCTGTGTGGGAGGCTCGATCTCGAGCGTCGTGGTCGGCGTGCCGGTGGCCGGGCTTGGGGCCTCAGCCGGGCTATGGGTCTCTGCACCCTGAGAGGCGAGCTGCGGATAAGTGGTCTGAACCACGGTGGTGGGCGGCAGGTAACGGCTGCCGGCATCGATGAACTCAAGCAGGCCTGTCTGGCGGATGGTGGCAATCGCCTCATCCGGATCCTGAACGCCTGGCAGCTCGACGATCACCCGCCGCTCGCCCTGGGTCTGAACCAGCGGCTCGACAACACCCAAGGCATTGACGCGGTTCTCGATGATCGAAGAAGCAACCCCCAGGGCGCCAGGCTCCAGCTCCTCGCCCTCGGGTAGATCGGCCTCGAGCAGAACCTGAAGGCCACCCTGCAAGTCCAAGCCCTGGCGGACCTGGAAATCCTGCTGGACCGGCCCGACATGCAAGCCAGGGCTGCTGGGCAAATCGATGTACACCACGACAATCGCCAGTATGAGGATTGCGATCATGAGGACACTGTTTCTCATTCTCATATCTCTTCTGCGCTTCCTCCGACGGTTCGCTCGCAGGCTTGGGCTCGTGCAAACGAACGGATTATACTTCATGGGTCGCCATCTGTCAAACCTACTTGACAGTTGCGTGAAAGTGGGCTATAATGCCGCCTAACACAAAGGGGCAAGCCCAGGAGCGCGATCCTGGTTGCCCTACAATAGGTATGCAAAAGCGACGAGCAGGAGGAGTAGGCGGACGGGCCCTGGTGAACGTCCGGGCAGAGAGGGGGGTCACCGGCTGCAAGCCCCCCACAGCAGCCATCCGCCGAAGGTCGCCTGGGAGCTGGCTGGTCGAAGGTCCAGGACCGCGTAGATCAGCACGGGCAGGCCCGTTAACACCTCAGAGAGAGCGGCCGGCATGGCCGGAGGCCGGGCGATGGCTGCGGGCCGGAGGCCGACCGCTAAGCAGGGTGGTACCGCGAAAGCATCCCTTTCGTCCTTGTGGACGGAAGGGTTTTTTTGTGAGAATGACGATGGACTGGTGGAAGACCTATTTCGGAGAGCTGTACCTGCGGCTGTTCGCCGCCATGGCGACTCCCGAGGCGACCGCACGCGAGGTGTCGGCAGTCCTGGCACTGCTCGAGCCGCGGCCCGGGGCGCGCATCCTGGACCTGGCCTGCGGCCAGGGCCGCCACGCCGTAGTCCTGGCGCGCCTCGGCTATCGCCTGACCGGCCTCGACCGCTCGGCCGTGCTTCTGCACCGGGCGGCAGAGGCGGCCCGGGCAGCGACAGCCGGCGTGGCATGGGTCCTGGCTGACATGCGCTCCCTGCCCTTTGGCCCGGAGTTCGACGCGTGCGTCAGCCTCTTCACCAGCTTTGGCTACTTTCAGGACGAAGCCGACAACGAAGAGGTCCTGCGCCAGGTGGCCGGCGTGCTGCGGCCGGGAGGGCAACTCTTGCTGGATCTGAAGAACCACGACACCCATCTGCAGCAGCTCTGGCCAAATACCTGGCGCAGACAGGGCGAGGCCATTATCCTGGAAGAGACGCGCTTTGAACCCGCAACCTGCCGCGCCACGACGACCTTCACCTGGCTAGAAGGTGGGCAAGCAGAGAGCATCACGCACTCGGTGCGCCTCTACACGGCGGCTGAAGTTCAGGCCATGCTGCGGCGCGCGGACCTCGAGCCCATGGCTCTCTACGGCGATATGGACGGCAGTCCCCTGGCTCGCGGCAGCAAGCGGCTCATTGTCGTGGCCCGGAAAGGAGGTGATGACGATGGATGACGTTGACGTTAACGTCGGTCGACCATCTGTCAGCCCAACCTCAATTCGTGGAAAGGAACGAAAATGACACAAAAGACAGACACAGACATGGACAAAGCCTACGATCCCGAGGCCACCGAGCGTCGCCTGTACGAGTGGTGGGAGTCGCAGGGCTACTTCAAGCCCGAAACTTTGCTGGCAACGGGGCTGGCCCGGGCAGAGGTCCCGGCCTGGTGCATCACCATGCCGCCGCCCAACGTGACCGGTGCCCTGCACCTGGGCCACGCCATGACGGCCGCCGTCGAGGACATGATGACCCGCTACTACCGCATGCGGGGCTACGAAGCCCTCTTCTTGCCGGGCAGCGACCACGCCGGCATCGCTACCCAGAATGTGGTGGAGCGGGAGCTGGCTCGGCAGGGAATCGCACGCCAGGACCTGGGGCGCGAGCGGTTTGTGGAAAAGGTCTGGGAGTGGAAACACGTCTATCACGCGCGCATCACCGATCAGCACAAGCGCCTGGGCGTGAGCTGCGACTGGGAGCGCGAGCGCTTTACCCTGGACGAGGGCCTGAGCCGCGCGGTGCGCACCGCCTTTGTGCGCCTGTACGACAAGGGGCTCATCTACCGCGGCGCGTACCTGGTGAACTGGTGCCCGCGCTGCGAAAGCGCCATTTCAGACCTGGAAGCCATCCCTGAGGAGCACGACGACCACCTGTGGACGGTCCGCTATCCCCTCGCCGGCGACGGCTGGGAGGGACCGCAACATCCCTGGGGCAGCGGCCGCTGGGCCGAAGGTGCCACCGAGTTCATCGAGATGGCCACCGCCCGGCCAGAAACGATCATGGGCGACGTGGCCGTCGCGACGCACAGCGGGCACGAGCGCTTTGCCCGCCTCATCGGACGCACGGCTGTGCTGCCAATCATGGGGCGCCGTATCCCCATCCTAGCCGACGACTTTGTGGATCCGGAGTTCGGCACAGGAGCGGTCAAGATCACCCCTGCCCACGACCCCGACGACTACGAGGTGGGACTGCGGCACGGGCTGGAGGCACCCACGGTGCTGACCGACACCGGCATGATGAACGAGCTGGCCGGGCCGTACGAGGGGCTCGACCGCTACGAGGCGCGCGATGCGGTGGTGCGCGATTTCGAGAAGGAGGGCCTCCTGGTAAAGGTCGAGCCCTATCGCCACAGCGTCGATCACTGCCAACGCTGCGACACCGTGGTCGAGCCACGCATCAGCACCCAGTGGTTTCTGAACGTCAAGCCCCTGGCCGATGCGGCCATCGATGCCGTGCGCCGGGGCGAGACGACCATCATCCCGGAACGGGAGGAGCGCCGCTTTTTCAACTGGATGGAGAACATCCGCCCCTGGTGCATCAGTCGCCAGCTGTGGTGGGGCCATCGCATCCCGGTCTGGTATTGCGACGCCTGCGGCAAGCAGACATGCGCCATGGAAGAAGCGACGCACTGCGCCCACTGCGGCAGCGACCATATCCGCCAGGACCCAGACGTGCTGGACACTTGGTTCAGCTCGGGTTTGTGGCCGTTCAGCACCCTGGGCTGGCCAGAGGATACGCACGACCTGCGGCGGTTCTATCCTACCGACATGCGCGAGACCGGCTACGACATCCTCTTCTTCTGGGTGGCGCGGGAGATGATGCTGGGCATCGAGATGACCGGCCAGGCGCCCTATAAAACGGTCTACCTGCACGGGCTGGTGCGCAACGAGAACGGTAAAAAGATCAGCAAGTCCATGGAGAACATCGAGGAGTATGACCCGCTCAAGCTCATCGACCGCATCGGCGCCGACGCTCTGCGTTACACGCTCCTCACCAGCTCCAGCCCAGGCAGCGACATGAACCTCGATCCACGGCGCCTGGAAGGGGCCAGGAACTTTGCCAACAAGATCTGGAACGCCGCCCGCTTTGTCATCACCAACCTCCAGCCTTCAGTTGCCGCCGGGCAGGTGGGAGGCGATGTGGCACGGCCCCAGCTCCCGGACCGTTGGATCCTGTCGCGCCTAAACAGGGTCACCGGCGAGGTGACCGGCCTGTTTGAATCGTACCAATATGGGGAAGCAGGCCGGCGCATCAACGACTTCTTGTGGAGCGAGTTCTGTGACTGGTACATCGAGGCGTGCAAGATCCGGCTCTATGGGGACGATGCCGCGGACCGGGCGGCGGCGCAGGCCACCCTGGTGCGCGTCCTGGACGGCGGCCTGCGGCTGCTGCATCCGTACATGCCCTTTGTGACGGAAGAGATCTGGCAGCACCTGAAGGCGGCCTGGCCTCAGGCCCAAAGTTGGCCACAGGCACTCATCATCGCTCCCTGGCCGGAGGCCGTCGAAACCGAGATCGATGAGGAGGCCGAGGAGGGCATGGCGCTGCTCATGGACCTCATCCGCCAGATCCGCAACGCCAGGGCCGAGTACGAGGTGACGCCCGGCCGGCCCATCGCGGCGATCATCAGTGCCGGCGACCGGCTGCCAGAGCTGGAGGCGCAGCGGATGCTGCTCACGTTCCTGGCCAGGGTGGATGACGCCCAGCTGACGCTCGCCTCAGAGCTGGCCGAAAAGCCTCGCCGTGCAGTGGCCCTGGTGGCCAGCGGCGGTGTGGAGGCCTACCTGCCCCTGACCGGCCTCGTAGACCTGGACCAGGAAGCGACGCGCCTGCAAAAGGCCCTGGACGAGACGCGGCAAGAGATAAGCCGCGCCGAGGGCATGCTGTCCAATGAATCGTTCCTGTCGCGAGCGCCCGCCCACGTCGTGCAGCAGCAGCGCGACCGGCTGCAGGAGCAGCAGGAGCGCCAGACCCGCCTGGAAGCGCGGCTGCAAGCCGTGTTGAGCTAACCGAACGGGAGGCCCCACCCTGCCGGTGGGGCCTCGTTTTTGCCGGGCCGGCTCAGGCGCTCGCCGGCTGCTGTTCGCGTTGAGCGTAGCGGCCGATGCCTCCGTGCCCGCCTGGAAGCGGGTGGCGAGTGGCTACGGAGGGTGTGGAGCGGGCTAGCCCTTGCTGTCGAAGAGCGCTTCCTTGATGGCCAGCCAATGGCGCCGTAGATCCTCGTCGCTCTCGATCTGGGTGCCGATCTTTTCGCAGCCGTGTAGTATGGTCGTGTGGTCCCGCCCGCCAAGGAACTCGCCGATCTTGGGCAGCGAGGTCTCGGTGACCTCGCGCATGAGGTACATGCACAACTGCCGCGGCACCGACACCTGCCGGCGCCGGCTAGGGCCGGTCAGGTCCTCTTCGTCGAGGCCATAGTGCTTGGCCACGGTGCTCAGGATGCGCTCGGCCGAAGGCATGGCGCTGCGGGCCATGATCCGATCGAGTGCCATGTGGGCCAACGACAAGTCAAGGGGCGCGCCTACCAGGCGTGAGTGAGCTACGACAGAGTTGAGTGCGCCCTCCAGCTCACGGACGTTGCCGGACGCCTTGCGGGCTACATAGGCCAACAAGTCATCGCCGGCGTAGATGCCCAGGTCGTCGGCCTTGGAGCGCAGGATGGCGAGGCGCGTCTCAAAATCGGGCGGCTGCACATCGACGATCAGACCCCAGCCCAGGCGTGAGCGCAGCCGGTCCTCCAAAGCCGAGAGGGCACGGGGCGGCCTGTCACAGGAAAGCACGATCTGCTTTCCTGTGCTGTGCAGGGCGTTGAACGTATGGAAGAACTCTTCCTGGGTGCGTTCTTTGCCGATCAGGAACTGCACGTCGTCGAGAAGCAGCACGTCGTTGGTGCGGTACTTGGCCCGAAATCGTTTCGTCCTTTGGCTGCGGATGGCGCTGATCAGGTCGTTGGTGAACATCTCTGAAGAGACATAGAGTACCGACAGCCCACGCTTCAGGGCCTCGTGCCCCAGGGCGTGGAGCAGGTGGGTTTTGCCCAACCCGGCACCGCCATACACAAACAGCGGGTTGTAGGCGTGGGCCGGGTTCTCGGCCACCGCCAGCGAGGCGGAATGGGCCAGGCGATTGCTCGCGGCCACCACAAAGCTGTCAAAGGTATAGCGCGGGTTCAAGGCGCTATGGCCACGGCCGTTGCTTCCCGGCGTCAACCTGGACTGGTCCTCGTCCTCCTCCACGACCTGCTCAGGCACGAACGTAAGTAACTCGCCGTTGGCCGGCGCACAGGCGGTAAAGATGACCTGCACGTTGGGACCGGCGTGTCGCGCCAGCGTGCCCCTGATGGCGGGCAAAAGCCGGTTTTGCAGCCAGTCGACAGCGTAGGCGTGCCGCACGTAGACCGTGAAGACGTCGCCCCGGCAGTCAATGACGTCTGTATCCCGCAGCCAGGTGTCAAATGTGGCCCGAGTCATCTGGAGTTCCAGCTCACCCAGGGCGGCCTGCCACTGCTTTCGTGCAGCCCCGAGCGCCCTTTCCTGTAACAAGTGCTGATCTTCGGAATCCAAGGCATCCCCCATGATGACCACGTCCTGGCGCACCCAGGTAGGCCGTGCAGCCCGCAGGCGCAGTGCCAGGCACCCAAGCTCTTGTGGGACTCGAACATTATGGGCCGGAGCAAGCCGGCATGGCAGCTGTCGACGTGCGACGGACTGCGAGGTAGAGGCAAATGAAGGCAATGTCCGGGGCAGTAGGCTAGGTTGCCACGCCCGCGTGGAGCTGTCGCGGTGCACTTCTGTCCGGCGGTCGCCTCGTCATCGCGCGACCCCGGCGAGATGCGTCCTCCCCCCCTCTGCTACAGTCCAAGAGCATTCTATCAGAACAACGCCGATCGCGCAAGGGCCACAAGAGGCCGGGCGACAGGATAGGTGTCAGTGCAAAGCCGGGATCGATCCAGATCTAGGGTGCCAGAACGGCCAGCGCGCTACATCTTGTGTTCGCGACCCATTCACCCGGACTTAATCTTAAGATTTCGTCGCCAGCCGAATTTAATCCAGGTTACGTCAAGGCTAGCGCCGCCAGCTCCCGGCCGGTGCGGCGCAGGTTCTGCCGGACGGCGCCCAGGGGAGCCTCGAGCGGGGCAGCGAGGAGCAAGGCGAGGCTCTGGGGCAAGGTCAGGATATAGAGCCGGAAAGACTGGCTTTCGAACATGTTGTGCTCAAAGGGCAGATCCGGTTGGCCCAAAGAACGGGCCAGGCGTTGCGCTGCCCGGACGGCCGCCAAGCTGAGCGCTGCCAGCGACTCGGCCGCGTCCCGGCCCACGTTGCCGACCTGGGCTACGACTCGACCGTCGCCCTGCAGCGACAGGACGGCCACCAGGTCGGCCCGCGTTTCGCGGGCCAGATCCAGCAGGAGCTCCTGTGTGCGCGAGTCTGGCTTGGCCCCTGATATGGGTGGGACCCGGCCATGCTGCGCGCCGGCAGGCCGTGTCGTCGCCAGCGGTGCCGGGGTGAGTGGCACCGAAAGTGCCTGGTTGATGCGCGGCATCAGGTCGTCGGCAAAAAAGGGCTTGGAGAGTGTGCCCTGCAGATTCAGCTCATGAGCTTCGGGGGGCAGTGATTGGCCCATGAGGGGGATCAATACCAGGCGCATGCCGGGCAGCGCCCGGCGAATGCGGTGGATCAGGTCACGATAACCTATCTCCTCGGGATCGAGGTCCATGTCCACGATAGTTAGATCGAAACGGTCCCTCTCGAGGATGGTCAGCGCATCGCTGCCGCGCGGTGCGACGCGCACCTGATAGCCACCCTGCGTCTCGAGCATCTCCTTGAGCACGGTAGCAAAGGCCACGTTGCCGTCGACGACCAGGATTTTGCGCGCCATCGCGCCTCCTATCCCCCTCCCGGGGCCAACATCCAGGACACAGCGTTCAGGACAAAGCGCGACCTGGCTGCTTCGGGCAGAAGGTAGATCGGAACGCCGGCAAACACGACAGGCGTGTTGCTGACGGCGTCTGATATGACAGCCACGGAGGGCGCACCGCTCGACTCGCTCGCCGGCCCCCTGACAAAGACTATGTCCGACTCACCGTCAGCCAGGTCCGACAGGACGTCGATCTCGTACTCTGAGCCGGAGGGCGCATCGACGAAGGCGATCACCTCCCCGGCAGCAAAGCCGCGCGCCAGAGGATGGGAGGCCTCTTTCACCTGGATGTCGCGCTGCACCGACCGTTCCGCTGCGTCGCCGATGTAGGCGCCCGAAACGAGAACGGGGACCTCCTCGAGCATCAGGGTAAACAGCAACCCGCTCTCCGCTTCACCGAAGGCATCCTCGATGTCGCCCGCCGTCCAGATTACCAGGTCATAGGCTTGCACGTCGGCGACCTCGGGCAGCCCCTGGGCAGCGGTGCTCCAGGTGGTCACGTCATAGTGCTTCTCCAGAATGCTCACATACTCGTCGACGCCGGTCATGTCGTCGTAGCGGCCCTGGCCGGCGTCGAGCGAGAGAACCAGGATGCTAGAACCAGCGCCGGCCGGCACCGCCGGCGCCTCGCCCTGCGGTGCGTCCGGGGCCGGTTCAGCCGGCTTCTCCTCCGCCTCCTCCGGTTTCCCCTGGTCGCTCGCGGCAGTCTCTTCCTCCACCGGGCACAGGGCTAGCTCCCCCTCGCCGCCGAACAGGCAGCCCGCGAGGTCGCCGGTGGTCATGCGTTCCACCGCCTGGCCCAAGCTTCCCTCGGCAGTGGCCAGGATCAGCAGCACCTGGCGGTCGCCCTCTTCCTGCAGGGACAGAAGGGCACTGCCGCTCGCCTCAACTTCTCCCACGCCGTCGACCTGGATGCGGTCCACCACCGGCGCCTCGTCCTCGTCGCCGCCCGGCGTCGCCGGCTGCTCGCTGTTCCCGCCGGTGTCGGCCGAAGGTGTCATGACCAGCGTGACGCCGAGGGCCGAGAGATAGGGATCGATTTCGCTGGTGTCAGTATAAAGACCGAGGAGCACGGTGTCCCGGTCCTGGTCCTCGTCCGCCCGCACTGCCGCCGATAGCCCCTGTTCCTCCATGCTGTCCTGCAGGCTGCTCGCCGGTGCCAGCAGGTCCTCGGTCAGCAGAGGATCGCCAGAAAAAACGAGATCAACTTCTTCCTCGAAAAAGAACGGAAAATCTTCCAGTTCATACCGGCGCTCACCGCCGGCCAGCATGTCGGCGATGTTGGCGATAAAGCGGTCGTTGTCGTACAAAGTGTTGTACGGTTCGAGCAAGAACGAGAGGTCGCCCACGGCCAGTACCCGCCCGCCGGCCGCCACAGCCGCCCCGGTCAGAGCACCGACGCGCTCATTGCTGCTGGAACGGGTGTCACCCGCCGTCCACACCAGGCCTTCCTCCTGCGAGATGATGGAGTGGGCCCCCAGCAGCACGACCTGTTCCAGACCCTCGGTCAGCGGATGGGCTGAGAAGTCGGTGAAGCGAATGTGGCGGTAGTTGCCCTCATTCTGGACGGTGTTGTACAAGTAGTCGGCCTGAAAGACGAGGCCAAAGCGGGCAGCCAGGTCGTTGATGTGCGCCACGTCGGCGTCCAGCGCCGAAAACATCCCCCACTCGTCATAGAACACTTCGTAGCGGGAGGGGTCCGTAATCAGCAGCAGCCGCCCGCCCTTTTCGACGAACTTGACCACCTGCTCCATCTCGTCGGCCTGCCAAGCAGTGCCCGGCGAGACGACGATCAGTGCTCGGGCGTAGCGCAGGCTGTCGGCCAGCTCTTCCACCGCGGAAAGCGGCTCCAGGCGTTGCCCCCGGGCCGCGAGCCTCGCCTGCAAGACACTGAGCTCGGCCATCTGCACGCGGTTCTCGTGGGCCAAGTCCAGCAGGACGACACCGGACGTGCCGGCGGTGGACGCGTCCTCAAAGTCCTGGGGAGCGAGGGCAGGCTCGGTAACCTGCGACAGGTCGGGCCGGGCGACGGCAGGCCGAGGGCCGCTCGACCCCGGATCGTAGTAATAGAGCCAGCGGGCCGCCACCGGCAGCAGCAGCAGCGAGGCGGCGATGAGCACGAGGACAAGCTTTTTCACTGTTCGCACCTCTGTCCCAGCCTGTCAGGGCAGGGGATCCACGTAGCGATAGTAAAAGCCGGGCAGCAGATTGTCCGGCGGAGCGGCCAGCGCGGCCGCCGTCTTGGCCCCAGCCAGCCGCAAGCCATAGAGCCCCGGCTCTTCCGGCGCCTCGGGTGTCAGATCCACCAGGTCGTAGTGGCGCAGGCCAGCCAATCGCGCCGCCGCCGCGACTGCATCCGAGCGCGACCCCACCTCATCAACCAAGCCCATCTGTTGAGCCTGAAGCCCGAGGTAGACGTTGCCTTCCGAGAGCAGCTCGGGTGTCACCTGCAGCCGGTCGCTGCGCTGTGCCAGGACGGCTGCCAGGAACGTCTGCTTCAGCATCTCAAGCTGGCGGATGGCGGCCACCTGTGAGCCCCCCGAGAGCTTGAAGGGCCCACTGGTGATGAGTTTCTCATCCACTATGTCGGGATCAGGTAGGACGGACAGGACGCCGATGTTGCCCACGATGGAGCCAGACTTGGCGTAGACGGCGTCGGCGCCGGCGGCCAAGTAGTAGGCTCCGCTGGCGCCCAGCTCGCCGATGGAGGCTACAACCGGCATGTCCTGGCGGAGCTTGAGCACCTGGTAGTAGAGGTCCTCGCTGGCCGTCACTTCTCCCCCGGGGCTGCTAATGTCCAGTACTACAGCACGCACGCCCTGTCTCTCGCCCGCCTGTTCCAAGGCGTCGCGCACGGCCGTGGCGTAGGGACCCCAGATGTCGCCCTCGACACGGACGATGGCGACCTGCGGGGCAGGGAGCAGGAGTAAAGAAAGCAGGATGCCAGCCGCCAGGCAGAGTACCAGTCCGGCGGCCAGCAGTATCCCGCGCAGTGCCAACTTCTTGTTCATGCCACCTCACACTTCTTGAGCATCACGCACCCCCGGATTATACCACACAAGCCAGGCAAACGGAATTGGCTGCTGGCATCGGACCGGAACGGGCTGGTGACTCTTGGCCGGCTGCGGGTCGGCGACGGTGTGCGCGGCGGATGGGGGTGCAGGCCTGCGGTGTCGCTCAGCGCCGACGGTCAGACGTGGCGGCTCTCCAACCCAAACGCGAGACAGGCCAACGCAATTCAACATTGATTCCAACCGACAACCGCCGCCCCGGTGCGCGGACTGTGCTACAATGAAGCAGAAGCGGCTGGGTGTCCTAACCCTTCCCCTTCTTCGCGTGGGCACCCGCTTCCAGGCGGACCGTGCGACAAGGTGGGCCACCTGGCTTCTGAAAGGACGGTTTCGTGACCGGTTGGTTTGTCACCGAAGAGGTGTTCGTACCGGAGGACTTGTACCACAAGGAAACGGTCTTTACGCTGGGCAATGGCTATCTCGGCACCCGGGGTTCTTTCGAGGAGGGCTACCCCGGCGCCCGGCCCGCGACCCTGATCCACGGCGTGTACGATGATCTGCCGCCCGTCAACACCGAGCTGGCCAACGCCCCCGAGTGGCCCGCCCTCTCGATCGTAGTTGACGGAGAAACGTTCCGCCTTGACCGGGGCACCGTGTTGAGCTACCGCCGCCGGCTGGACCTACGCCGCGGCTTGTTGAGCCGCGATGTACGCTGGCGGAGCCCGGCGGGCCAGATGCTCGACCTCCATTTCGAGCGCTTTGCCAGCCTGGCGGATCCACACCTGCTGGCCCTCCGCTGCAGGGTGATGGCCCTGGACTCCCTCGCCAACGTGAAGGTCGCGGCCGGGCTGAACTCTTATTCAGACAACGACGGCCTGCTCCACTGGACCGAGCCAGAGCAGGGTGCGACAGGAGACAGTGCCTGGTTGCAGCTCAGCACCAGGTACTCGGGCGTCGAGCTGGCCATGGCCATGCGCCTGGGCTTGTCAGGGGCCGAAGGAGCACAGCCGGAGGCTGCCGGTTGCCCCGGCCACCCGATGATCCAAGCCAACTTCCCGGCTCGACCGGGCGAGACCGTCACGGTGACCAAGATCGTCACCGTTGTCACGTCGCGTGACACAGCAGAACGGCCCCTGGCCGAGGCCCGGCGGCGGCTGCCTGCGCCGGCCGACTACGAGGAGATCCTGGCCGCGCAGGAAGAAGCGTGGGCCGAGACGTGGCGGGACAGCGACGTGGCTGTGGAGGGCAACGTCGAAGACCAAGTCGCTATCCGCTACAACTTGTTCCAAACTCTCATCGCCGCCCCGCGCACCGACGACCGGGTCAGCATCGGTGCCAAGACGCTATCGGGCTTTGGCTATCGCGGCCACGTCTTCTGGGACACGGAGCTCTTTGTCCTGCCGTTCCTGACCTACACCCAGCCCGCGATCGCGCGCAACCTGCTCGGCTACCGCTACCACACCCTGCCCGGCGCTCGGCGCAAGGCGGCTCAGGCCGGCTACGAAGGGGCAATGGTGGCGTGGGAGAGCGCCGCCAGCGGGGATGATGTGACGCCTCCCTGGGTCCTCGATCCGAGGGGCAGTGAGTTGGTGCGGATCTGGCCGGGTGAGATTGAGCAGCACATCTCGGCCGACGTGGCCTATGCCGTCTGGCAGTACTGGCGCGCAACCGGGGACGATGCCTGGATGCGCGAGCAGGGCGCACAGATTGTCCTCGAGACGGCAGTCTTTTGGGGCAGCCGCGCCGAGTATGACGAGGAGCGAGATCGCTACGAGATCAGGGACGTCATCGGGCCTGACGAATACCACGACCACGTGGACAACAATGCCTTCACAAACAGGCTCGTCAAGTGGCACCTTGAGACGGCGTTGGAGCTGCTGGCCTGGTTGCGGCACAAGGATCCTTCCCGGGCCCGCCAACTGGAAGGCCAACTGGGCCTGACGCCCGAGCGACTGCAGCATTGGGCCGACGTCGCCGGCTGCATGTTTGTGCCCCACGACCCCGAAACCGGTCTCATCGAGCAGTTCGAGGGCTTTTTTGACCTGGAGGACCTGGACCTCGAGGACTATGAACCGCGCACCCGGTCGATGCACGCGATTCTCGGCATCGAGGGCGCGAACCAGGCGCAGGTCATCAAGCAAGCCGATGTGCTGATGCTGCTTTTCTTGCTCCATGGCATGGGCGAGTACGACCACACCACCCTGGCGGTCAACTGGGACTATTACAACCCCCGCACCGATCACACGTACGGCTCATCCCTCGGCCCGGCCATCCACGCCATACTGGCCGCCGAAATGGGCGAACGCGAGGAAGCCTATGAGCATTTCTGGCGATCGGCGTACATGGACCTCGAGAACCTGCGCGGCAATACAGCCGACGGCATCCACGCGGCCGCGGCCGGAGCGCTGTGGCAGGCCCTCGTCTTTGGCTTTGGCGGCGTCCATATCACGGCCAAGGGACCGGCGGCCGCCCCACGCCTGCCCGCGGCATGGACCCGCCTGCGCTTCCGTCTGCAGTACAGGGGGCAATGGCACGAATTCGACCTGGAGAATCCAGACAGCGAGGGTGCCCGAGAGCAACGGACTGCCGTTCGCAATGCACAGGAGGCCCCCAGCCCGGAGGCCGGCAACGGCGCCCTCCGCGGCGTCATCTTTGACCTCGACGGGGTGTTGACCGACACTTCGGAGCTGCACTATCGGAGCTGGCAGCGACTGGCGGACGAAGAAAGGATCGCCTTTGACCGGAGGGCCAACGAGGCGCTGCGCGGGCTTCCCCGGCGCGACTCGCTGCTGCTCGTCCTGGGCGACCGCCCGGCGACAGAGGACGAGATCCAGGACATGATGGCGCGCAAGAACCGCTACTACCATGGTTACCTGGAACAACTGGGGGCCGATAGCCTGCTGCCCGGCGTCCTGCCGCTCATCAGAGACCTGCGGGCACAGGGCTACAGGTTGGCCATCGGTTCGGCCAGCAAGAACGCGCGCACGGTCGTCGAGCGCCTGGGGCTGGGCGAGATGATGGACGTCATTGCAGACGGGCACAGTGTCGAGAGGCACAAGCCTGCGCCCGACCTGTTCCTGTATGCCGCCGAACAACTCGGTATACCACCGGAACAGTGCGTTGTCTTTGAGGACGCCGAATCCGGGGTTGCGGCCGCCCTGGCCGCAGGAATGTGGGTAGTGGGCCTGGGTCCCGAAGACCGAGTCGGGCAGGCCCACGTGGTGCTTCCCGGGCTGGAAGGGGTGCGCTGGGCCGACCTCCGTACCCGCCTGGCCCGGGCAAGCAGAGGCCAAGAATGGAAGTCACCAAGACAAAAAGAACATGACATCAGAACATCATAGGAGAGAAACATGAAGAGCAAGTGGTTCGGTTTGATGAGCATCATGCTGGTGCTGATGCTCCTGGTGGTTGCCTGCGGCGCAGGCAACAACGAGACCCCGGCCGGGGATGAAGACATTCAAGAAACGCCCGTCGAGGGCACAACCGCCGTAGAGACGCCAACCGAAGGCGTGGCAGCGGAAGAGACGCCAACCGAAGGCGTGGCAGCGGAAGAGACGCCGACTGAGGGTGCGGTAGCGGAAGAGACGCCTACCGAGGGCGCGGCAGCGGAAGAGACGCCTACCGAGGGCACCGAGACGGCAGAAGCCCCTGAAGGTGGAGTGTCCACCGGGGAGTGCCCCATAGAGGCTGAAGAGGGCGCGACCCTGACCTTCTCCGGCTGGGGCGATGAGACCGAGCAGCAGATCTACCGCGACTCTATCGCGCGCTTCCAGGAGGTCTGCCCGGGAGTGACAGTCAACTATGAGCCCATTCCGGCCGAGTTTCAGACCAAGTTGAAGGCAGCGATGGCCGGCGGCACAGCGCCCGACGTGTTCTACGTCGACGACCAGCTGATGACGGCCTTTGGCCAGACGGGGCAACTACTACCCCTGGACGACTACATGGCCGAAGCAGGCGTCAGCGCCGATGACTTTCTTCCCCAACTGATGCCCATCTTCACCTTCGAGGACGAGACCTACGGCCTGCCCAAGGACTGGGGCACCCTGGGTCTCATCTACCTGCCCGAGGCCTTTGACGCCGCGGGCATTGACTACCCCACGCAGGACTGGACCTGGGACGACCTGCGTACGGCAGCCGTGACCATCGCCGAAAACACCGACTATGCTGGTTACTGCCAGGGCGCCGACTGGGCCCGCTTTGCGCCCATGGTCTTTTCCAACGGTGGCGCTTTCGCTAACGACGATCTAACCGAGGCCACCCTGGACACACCCGAGGTCAAGGAGATGGCCCAGTTCACGGCCGACATGTTCGAGGAGGGCAGCCTGGTACGGCCCGCCGACATCGCCGCAAGTTGGTGCGGTGAGGCGATCGGCAAGGAGCTGGTGGGCATGACGCTGGAAGGTGGCTGGATGGTCAACTTCATGCGGCAGGACTATCCCGACGTCAATTGGGATGCCGTCCTGATCCCCGCCGGCCCTGTCACACGGGCCGACATCATCTTTACCAACGCCATCGGCGTCAACGCCGCCACGGAGTATCCTGCCGCGGCGGCTGCCCTGGCCATCTTTGTCACCTCGGCCGAGAACCAGGCCGAGATCGTGCAGACCGGCTTTGCCTACAGCACCCACCCCGAGCAGGCGGACCTGATCCAGAACGAGCAGGACCGCGCCATCGCCGAGGGCGGCCTGCTGGAGGACAGCCGAGTCGCCTACTGGGGCCCGAACACCGGTGGCATCAATGACTCGGTGAGCCAGGCCCTGGAGCGAATCTACCTGGGGGACCAGACGGTCGACGAAGCCTTTGCCCAGGCCCAAGAGGAAGCCCAGGAAGAGCTGGACAGCGCCCAGTAGCGAGGGTTAAGGGCGGGGGCCGGCAGGGTCCCCGCCCTTTTGCCGGAGGAGAGTGCCATGCAAGCCGAAAAGAAGGTGCCCCGAGGGGGTGCCAACCTGGCAGCCGTCGTCACGTTCGTCGTCATCCTGGTGGTGCTGTTAATCGTGGCCTTGATGAACGCGCCTGTCCAGGCTACCCGGGCGACCACTCGCAGCCTGTCCAACTACCTGGAAGCGGTAGCCGGGTCGGGCATCCCGTTTGTCGCCGCGGTGGGTGTCGCGGCGGCGATCATGGGCCTGTTGGCGGCGCGAGCTGTGCGCCGGGTGTGGCCCGACACGAGGCGCCGCAAGGAGATGCTGGCCGCTTATGCCTTCCTGGCACCCTACCTCGTGATTACCCTGATCTTTACCGTAGGCGTGGTGCTGTTCGCCTTCTACATCGCCTTTACCGAATACGGCATCTTTGACGAGCCAGAGTGGGTCGGCCTGGACAATTACTTGGAGGCGTTCAGCCAAAAAGACTTCCTGCAGTCGCTGCACAACGTGCTCTGGTATGCGCTCATCGTCACTCCCATCCAGACGGCGATTGCCATCGCCATGGCAGTCCTGCTAAACGCTCCCATCCGTGCCAGGCAGTTCTTCCGGACCATCTTTTACGCGCCGGCTGTGACCTCGTCGGTAGTCATCACCCTTATCTTTATCTGGCTGTACCTGCGAACGGGCTACGTCAACGCAGTCCTTGAGAACGTCCTGGGCATATTTGGCGTCGAGTGGGAGGGCCTGACCTGGCTGGGCGATCCACGGGGGCTGATCCAGCTCATCCTGGAGCCCTTTGGAGTAACAATCTCCTCGGATCTATGGTATCTGCGCGGCCCCAGCATCGCCTGGATGGCCCTCATGGTGCAGAATATCTTTACCACCGTGCCGACCTTCATGATCATGTTTCTCGCGGCCCTGCAGGACATCAACCCCACGCTTTACGAGGCAGCGGCCATCGACGGCGCCAACGGCTGGCAGCAGTTCTGGAAGGTGACGCTGCCGCTCTTACGACCCATCATCGTCCTGGTGCTCGTGTTGGGCACCATCGGCACCCTGCAGGTCTTTGATCAGATCTACCTGGCCACAGCCGGCGGCCCGCTGGGCACGACTCTGACGCCGGTGTACGTCGTGTACTCGGAGGCCCTGGGCACCGAGGGACCCATCCAGATGGGCTACGGCTCGGCCCTGGCCTTTATCCTGGCGGTGATTATCTTTGTCTTTACCTTTCTGCAGCGGCGCTTTATCGAGCGCGGCGCCGAGTTGTACTAGAGGAGGCAGGCCATGGAAGCTACACGCCCGGCAGCAAGAGCAAGCGCGGTGGCAGCCCGAGAGAGGGAGGGAAAACCCCCCAGGTTCTACCTGGGCCGGATGGTACGCTACACGCTGTTGATCCTCATCGGCGCTGTCCTCCTTGCACCCTTGGTGTTGGCGGCGCTGGGCAGCTTCAAGACCGGCGCCGAGATCATTGCCTACCCACCCCGGTTCCTGCCCGACAACTGGCTCACCGAGAACTGGGTGCGGGTGTGGAATACAGACTTTGGCCAGGGTGCCACCTTTCCCCGTTGGCTGTTCAACACCGCCTTCCTGTCGGTGGCCATCGCCGTGGCTGAGGTCATTGCCTGTTCCATGGCGGCTTATGCTTTTGCGAGGTTGAAATTCCCCGGCCGCAACGCCGTTCTCACCTTTATGCTGGCCACGATGATGATCCCCGGCGCGGTGACGCTCATCCCCGCCTTTGTGCTGATGAGCAAGCTTGGGCTGTTGAACACCTATTGGTCGCTGCTGTTGCCGGGCATCGTCAGCGCCGGCGCCATCTTTATCCTCACCCAGTTCCTGAAGTCCATCCCCCGCGACCTCGAAGAGGCCGCCTTGATCGACGGGGCCAGCCAGTTCCAGATCTACAAGGACGTCATCATTCCCCTGGCGCGGCCTGCCCTGTTGACAGTTTTCATCCTCCAGTTCCAGGGGATGTGGAATAATTTTCTGACGCCGCTGCTGTACTTGAACACACCCAACATGTGGGTGCTCAACGTGGCCCTGAGCGTCTTCCGCCAGCAGTACCAGGCTCAATACAACCTGGTCCTGGTGGGCGCCATGTTCAACGCCATCCCGGTCCTCATCCTCTTTTTCCTGTTCAGCAAGTACTACATCGAGGGTGTGGCCTATGCCGGGGTGAAGGGTT
>JBFYTF010000472.1:0-3669 GCA_041300865.1 Anaerolineae bacterium
TTTCCTGGGTGGTAAGCTGTTGTCCGGATCACCTCGACGCCCTGGCCAGACTTCGCGAGGCACAGCAGCAGGCCCGCCTGGCCGAGCTGTACCGGCGCGGGCTGAACTACTACAGTGAGCGACGCTGGGACGAAGCGGCCGAGATCTTTGCGGCCGTCATCGCTGCTGAGCCGGGCTACCGCCACGCCTTGGACATGCTCCAGGATAGCCGGCAGCAGCTCGCCCTGGCCAGCGCGCGAAGCGGCGGCCCGGAAGTCGCGCAGGAGGCAGAGACGGCCTTGGCGAGCCAACTGGAGAGTCTCTACAACCAGGCGCAGAAACGCCTCCAGGCAGAGGAATGGACCGAGGCCGAGGAGAGCCTGCAGCAGATCGCCGGCCTGCAGGGCAGCTACCGTGATGCGGACCAGCTTTTGGAGCGAGCCCGCCTGCAGGGCCAGTTGGCAAGTCTCTACAACCAGGCGACGCAGGCCTGGAAGAGAGGTCAGCGCGCGCACGCCGTCATGCTTTTCGAGCAGATTATGGACCTCGATCCCGAGTACCGCGACGTCGCCAAACGTCTGCAGAAGCTGAGGTAGCCCGCGGCCCAGCGCTGGGCGCTCCGGGACAGGCGCAAGGCTGTCGTGCCGCTGTGCTGGGTAGCCAGCCGGCGGCTTGACTTTTTCTCGGCCCCGGTGTATGATAGCGCGCAATGTCGGGACCGGGGGGATCCCATAGAGGTGCATCATGCTCAAGACACACAACTGCGGCGAATTGCGGATAGAACACGTCGGACAACGGGTCACCCTGGCGGGCTGGGTACACCGCCATCGCAGCCATGGTGGGGTTGTGTTCATCAACCTGCGCGACCGGTCGGGAATCGTGCAGGTTACTCTTGACCAGAAGAGCACGCCCGAGGCCTTTGCCTTGGCCGATCAGGTGCGCCCCGAGTGGGTGTTGCAGCTGCAGGGCACGGTCCAATGCCGGCCAGAGGGCAGCGAAAATCGAGACATGCCCACGGGGCAGGTGGAGGTGGCTGCCGAGGATCTGACGGTCTTGAACCGGGCCAAGACACCGCCGTTCTACATCGACCGTGAGGCGGGTGAAGCCGAAACCTTGAGGATGAAGTACCGCTACCTGGATCTCCGGCGCGAGCGCATGCAGCGCAACCTGCTCCTGCGCCATCGCGTCGTGAAGTTCATCCGCGATTTCCTCGACGCCCGGGGGTTTGTGGAGATCGAAACACCCATTCTCACCAAGAGCACGCCCGAAGGCGCGCGGGACTACCTGGTCCCCAGCCGCCTCCATCCGGGCGAGTTCTTTGCCCTGCCCCAGTCGCCGCAGCAGCTCAAGCAGTTGCTCATGGTCGCCGGTTTCGAGCGCTATTTTCAGATTGCGCGCTGCTTCCGCGACGAGGACTCGCGCGGGGACCGCCAACCAGAGTTCACCCAGCTCGACCTGGAGATTAGCTTTGTCCAGCGCGAGGATGTGCTGCAGCTTATCGAAGAGATGTACACGCGCATGGTTCAGGACCTCAGCGGCAAGCAGCTGATGCAGACTCCTTTCCCTCGCCTTACCTACCGGGAGGCCATGGATCGTTTCGGCAAGGACAATCCGGACCTGCGCTTCGGGCTGGAGCTGGTGGACATCGGCGATCTGGTAGCAGATAGCGAGTTTGCCGTTTTTCGCCAGGCGGTTGCCTCCGGGGGCCAGGTCAAGGGCATCCGTGCCCCAGGGCTGGCGAGTTACAGCCGCAAGCAGATCGAGGAACTGACCCAGATCGTGCAGAACCACGGCGCGCGGGGATTGGCCTGGCTGGCGGTACAGGACGAAGGCATCCGCTCCTCATTTGCCAAGTTTGTGGATGAGGCGACCGCGGGCGCCATCGTCGCGCGCCTGGAGGGGCAGCCCGGCGACCTGCTGCTTTTCGTCGCCGACCGACCGGCGGTCGTCGCCGAGTCGCTGGGCCGGTTGCGGGTCCAGCTCGCCGATCGCCTCGGGCTGCGCGACGACAACGTCTTGGCCATGGCCTGGATCCTGGACTTTCCCCTGTTCATGTGGAACGAGGAAGAGGAGCGCTGGGATCCCAGCCATCACCTCTTCACCGCACCGATGCCCGAAGACGTTCCGCTGCTGAGCAGCAATCCTGGAGCCGCTCGCGGGCAGCAGTACGACCTGGTATGCAACGACTATGAGATCGGAGGCGGCAGCATCCGGATCCACCAACGCGACATCCAGGAAAAGGTGTTCGAGCTCATCGGGCTCGACCTGGAGGATGCCAAGCAGCAGTTCGGCCACATGCTGGAGGCCTTTGAGTACGGCACTCCGCCCCACGGCGGTATCGCGCCCGGCATCGACCGCCTGGTAATGCTCCTGGCCGGCGAGCCAAACATCCGCGAGGTCATGGCCTTTCCAAAGACTCAGAGCCACACCGACCTGACCGTGGGTGCGCCGTCGCCTGTGACGGAGGGACAGCTCCGGGACCTGCACATCAAGGTCGTGGACAACGAAGCCGGCCGGGCGGACGACCAAGAGGTGAAAGGAAGTTGATCCAAATTTGCAAAAGATGCGGGTTTGTGGTATAGTATGGATGCCAAACCCTACTGTGTTCGTGATGCCCGTAGAGAGGTTTGAGCCAACACTCGAATAAAGGGGGTCGGGCGCCAGGGGGGATGCGATAGCCTCTCGAAGGCAAGGCAGTAAGCTCTGGGTAGACTCCCACCTGCAGAGGCAGGTTCAAAACCAACAAGGCACACGGCACAGCGGGGCTCAAGACCACCGGATCTCTGGATCCGGTGGTCTCTTTTTCGACAGCCGGCAGGTACAGGTGGAGAGAAACGCATGCCCAGACAGGTCGTAACCCTTGACGGCGACGCCTGGCGACTAGGCCGAGCGCCGGCCAGCGATGAGCCACACCCGGCCACCTGGCAGGAGATGGAGCGCGTGGCGGACTGGCTCCCTGCGGTGGTACCCGGCAACGTCGCAGCCGACCTGGAGCGTGCCGGCCTCCTGCCCGACCTCTCGTGGCACACGGGCCCCGCGGCGGCCAAATGGGTGGGCGACCACTCCTGGTGGCTGGTCCGCGATTGGTCTGCGCCCGTCTTTCCCGGCCAGTGTGCGCACCTGCAACTGCGCGGAGTGGACTATTTGTCCGACGTGTTCTTGAACGGACAACACCTCGGCCGCCACGAAGGGATGTTTTCTCGCCAGGTCTATGACGTAACGGAGCACCTCGGCACCGAAAACCGCCTGGCAGTCAGAATCGACGGTTCTCGCTGGCTGCCGCGGGACCGCAGCAGCGCCGCAGAAAGGCTGCTGAACGTCCTGGAGGCGCGGGTGACGGGCTTGGCCGCGAGCTTTCCCCATCGTCGCGACACCCTCAAGTGCCAGATGACCTTTGGCTGGGACTTTGCCCCGGCGCTGCCGACGATGGGCATCTGGGACGGTACTTCTATCCTCGTCACCGATGGCGTTTTCATCCGCGACGTGGTGGTCGGCCAGGAGCTGCTGCCCCACGAGGCCATCCTGGAAATCGGCGCCGAGTTCGACGTGGCCAGGCCTGGCGCTCTGGCCCTCACCTGTATCCTGGAGGGAGAGAACTTTGAGGGTGCCCCGGTGAGTGCCTCCCGGGAACTGGTGGCAGTGCCGGGCACCAACCGCGCCCGGGTGGACCTGGCTGTGCCCGAGCCCAGG
>JBFYTF010000508.1:0-2525 GCA_041300865.1 Anaerolineae bacterium
GCATCCCCCACCCCTGGACAGAGAGGTTACGGGAACATTGAGGCAAGTCAAGCCAACCATCGTCCTGGTCCTGATCCTGACAGGGGCCCTGCTCCTGCACGCCGTCGGAGTGCGAGCTGCCACTTCCGGCGAGGTCCTCGTCTACTATAACCGCGCGTGCGCCGACTGCCTTAGCTACGTTGACGACACGCTTCTGCCTCTGCTGCGGGAAGCAGGCTATGGGCCACCAGTCTACAAAGATTATGTGAATGAACCGGCGAACCGCACCGAGCTTTTGGAACGGAGCAAAGAGCTGGGCGTACCGCCCGCGCTCCAGGCGCACCTGACAGTCCTGGTTGGTGAGCAGTTGGTCATCGAAGGACACGTACCAGGCGGCGTCGTCACCGGCCTTCTGGCGGCGCCGGCCGGTGCCTTTGACCGCATGATTGTCTACCAGGACCGAATGCGCGGGGCCACGGCCTACACCGCCTGGGCACAGCGGGGCGAGCCGCAGACGTACAGCATCGACGCGCCCATCGAGGACTACTTGGACTACCTGGCCGGGCACGGTGAGATGTTGGCACCAGCGCCAGCCGTCCTGGCCGACAGCGCCCGGCCGCTGCTGCCCTTGGTCCTCGTCACCGGCTTACTGGACGGCCTCAACCCCTGTGCCTTTGCCGTGCTGCTTTTCTTCATCGCCTTCCTGTTCACCATCCGCCGCTCGGCGGCCTCCATCTGGGGTATGGGCCTGGTCTACGTCGGGGCCATCTATCTCGCCTACTTTCTCATTGGCTTGGGGCTGTTGCAGGCCGTGCTGTTCGTCGGCGACCCGCACTTCATGGCCAAAGCCGGCTCCTGGCTGCTCATCGGACTGGGCCTGATCAACGTCAAGGACTATTTCTTTCCCCAGCTGCCGGTCCATCTCCACATTCCGACCATCGCCCGGGGCACCATTCAGGACTGGCTGAGGCGGGCTACGCTCCCGGCAGCGGCGGTGGGCGGTTTTTTGGTAGGCCTGTGTACCTTCCCCTGCTCAGGTGGCATTTACGTGGCCATTGTCGGGCTGCTGTCAGCCCGGACGACCTACCTGCAGGGCATGGGCTACTTGGGGCTCTACAACCTGGCCTTTGTCCTGCCGCTGCTCGTCATCCTCGCCGGCGTCGCCAACCGGCGGGTGATGCATCGCATCCGCCTGGTCGAGCAGTCGTCCCGCCGCCCGGTGCGCCTGCTCACCGGGCTGGCCATGCTCGCGACAGGCGCAGTTATCTTGATCTGGTTCGTGTGATGAGGGAGAGACCGATGGCTGAGAAGCGAATGAACGGCAAACCAAGACGGCCGGCCAGGACAGCTCCTGCGCGGGCGAAACAGCGGCGGCGCGCCTCTTCGCGTGGAGCCAGTCCCGTGGTGTGGATGGCCGTCATCCTCGGCGTTGTCGCCGTGCTCGTGTCCGCTAACCTGCTGCAATCGGCTCTGGCCAAGCCGCCTGAGCTTTCCCGCGGGGAAGCGGCCGGTGAGCTATTGCCGTTGGCCGAAGCCAGGCGGCCGCTCAAGGGTGGCCATGACATGCGGCGCATCCCAGCGCAGACGCCCGTCCCGCAGCCTGTGCCGGAGGGCCAGGCCGTCCCCCGGCTTGACCTGCCGAGCGCCAGCCATGATTTCGGGCGAGTGCCCAAACGGCCCGACGTGGCCCACGTCTTTGCCGTACAGAACGCCGGCTCGGCCGACCTGGTGGTTGAGAACCTGGTAACCTCCTGCGGCTGCACCACTGCCGAGCTCTCCAGCAGCGTCATCCCGCCCGGCCAGCGCGCCGACCTGACGGTGACATTCGATCCCGACTTCCACCCAACAGAGGGGGAGGTGGTGCGGCTCGTCTGGTTCGCCACCAACGACCCGGCGCAGCCCTGGGTGGAGGTGCGCTTCACGGCCAAGGTGGAGTAGCACCACGCGATGATAGATCGGCGCCAGGCGGTTCTACCACGCCCGCGTCCTGGCAGTCTCTTTTGCGGCTATCGCTCCGTTCATCACACCACCCCCTGGCCGGCTCCGGGTTTGCGCCCGGGTTCGAGATGGGGGTTGGCCGCGTCATCCCCTCGCTCTCGCACCTCGTCGCCTTCCGGCCTGTCCACGCCAGGATCCGCGACCTCGCTGGCAGCCTCCCCAACGACAGCTGTCAGGTGCAGCCGGTCCTTGCTGCCTGTCCCGGAGACCGACTGCAAGGTTACCAGTGTGATGCCGTTGGAAGTGTACGGCGGAAAGCCCTGGGGTGCGGTGCTGGTGCCAGCTCGTAGCGGCGGACACGCAAGGGCGACGACGTACTGGCAAGTGCATTCGTCCGTGCCGTGATGCGAGCAGGCGCAGGCTTCCAACTGCCTGGTACGGACGGCCTGTAGATCAAAAGAGCGCACGAGACGATATCCGCTGCGCTCGCGCGGCGCGGATATCGAGCGCATCACCTGCTCACTTGCGGCACGGAAGCGTAGCTCCTGTCCCATCTGGCACCAGTCTTCCAACCATTAGCAGCCAGCGCCCGAGATCTGACCACTGCT
>JBFYTF010000546.1:0-2874 GCA_041300865.1 Anaerolineae bacterium
TGTTAATGTGCAGCAGTTTGAGCCAGACACATCATTTGTCGCCGGCATCATATCACAATCCGGCGGTTGGCACAAAAGCCGCTCTCGGCAGTTAGCATGCTCCCTCTAGACCATTGACCCCCCACCGTACAGCAAGCGATCTCGTAATTGCCAAGTGTTGTATCCTGTGCTATAATGTGTCCAGTCGTCTTAACGCCACGTGACTATGCCGTCACTGCCCAGGGCTTTGCTCCGGTCTCGATCACTGTCGATCTACCAAGCGAACCGTCATTGCACGCTACGCTGTAATAGGAGGAACGACAGTGACCGATGCTCGCGTCTTGGTCGTCGCCCACACGGCCAGGATCGGCGACAAATGGGGGGATTACCTGCAGAGCGCGGGCTATGGTGTCTGCGGCCCGGCCAGTTCGGCCGGCGAAGCGCTGCACCAGATCCAGGAAAGCCGGCCCGACCTGGTGCTCATCGACCTGAACGGGGCGGACGAGCTGGACGGCGTCGACGTGGCCCGGCAGATCACGAGCCGAAACGCGCTCCCTGTGCTCTACGCTGCGCAGCTCGCCGGCGACGATCTGTTCCGGCGGGCCCTCGCCAGCAAGCCGGACGGCTTTGTGTTTGATCCCTCGCGCCCCCAGGAGCTGCATGCCGCCATCGAGATTGCGCGCCAAAACTTTCGTGCCCGGCAGGAAGCAGGCGACCGGACCGCGAGCTTGATGCAGTTAAACGAGGAGCTGGGCGTCGCCCGGGAGCAGCTTCGCGAGCACGTCGCGGAGCTGCGCGTCGCGGAGGAGGAGCTGCGCGCCCAAAACGAAGAGCTGCTGGCCGCCGAAGACAAGCTGAATGCCGAGCGGCAGCGCTACCTGGACCTCTTTCAGTTTGCGCCCGACGCGTACCTGGTCACCGACCTCCAGGGGTTCATCCTCGAGGCCAATCGCGCGGCCGGCCTGCTGCTGGGGCGCGAAGAAGCACTCCTGGTCAACAAGCCCCTCGTCCTTCTCGTCGCCGCCGGCGATCGAGAAGCCTTCTTTGCCCAAGTGAGCCAGGCGCTGGCTGCCAGAGAGCCGGTGCACTGGGCGGCGCAGCTCGAAACGGGCGAGCACCATGCCTTCCGGGCGGCCCTGACCGTGGCCGCCCGGCCGGTTCCGGGCAGAGGGCCAGGCGAGGGGGCAATTCTGCGTTGGTTCATCCGCGACATCACCGCACATACCGAGGCGAGCCGGGAGCGGGAGAGGCTCCTGCACGAAAACCGCGGCCAGCGCGAGTTCCTGGAGCGGCTCGTCGACTCGGCACCGGTGGCCATCGGCGTGGTCTATGGCCCCGATCATCGCCTGCAGCTGTGCAACGCGGCCTTCCAGGCCCTGCCCTTTCTCGCCGGGCGGGCGGTGTTGGCCGAGCCGCTGGCGGAGGTCCTGGGCCAGGCCAGCCCGGCGATCCTCGAGCTGCTCGGCCAGGCGTATCGCCGCGGGACCGTCGTCGGGCTGCGCGAGGAAGTGTTGAACGACGGCCCGGGCTGCGCGCCCACCACCTGCTACTGGGATATCGACGGTGTGCCGCTGCCCGGGCCGGAAGGCCAGGTGGACAGGGTTCTGCTGTTGATCAACCAGGTCACCGCCCAGGTGGCGGCCCGGCAGCAGATCGAGGAGCTGGCGGCGCGGGCCGAGCAGAGAGCCGAGGAGCTGGGCGCCGTTTTTGGGGCGATGGCCGATCCGGTCGTGGTCTATGATGCCGCGACGCGGGCGAAGCGGGCCAACGCCTCGGCCGTTAGCTTCTACGGGTTCGATCTGGCAGGCAAGACACACGCCGAGCTGGCCGGCAAGCTGGCGGCTCAATCGCCGGACGGCCGGCCTGTGCCGGTGGAGGATTTGCCAGTGCCGCGCGCCCTGCGCGGCGAGGTGGTCCAGGGCGAGCACCTCATCTTCTGCGACGCGGCGGGCCGGGAGCGCATCATCCGCGCCTCGGCCGCGCCCGTCTGCCGGGGAGCGCGGATTACCGGGGCGGTAGCCACCTTCCACGACATCACCGAGGAGGTCGGGGCACAACAAGACCGCGACCGCCTCGTCGCCATTCTGGAAGCCACGCCTGACATGGTGTTCATGTTTAGCCCGGGGGGCAAAATTCTGTACATGAACCAGGCGGCGCGGGGTGCCCGGGGCCTGGCCGGCGATGCGCCCCTGGATGGCTTGACGTTCGGGGACATGCTGCCGGCCGCAGCCGGTGCCGTCGTGGAGGAGCAGGGGATCCCCACGGCGCTGCGCGAGGGCATCTGGCGAGGCCAGGCCGCCATCTCGGACGCGGATGGCCGGGAGATCCCGGTTTCGAAGGTGATCGTCGCCCACAGAGGGCAGGATGGCCAGGTAGACTACCTGTCGTCCATTGCCCGCGATGTGACCGAGCGGCAGCGGATCCTGGCCGCGCTCGCCGGAGAGCGGGCGCGCCTGCGGGCGGTCATTGACAACGCCCCGGAAGGGATCGTCGTGGCCGATGAGGAGGGGAAAGTAGTCCTGGCGAACCCGGCTGCCGAACGGCTCTACGCCCGGCCGGTGCTCCACGGCCTCGACTATGACTCGCTGGCTTCGCTGGGCCTGCGCCGCCGTGATGGCTCCCCCCTTGACCCGCGGGATCTGCTGCCGGCCCGGCCGGTGCCGGCCGGCGAGAACCTGGGCGACGCTGCGTTGCGCATCACCTGGCCGAACGGCCAGGAGCGGGACCTGATGGCTAACAGCGCACCCATCCGCGACGTCGAGGGGCGGGTCACCGGCTCGGTCACCATTTTCCGGGATGTGACGGAGCAGGTTCAAGCCGAAGAGAACCTTCGCCGCTTTTCGGATCGCCTCAAGATCCTGTACGACATCGACCAGGCGATCCTGGCCGCACAGT
>JBFYTF010000602.1:0-5756 GCA_041300865.1 Anaerolineae bacterium
TGCAAGGCAATCCAGGCGCTGGCCGCCGAGCTGACCGAGGTCGATGCTTTCCAGGAGATCTCTTTTCGCGGCGAGGGGCCGCGTGCGCTGAAAGCCGGCGCCAAGCACTGCTACCACCCGGCCTGCCCCGTTCCTGTGGGCATCATCAAAGCCGTCGAGGTTGAGGCGGGGCTGGCTCTGCCCGCGGAGGCGCGCATTGAGCTGTCCAAGGACAGCGGTGCGCAGCGGACGTAGGCTGCCGTTCGTGGTGGTGCCTCAGAACCGAGAGGGACGCCGGGGGCTTGCACCGGCTCACCGGGAGGAAGGACAGTCGGTCCTCGGATGTGCGGACCGCAAGTGATAGGGAAAAGCTTTGGACACGAATGCTTCGCCCAACCACCTGGTATTGGGCATTGATACTGGGGGTACCTACACCGACGGCGTGCTGCTGGAATACGAGTCGCGGCGTGTGCTGGCCAGCCACAAGAGCCTGACCACCAAGCGCGATTTTTCCATCGGCATCGAAGAGGTCATCGAGGGCATCCACATCGACGACCCGACGGCAATCCGCATGGTCTCTGTCTCGACGACGTTGGCGACCAACGCCATCGCCGAGGGCAAGGGCAAGCGGGTCGCGTTGCTCCTCGTCGGCTATGACCCGGAGCTTCTCAGCCGCTTCAAGTTGGATGGCCGCCTGGCGACCCCCAACTATTACTTTTTTGATGGTGGGCACGATCTATATGGCCGCGAGAAGGCTCCCCTGGATCTGCCGGGGATTCTGGCCAGGGTCGTCGAGCTCAGAGGCAAGGTGGACGCCATCGCCGTTTCTGCTTATTTCAGCCCCTTGAACCCCGAGCACGAGAACCGGGCCTACAAGGCCATCTCCAGCGTCTGTGACCTGCCTGTGGTCCTTGGCCACCAGCTTTCCACGAAGCTCGGCTCGGTGGAACGGGCCACGACCGCGGCTCTCAACGCCTCGCTGCTGGCCGTGCTGCAGGATTTTGTCATTGCCGTGCGGCGCGCCATGGAGCGGCGCCGGATCGACGCACCCCTGATGGTCGTCCGGGGCGACGGCACGCTGATGAGCGACGAGTTCGCGGCGCGCACACCCGTGGAGACGATCCATTCCGGTCCTGCAGCCAGCGCCATTGGGGGGCGATTTCTGTCGCGAAACGACGACGCCCTCATCGTCGACGTGGGCGGCACGACGACCGACATTGCGCTCATCGTGAACGGGCAGGTGACGGTTAGCGAGGAAGGGGCAACAGTCGGCGATTACAAGACGTCGGTCAAGGCCGCGAATTTGCTGTCCATCGCCCTCGGCGGCGACAGCCACATTGGCCTGGGGCACGACAAACAAATCCTCCTCGGGCCGGAGCGCGTTACACCGCTGGCCTATCTCGCCTGGAAATATCCCCAGGTGCATCGCCAGCTCAAAGCCCTGGCTCTACGCACATGGGCACAGGCCACGCCCGACTGGCTGGAGTACTGGTTTCTGCTCCGAGACCCCTCCGGCTCTGCCGAGCCTCGCTCGACGCGAGAGCAAGAGCTGCTGGCCCTGCTCAGCAACGGGCCGCGAGCGGTGCCTGAAATTTTGAAGGACCTGAAGCTCCTCCACGTGGCACAGGTGGGGGTGCCCGAGCTCTTCCGGCGGGAGATTGTGGGCCGGGCAGGCCTGACATCAACTGACTTGATGCACATCGAGGGCCGCTACGACGTGTGGGACGTGGAGGCCTCGGCCCTGGCCTGGAAGGTATTTTGCCAGTTTCAGTTCCGCGACCCCGACGAGGTGCGCCGGGACGTGTGGTCTCAGGCCAGCGAGGTAATCTTGCACGCTATCCTCACCTTTCTGGCCCAGCGCCCACTGCAGCTCGGTGACCGGAAGCGCTCTCTGGATGGGGCCGACCGCGACATGGCCCGTTGGTTCTTTTACAACAGCGTCTACCGCGCCCATCCCCATCTCGAGACCAGCATGCGCCTCAGCAAGCCCATGATCGGCATCGGCGCCCCGGCCGGCATCTTCTTGCCGCCTGTCGCCGAGGCGCTGCACACCGAGCTCCTCCTGCCAGAGCATCACCAGGTGGCGAACGCCGTCGGCGCCATCGCCGGGAGCGTAATGGTCGAAGAGGAGCTGCTGATCTATCCCCAGCTCTCCCGTTCGGGACTGGAGGTTTTCGGCTATTACGTGCAGGCCCACGACGAGCGCTACGAGTTCGAGGAGTTGGACCAGGCGCTCGCCCACGCCCGAACGCTGAGCCGGCAGAGGGCCCTCGGGGCGGCGCTGCGCTCCGGCGCGGATAATCCCCAGGTCACAGTCGAGGAGCTGACTGACGGCCTCGATACCTACCGCATTCGCGCGAAGGCGATGGGCAATCCGAGGCTGACGAGATGAGCTGGGAGAACCAGAGGAAAGAAGAATGGAACTGGAACGTATAGACACCAAGCGCGCATACGACCTCATCCGGGAGCGCATCACTACGCTGCAGCTCGCGCCGGGTTCAGTAATTAACGAGCAGGAGCTGGCCGCCAGCCTCGACATGGGGCTCGTGCCAGTCCGCGAGGCACTGAAGTGGCTCGTGCACGATGGCCTGGTACTCATCACCCCGCGCCACGGCATCCTGGTAAGCGATCTCAACATCCCGGACCTGGAGCAGCTCAGCGAGATGCGGCTGGCGCTGGAGGGCCTGAGCGCCCGGCTGGCGGCGCAGCGCGCCACCCCCGACGATATCGTCATCCTCGAGGCCCTCCGCCAGGAACAGGCCCAGACTCCGGCCGGAGACAGCCGCCGGCAGTTCGACGTCGACCACAAGTTCCACGAGGCCGTGGCCCGGGCTGCACACAACAAGTACCTGGCCGAGTCACTGGAACGGCTCTTTGGCCTGTCCCAAAGGCTCTGGTACCTGGCTCTGCCGCGCCTGGGCTTCCTGCCTACAGCCGTCGAGAAACACGTCAACCTCGTAGCGGCCATCCAGGCGCACGACCCCGGGCTCGCGGAGGCAATCATGCGCGAGCACGTGGCCGCCTTCTACACGCAGGTGCACCAAATCCTCGAAGAAGGAGAAGCGTCAGGCTGACCGGGGCTGCCCCGCGCGCATTTGCTGCCTGCCACAACATCATGGAGGATCCATCGTGACCAATAAGCGTTTGCTCTACCTGTCCTACGCTGACGTCGAGGCCCTGGGCGTGACCATGGCCGAGATCATTGCTGCCCTGGAGATCGCCTTTCGCGAGAAGGGGCGGGGCAATGTCGAGATGCCGCCCAAGCCGGGGATTCACCCGGGGGGCAGCGACAACTTTATCCACGCCATGCCAGCCTATATTCCCGCCCTGCAAGCGGCGGGCGTCAAGTGGGTCAGTGGCTATCCGGAGAACTACCGGCGAGGCGTGCCGTACATCAACGGGCTGCTCATCCTGAACGACGTCGAGACGGGCCTGCCCCTGTCCGTCATGGACTGCGTTTGGATCACTGCCATGCGCACGGGGGCCGCCACGGCGGTGGCAGCCCGCTACCTCGCACGGTCTGACTCGTCCGCGGCCGGTATCTTGGGCTGTGGTGTCCAGGGGCGCGCAAACCTGGAGGCTCTCAACGTGCTCTTTCCCCTGAAGAAGGTCCGGGCTTACGACGTGCGACCCGAGGTGGCCCAGCGCTATGCGCGGGAGATGAGCGAGCAGCTTGGGCTGGAGGTCGATGCCGTGGCCGAGCCCCGGGACGCCGTGACCGGCTGTGACCTGGTGGTAACCGCCGGGCCGATCCTCAAGCAACCCCACGCGACGATCCAGGCCGGATGGCTGGGTGAGGGTGCCTTTGCTGCGCTGGTGGACTATGACTCCTATTGGCAGCGAGCTGCCCTGAAGGAGGCCTCGAAGTTCTGCACGGACGACCTGGCGCAGCTCCTCTATTACCAGCAGGCCGGCTATTTCCAGGACATCCCGCCGGTTTACGCCGAGCTGGGCGAGTTGGTCACCGGCCAGAAGCCGGGCCGCGAAACGCGGGAGGAGCGGACGATGACGGCCAACTTGGGCCTGGCCCTTGACGATATTGCCGTCGCGCCCCTGGTGTACAAGAAGGCCTTGGGGAGCGGCATCGGCACATGGCTGCCCCTGTAGCTGCTGCGGAGGAGGACAAGCGATGATCTCAAATGCGTTTACCGCCAGAGGTGGCCTGTCGTTCACGCCCAGGTTGGCCGTCCTGAGCGAAGAGCAGGTGCAGCAGCTCCACTTGGCAACCCTGGAGTTGCTGGAGCGGACCGGTGTGCAGATCACGCATGCGCGGGCCGTGGAAATCCTGCATGGCGGTGGGGCGCGGGTGGACGGCAAGCGGGTCCGGATGCCCTCCTGGCTCGTGGAAGATGCCATCCATCAGGCGCCGCCGCGCGTCGTGCTGGGCAAGAGGAACGGCGAGCGCGCCGTAGCGCTGGAGGGCGACAGGGTCTGGTTTGGCCCCAGCGTCGACTGCATCGACTACCTTGATCCGGGCAGCGGGCAGCGCTCCCGGTTCACCAGCGACCACTGCCGGATCACGACAACCGTGGCCGACGCCCTCCCGAATTACACCTGGGTGATGACGATTGGCATGGCCGACGACGTGCCACCCGACGTCGCTGACCGGGTTATTGCGCGCCAGGTGTTGACCTACACCGAAAAGCCCCTGGTCTTCTGCTGCAAGGACGTCAGCAGCGTCCGCGACATCTATGCCATGGCCCTGGCCATCGCCGGGAGCGAGGAGCGCTTTCGACAGGCGCCTACCATTGTCCACTATTCCGAGCCCATCTCGCCGCTGCTCTACTACGACCCGGCTGTGGAAAAGATCCTCTTCTGTGCCGAGAGGGGCATTCCCCTGATCAACTATCCCGCGCCCCAAGGCGGCAGCACCGCGCCCTCGACCTTTGCCGCCGAGATCGTTCAGGGCAGTGCCGAGTCACTGAGCGGGCTGGTGTTGGCCCAGCTCGTCCGGCCCGGGACGCCGTTTATCTATGGCGCCTTTGCGACCATCATGGACATGCGGACCACCATCTTTTCCTACGGCGCACCGGAGATGAGCCTGATGGTGGCGGCCATGGCGCAGCTTGCGCAGCATTACCGGCTGCCGTTCTTTGGCACGGCCGGCTGCTCCGACAGCAAGGTCCCCGATGCCCAGGCAGCGGCCGAGGCCGCCTTCTCTTGCCTGAGCTCGGCCCTGAGCGGCGCGAATCTGGTCCACGACGCCGGCTGGCTCGACCACGGCTCCGTGGCGTCCCCGGCCTACATCGTCCTGGTGCACGAGGTGCTGCACATGGTCAGGCAGTTCATGGGTGGTGTGCCACTCAGCGACGAGACCCTTGCCCTGGATCTCATCGACCGCGTTGGTCCGGGCGGGCACTATTTGCAGGAAGACCACACCCTCAAGCATTTTCGCGACGTCTGGTATTCAAGGCTGTTTGACCGGTCGATCTATGCCCGGTCTACGGATCAGGTGGGCGGGGCCAGGGGATTCGAGGACCGGCTGCGCGAGCAGACGCTGAAGGTCATGGAGCATACCCCCGCACCCCTGCCGCCTGAAGTGGCCCGCGAGCTGGAAGAGATGGGGCGGCATTGGCAGTAGGAGAGGAGAAGACGATCATGAAGGTAACCGTTGTCTATGGCAGTGACGAGCGCTCGGTCGACGTACCGGGGGATGCCAACCTGGGCGAGGCCATCATTGCCACCGGCCTACCGCTGGAGCAGCCCTGTGCCGGGCGCGGCACCTGCCTCAAGTGCAAGGTCATCGCCCAGTCTACCGCGGCGGGGAGCCCGCATGT
>JBFYTF010000620.1:0-5090 GCA_041300865.1 Anaerolineae bacterium
ACCTGGATTACGACCGCGGCCACGCGCGTGCTGTTGGAGTCAATCATCGTGTCGGCGACCTTGGCCAGGTTTTCCCCGGTGGTTACATTGACCACGGTCTTGCCCTTGAGATCCTTGATGGGCCGTCCCTTTGTCATTTTGCCCTCCAGTTTTTCTCGAGTTGGCTGGCGGCACAACGCCGCCAAAGATGGTTCGCGGCTACCGCGAGACAGAGAGCAACGCTCACCAGCCGGCGACGCGGTTGACAGGCCAATCTGCTCAGACGCCTGCTGCCGCTCAGCGGTGCGCATTCCCTGCCCGCACATTATACCCCCTCGGTGACGCGGGGACAATGTATCCTGGTTATATTCCGGGGTATAGATCTGGATACATTTCCGGAAGCCTGCCGGTTTTCCAACCAAACTCGACCTGTCTTACAACCGACTCCACCCGTCCGGTACTGCCTTTCCGTTGTAAAATGCAGTTGCGGGAGCCCCAAACTCCCGTCATATCAGAGGGAGATCTGGGGCCGCGGTCTTTATCGGGCGGCGCGATGTGTACCGGTCGACCGCGGCCTCGAAGGTGCAGGAGTCGCAATAATGCAAAGCGAGACGGACAAGAAAAGGCAAATACCGGGTTGGACGTGGGGTGTGATCGTCATGCTCCTCATAGGTGGCGCATTTTGGATGTTCGCGGACAGAGGGCCGACGGGTAGCACCGTCCCCTATAGCGGGTTCGTGGCCCAGGTCAGGGAGGGGAACGTTGCCCGCGTGCAGATCGCAGGCAGCCGAATCTCGGGCAGTTTTGTAGAGCCCGTGTCGGCTGAAGAATTGGGTGTGGCGCCGGCACAGGCGGTGGTCGGCTACCAACAGCAGCCCGGCACGCAGCCAAACCCCACCGGATCTCAGGGACCTGGCTTGTACAGAAGCTTCACGACTTCGTTCCCTGAAGCAGTCGGCGATGCCCGCCTGATGCAGCTTATGGAGGAACAGGGGGTTCACGTGGACGTCGCGCCACCCGCGAGCCCTATGATGTCCATTCTGCTCATGAGCGCCCTGCCCATGCTCCTCATTGTGGGGCTGCTCTTCTGGATGCGCAACAAATCGCCCGAGGGCTCGTCGAACAGCTACATGGGCTTTGCCGCGAGCAAGGCGCGCCGCCAGGAAGGAAATCGCATGACGGTCACCTTTGACGATGTGGCCGGGGCCGAGGAGGCCAAGTCGGAGCTGAAAGACGTTGTTGACTTCTTGCGGAATTCGGAAAAGTATCACGCCGTCGGCGCGCGCATCCCGCGCGGAATCCTGCTCGTCGGGCCGCCCGGCACGGGCAAGACCCTCATGGCGCGCGCCGTCGCCGGCGAGGCCAATGCAACCTTTTTCAATCTGAATGCCACGGAATTTGTCGAGATGTTTGTCGGCGTGGGCGCCAGCCGCGTTCGGGACCTCTTTAACCAGGCCCGATCTGCAGCGCCGGCCATCATCTTTATCGACGAAATGGACGCTGTCGGCCGCCGCCGGGGCACCGGCGTGGGCAACGTCAACGACGAGCGCGAGCAGACGCTCAACCAACTGCTCGTAGAGATGGACGGCTTTGACGAGCGGGCAGAGGTCGTCGTCATGGCCGCGACCAACAGGCCGGACGTGCTCGACCCGGCGCTGCAGCGGCCCGGGCGCTTTGACCGCCAGGTTACCGTGTCGCTGCCCGACCGCCGCAGCCGCCAGGCCATTCTTGAGGTCCACTCGCGGGCGTTGGCGCTCAACTCGGACGTCGACCTGGCCCTCCTGGCCCGTACCACCATGGGCTTCAGCGGAGCCGACCTGGCGAACCTCTGCAACGAGGCGGCTATCCTGGCCGCCCGGAAGGACCGCGTCCGGGTGACAATGGCCGACTTTGAAGAGGCCATCGACAAGGTACTCATGGGTGGGGTCCGGCCGCTCCTTCTCGGCGAGCGCGACCGGCGCACGATCGCTTACCACGAGGCCGGCCACGCCCTCGTCGCCTGGCTGACGCCCGCCGCCGATCCGGTGCACAAGGTGACCATCACCCCCCGGGGCCAGGCACTTGGCGTCACGGCGCAGCTGCCCGGCGAGGACCGGTACAACTACACTCGCACTTACTTGCAGGCCAGGCTCTCGGTCTTGCTTGGAGGCCGCGCAGCAGAAGAGCTGGCGCTGGGCGAGGTGACCACCGGGGCGGAGAATGACCTGAAGCAGGCGACGCGCCTGGCGCGGCACATGATCACCCGCTGGGGTATGGGTGACCTGGGCCTCGCAGCCTTTGAGGCCGGCTCCGAACAGCCCTTCCTCGGCTATGACCTGGGACAGGGCCGGGAGTACAGTGAGTCCATGGCCGCCCAGATCGACCAGGAGTTGAAGGACGTCCTCAGACAGCACCACGAGGGGGCGATCCGGCTTCTAACGAAGAACCACAAGAAGCTCGACGAATTGGCGGACGCGCTGCTCGCCGAGGAAACGATCGACTACCCAGCCCTCGTGCGGCTGCTCGGATCCCGGGAAGTCGACGTGGCTGCCCTGCACCGCTCGCCCAACACGGAGCCCGCTGCCGGGCCCGTCGGCGAACCCATGGCGCAGCCCGTCGCTGCCAAGCCGGTGGCTCTCAGACTCAAGGCCTAACTGACGATGGGGATCAGGCGGGGGATGACTCCTCGACTTGCTGCGGCTTAGGATGCCCTGGTCGTGTCCGTCCATTATGGGGACCGGAAAAGGAACTGCCCGTCAAGCGGATGGCCGCGCCGGTTGCCGCCCTGGCCTCGATAGCGGCCATCCGTTCTTGTGTCCTGCGCAGCCGGTCGACGTCGAACTTGTTCCCGCGCTCGTAGGTATAGATCCCGTTTTGCTCCTGGCAGACGTCGGTCAGCTGCGTGTAGCAGTAGCCGAACATCTCCTCGTGGTCCAACAGGGCGGAGCACAGCCCCTCGAACCTCGCGTAGAACTCTTCGAGGCTCTCGGGACTTGGTCCGTAGCCCCACGACTGCTCTCCCGGCTGGGGCTCGGGGTTCCACCAGATGCCGCCGAACTCGCTGACAAAAAAGGGCTGGCCGCGGTATGGCACAGACCATGGGCGCTCGGCCGGCCCGTTGTAGTAGACGCGTCCGTCAGCCAGTCCGGCGTGATGCGCGGCGAGGGCGACGGGATCCTGCTCGTAATCGTGGCAATCATAGACTTCAGTCTCGGGCACGCGGTGGCTGTAGCCCGAGGCGTCGAGGACAGGGCGGGTCGCATCCGCAGCCTTGGTCGCGAGGAACATCGCCCGCGTCACGTCGTCGAGCTCAGTCATACGGTCCGACAGGGGCTGATCGGTCTCGTTCAGGGGGCACCAGCCGACGATGCACGGGTGGGAATAGTCCCGTGCCAACACTTCGAGCCACTGCGTCACATACGTCACCCCGGGGCGGTGGTGGTCGTCGGCGGGGCCGCGGCCCGCGGAGCCCCAGTCAGGGAACTCGCCCCAGACGAGGTAGCCCAGGCGGTCTGCGTGGTACAGGAACCGCTCTTCGAACACCTTTTCGTGCAGCCGGGCGCCGTTAAAGCCCGCTTGTTGGGCCAGGAGGATATCGCGGACGAGGCTCTCGTCGTCGGGGGCGGTCAGGATGCCATCCGGATAATAACCCTGGTCCAGCACGAGGCGCTGGAACAGGACTTCCCCGTTGAGCACAAAGGCTTTACCGCGAAACCCGACGCTGCGCAGCCCGACGTAACTGCGGGCGCGGTCAAGAACGGCGCCGTGGGCGTCGACCAGCTCGATCTCGACGTCGTACAGGTGCGGGTCGGCCGGGGACCAGGGCCGGCGGCGTTCCTCAGGAATGCCAATGTCCAGGTGCGGCACCGTCCCTGTGTCAGCCGGCACCTCTACGCTGCAGATAGGACCTTGGGCGTCGGACAGCCGGGCGCGGACGGCCAGGCTCCTCGGGCTGCCGTCCAGGGGCTGCTCGAGGCGGATCACGCCCTGGGCGAGATCGGGCGTCAGGCGCGGACGCTGCAGAGCGGTAGCCGGCACCGGCTCCAGCCACACTGTTTGCCAGATACCTGTCGTGCGAGTGTACAGGCAGCCATAGTTCTCATACCGCTGCGACTGCTTGCCACGCGGCTGCGCCAGCCGGGAGTCGTCGCGTGCGCGGACGACGATGGTGATTGTCTCGCCCGGCCGGGCGATGCCCTGGAGGTCGCAGGTGAACGGCGTGAAGCCGCCCCGGTGGCGGCCGGCAAGCGAGCCGTTCACCCAGACGGTGGCGTCATAGTCTACCGCCTGGAAGTGCAGCAGAACCCGCCGGCCCTGCCAGGCCTCAGGGATCTGGAGGGTGCGGCGGTACCAGACGGCGGGCATAAAGTCGACGCAGCCAATGCCCGAAAGGGACGACTCCGGGCAAAAGGGGACCACGATGCGATCCCTTAACGGGCGCTCGAGCAGGTCGCGGCCCAGGCCGCTGTCGCCCGCGTCAACCTCGAATTCCCATTCACCATTGAGAGACAACCAGTCCTCGCGGGTGAACTGTGGCCGCGGATATTCGGCTCGTGGCATCATTGCTGGATCCCTCTCAGTCCTTGATCATGTGCCAAGTCATGATAATGTCCGTAAACCGGCTTCTCAGAACCACATCCATTGCTGCGCATCGATGCAGCGTTGTTGGTTGCATGATCAAGAGATATGTTACCCGAGCCTGCGCTCCGTGTCAAGCCGCTCCGTACTTCGGGCCCGGGCTGCTGCCGGCGCGTGGACGCTTGCCGTGCATGCGCGCGTGGCATCGCGATGTCCCATGGGCTGCGCCGCGGATCTGGCGATCCGCGGCCACCGTTTCCAAAGGGCGCCGGCTGCAAGAGATAATGCCACGGCCGCGTTCTTCGGGCGCACCCAGACCATTTAGCAAAGGAGAGACCCCATGTCCCCCACGGTTTCGGTGCTCATGCCCACGTATGGACAGGCGCACTTTGTTGCCCGCGCAATTGAGAGCCTGCTGCGACAGTCATACGACATCTTGGAGCTGCTCATCGTCGATGACGGCTCGCCCGACGAGACAGGCCCGGCTGTAACCCCTTACCTGGCCGACGCGCGGATCCACTATCACCGCTGCGAGGAGAACCAGGGGGTGGGAG
>JBFYTF010000636.1:0-7253 GCA_041300865.1 Anaerolineae bacterium
CGGCCCTGCACGCCGGTCCCGCCACACCCTGGTGCCCGATTGTTCGCTGCGCCCGGGTTCGAGCTTGCGGTTTCAGTCGCCCAGATGTGCGTCGGGGACTGGGGTTGCCCCTTCTCCAGGGCTGCCGGCAACCTTCAGCTCGGGCACAGCACGTTCGGGTTCCAGTCGGCAAACGTACCGCTGGGATTGCGCTTCCACAGCCAGACGTGCAGCCCGTAGCCAGGATCAACAGGGTGGGTGCCCACGGTCGTCTTGAATTGCAAGGTTTGCCCCAAGAACGTGGCCGGCCAACTCCGCAACCCCGCCGCCGCCGGGATGACATACTCGACGGCCACCAGTCGAAGCTGGCCATTGGGCAGCGGTTCGTACACCAGGCCCTCTGGCTTGGTGAGTTCGAGATCGCCGTCGAATAGATCCGGCCGGATGTAGTGAATGCCCATCGCTCCCTCTGTCGGATCGCTGATGCATTCGAAGAGCTGTTGGTACCCATCCTCGACGGCGACATCCAAACTTTGATAGCGGGCCGTCGCGTCCCGGGCGATCCCCAGGTCGCCCCGGTCTCGCGCCACGACAACCGCAGCAGCGACGCCGAGCAGCAAGACCGCCAAGAGCAGTGATCCGTACACTCGCTTCTTCATTTCGTTTCCCCTTTCATTTTAAGTTGACTCATCACCTAGTTTCCCAAGAGGAACCAGTTCATGGTTGTCTCTGCCTTCCCGACCCTTGTGATCAGGAGCACTCAGTCCTGATCTTCACGAACGCTTGCGGCGCTGCAAGAATAACGTTTCGCCTAACGCGCGAGCGAACCACCGTTCACCGGGAAAGAAGCCAGGCCCTTGCCTACATCGGCAATTCATGGTACAATGTCATTGTAAGGATACGCCGTGCGCACATCGTGGTTCTATCGTGAAGAATGCGTCCGGCTGGCGAGAAACGGCGGTGGACATGCAATACAACCACCAGAACGGCACGGCGAGGTCGCCAGCGCTCCAGATAGGCCTCTTGGGCACCCCTCAGATCCTCCTGAATGGTGCGCCCCTCGAGGAAGCCATTTCCGCGAAGGCGCAGGCGCTGCTCTTTTACCTGGCCATGACGAGGCGCAGGCACACGCGCCCGGCCCTGGCTGCCCTGTTGTGGGGTGACGTTCCGGACGCAACCGCAAGGGGCAACCTGCGAAAAGCGCTGCAGCAGTTAAGGGAGCATCTTGGAGCCTTCCTGGTCATCCAGCGCGATACCGTCGCCCTGCCAGAGAGCGCTGCCTGTTGGCTAGATGCGGCCGAGTTTCAAACCGCGCTTGGGGAGATGCCGGACATCGAAACACCCGATCGCCTCGAGCGTGCCATCAGGCTGTACCGTGGCGATTTTCTGGCAGGCTTTTACGTGCGGAATGCCCCCGATTTCGAGAACTGGTGGCTGTCCGAACGGACGCGCATGCGCGAGCTAATGTTAAACGCCCTGAACAGGCTGGCTGATCACTATGCCGGGCAGGGCGACCTAGACCGAGCCGTGGCACTGATCCGGCGGTCCCTCGAGATCGAACGGTGGCGTGAAGAGGCTCACCGGCGGCTGATGACCTGGCTGGCCCTCAGCGGCCAGCGCAGTGCCGCCCTGGCTCAGTACGAAGTCTGCCGCCGGATGCTGGCCGAGGATCTGGATGTCGAGCCGGCGACAGAGACCTCCACCCTGTACGCTCGCATACGCACTGGCGATCTGGAGTCACTCAGCGCAGCAGAGATCCCCCCCCTGGAGCTCGAGCCGCGGGCCCCGACCTTCTTGGACTCGGACGCGGACATCGCCGGCAGCCCTCGGGCACCGTTCGTGGGTCGCGAACGCCAGGTGGCTCGCCTAGCTGGGTTCTTGGAGGCTGCCATCGCCGGGCAGGGGCAGGCGGCCTTTGTCATCGGCGAGGCGGGCTGGGGCAAGACGCGCTTGCTCGCCGAGTTCTCCCGCTACGCTCAGGAGGTCTACCCTGAGCTGCTCGTTGCCTATGGAGTCTGCACCACGTTCACGGAAGCCGGTGATCCTTACCTTCCCTTCCGCGGGATCCTGCGCATGCTTTGTGCCGACGTGGAGCAAGGCTGGGCTGCCGGTCGCGTCACGCGGTTCCAAGCGCTTAGACTTTGGCGTTTTCTGCCGCGGATCGTCGAAGCCCTGTTGGCGGAGGGACGCCATCTGATCGGTACCCTGGTTCCCGGAGAAGAACTTTTGCTGCGGGCTGCGGCCCATGAAGCGGTGGGCCCGGGCCTCCTAAAACGACTAAACGAGGCCATGGCGACCAAGCGCGGCGGCCATGGGGCGTGCGGCATGGATCAGGCGCGCATCTTTGAGCAAGTGGCCAATCTCCTCCAGACCGTCTCGCGAGAACGGCCGTTATTGCTGATCGTGGACGATCTGCACTGGGCCGACCTCTCCTCCCTCAGCCTGCTGTTTCACCTGAGCCGCAGGCTCGCCGACAGCCACATCCTGATCCTGTGTGCCTACCGTCCGGAGGACGTCTCCCCGGGCCCGGACGGTCAGGCGCATCCACTGGTCAGCATCCTCGCGGAGTTCAAACGCCGCTTCGGCGACGTGTGGGTGTACCTGGGACACGATTGGGGAGAAGAGCGTGCCTTTGTCGACGCACTTCTCGACAGCGAACCCAACCGGCTGGGTGGCGACTTTCGGGCTGAGCTGGCCCGAACAACCAAAGGGCATCCGCTCTTTACCTTCGAAATGCTCCGGGACATGCAAGAGCACGGGTCCGTCCGTCAGGACGAAAGCGGCCGCTGGGTCCAAAGCGCAAGCATCACCTGGGATACCCTCCCCAGCCGAGTGGAAGGCGTGATTGAGAGGCGAATCACCCGCCTGGACCCTGCGCAAAGGAGCGTTCTGGTTACGGCGAGCGTAGAGGGGGAAGAGTTCACCGCCGAGGTCCTGGCCCAGGCGCGCAAGGTCGGCGAGGCAGAGATGGTGGGTGTGCTGAGTGGTGATCTTGCCAGGAATCATCGACTCGTACAGGCCAGCGGCGTGGAGCGCCTGGGCGAGAAACGGATCGCCCACTATCGTTTTAGCCACAACCTGTTCCAGAAGTACCTCTACGACAGCCTCGACCCGGTAGAGCGGGCCTACTTGCACGAGGCGGTCGGGAATGCCCTGGAGAAGGTGTACGCGGGCCGCACCGACGAGATTGCAGTCCACCTGGCGAGGCATTTTCGGGAAGCAGGCCGCCTGGTACAGGCGATCAAGTATCTTGAGCGGGCCGGGGATTCGTCGGCGCGCGTCTACGCCAATTCCGAAGCGATTGCTCACTACAGCGAGGCGATCGATCTGGCGAGCCAGATCGACATCGATGCCGAGGCTTTGACCCTTCTTTACACACGCCTGGGACGGACGCTGGAGCTGGAATCGCAGTTCGACCGAGTCCTCACCACCTACGAAGCCATGGAGACGGTGGCTCACCAGCGCGCTGACCGGCACATGGAGTTGGCATCGTTGATGGCCCGCACCACGATCCAATCGGTGCCCACTGCGGTCTACCAACCGGATCAGGCACGACTCCTGGGCCAGAGAGCTCTGGCCCTCGCCCGTGAGCTGGGTGACCGGGCAGCCGAGTCCGAGATCCTTTGGAGCCTGTCGCTAGGCAACCACTATACCAATCGATCGGCAGAGGCCATCGAGTGCGGCGAACGTTCTCTGGCCCTGGCCCGTGAACTTGGCCTGCGGGAACAGACGGCTCAAACCCTCAACGATCTGGGAGGCCTGATCTACCTCTACAGCGGGCGCCTCGACCAGGCGAGGGAGGCGCTTCAGGAAGCCGGCGAGCTGTGGCACGCTGTGGGCAACACCCCCATGCTGGCCGACAGCCTCAGTGGCTTGTGCGTCGCTCACGTCTACGCAGGCGAATATGAGCGCGCCATCGCCCTCTCCGAGCAAGCCTTTCAAACCAGCCGGGCCATAGAGAACCTCTGGGGCCAGTCGTACAGCCGGTGGGCTGTCGGCGATGCTTTCCGCGCGCGCGGCGAATATAGCCGGGCCATCGCGGCATCGGAAGAGAGCGTTCGTTTGGGAGCGTTGGCTGGCTTTCTTGTCTCCCAAACCTATCCATCCATCCTTCTGGGAAGAGCGTATGGGGATCTGGGTGCCCTCGATGAGGGCCTTGAGTGGACAAGGTTCTCTCTGAACGCGGCCGAGGTGCACCGCTTCAGGCTGCATGTCGCTTCTGCCCTCGGCGTCCTGGCTAGCTTGTACGTGCTGAAAGGGGATCTTGCCGGGGCGGAGGTGGCCATCGAGGAGGGCAAAAGAGAAGCCTTTCGCGGCTCCGGGGCCACCTTTTACCTGCCTGTTCTTTGGGCAGAAGCCGAGCTCGCCTTCTGCCGGAGAGACTACGACGGAGGCCTGGCCGCAGCGAATGACCTGCTCGCCCGTCTACGCCAGTACGGCATGCGCCTGGGACTGTCGGAGGCGTTGTACTGGCAGGGGCAGGCGCTGCGCGGCCTGGGTCAGGAAGAGGCTGCGCGGAGTCGGCTTCTGGAAGCCTGGACCGAGGCCGAGGAGATTGGGTCGCGACGCACCCTCTGGCGCATTCTGGCCGCCCTCGGTCAGATGCAGGACGATCCGAAGGAGGCCCTATCTCTGCGCAATCGCGCGCAGGAGAACCTCCGCGTCATTGCCGGCCACATCCATCAGCCGGCCTTGCGCGCGTCTTTCCTGGATTTGCCCGATGTGCGGGCGGTTCTTGAAAGCACTCAACCCGAATGGCTTGCGGGATTCAGGAGGGAGACATGAGCCAGCGAGCGCAAGCACTTGCCGAGCGCGTAGCCCGAGGACACCGTGAGTTGATCGCTTTTGTCCAAGCGCTGCCGGAGGCGGAGTGGCGAGCGGACTGCCCAAACGACAGGCGGACCGTGAACGTGGTGGTGCATCACGTGGCCAGTATGCTGCCTCTGGAGCTGGATCTGGTCAAGGTCCTCGCGTCAGGCCAGCCCATCAGCGGCGTCACGCTCGACGCCGTCAACGACATCAACGCCGAGCACGCGCGGGCGCATGCGAGCTGCGGCAAGCAGGAGACGCTGGACCTGCTGCGGCAGAACAGCGAACTGGTGGTCAATGCCATCCGGGGGCTGAGCGACGTGGAGCTCGACCGGGCTGCGCCGGTGTCGCTGCACTGGGGTGCGCCGCTCACTGCCCAATACTTTATCGAGGACCACCCGCTGAGCCACGCCTACGAGCACCTGGCCAACATCCGCGGCGCGGTTCGTACCGATCCTCATTCGTAGGGAACTGGGCCTCGCATCCCGGGCAATCCCGCGAACCGGCCCCGCAGTGCATGCCAGGCCTGCCGCCTGTCGCGGTTAAAGCGCCACGCCGAGCGGCCGCAGGGGGTTGTCATCGACGCTTCAGGGCCAGGTCGTACCGCTGGGTAATTTTACATAAGAGTTGGCAGTCGCCGTGGCGCGTACATCGGCAGACACTTGGACCGCGAAGGCCACGCAACAACGCGAAAACACGAAAAGAGCGCACGCCTTTCGTGGCTTTCGCCCCTTTCGTGCATTACGTGGTCCAAGCGCCTGACACTGGAATGGCCCTGTACGTGACAGGTGACCCGCTGGTAGCCAAGTGCCGCCAGTGCCTCTTCATCGGGCTCGCGAACCTGGATTGGACTAGGGCGACCGGGCCTCGTCGTGGTCGTAGTAATTCAAGTCCACCAGCGCGTCGAGCTCGAGCCCGGGGATGTCGTACGTGGGCGCCGAGACCTCGTGGTCGTAGTAATACAGGTCCACCAGCGCATCGAGGTCGAGCCCCGGGATGTCGTACTTGAGCGCCGCGACCTCGTCGTGGTCATAGTAATACAGGTCCACCAGCGCGTCGAGGTCGAGCCCGGGGATGTCGTACTTGGGCGCCGCGACCTCGTCGTGGTCGTAGTAATACAGGTCCACCAGCGCATCGAGGTCGAGCCCGGGCACCTGGCCTTTCGACGCCAGGTTGTCAGCCGCGACGGCGACCCCGCCTCCGCCGGCGGCGAGCAACAGGGCTGCCAACATGAACCCGGACAGCAGTTTCTGTGATTTCATTTCAAGCTCCTCTGTTCTTTCCATGGGCGCAAAGCACCAAACTGCCGCACCCTGAGATTGATGCGCTCCACGAGCTGCATGGTCAGGACCTGCCTGTCCTGGCCCCCTGCATGACTTGAGGCAGCGCACGAGTGCCGTTCGTCAGTTACACGGGCGAACCGGCGTATGCCGCGGAAAACCTCGGCCGCTGTGTGCGTCCGCAGTGTAGAACGTGGGCTTATTATAGGGGTATGCCGTGCGCGAAACGTGACTGCCCGGCGAATTTTGCGTTCCGACGGCACGAAATGGCCGGGGAATCGGCCTCTTGCGGGTTGATTTTGCGGCCTTGGCCGCAGGCTTCTCGCCTTAGCAGACCGCCAGCGCCGCGCGGACGCCGCGCAGCATGGTCTCGAGGGGCAGCACCGGTGTCCCGATGCGGTTCTCGGCGATGGCCTGCTCGGCCGACAGCGGCAGGTGGACAAAGCCGGCGCGGGTCGAAAGCTCGCGGGTCGCGCAGTGGTGGAGCGCCTGGTAAAACACGTGGTTGCAGAGGTAATCTCCGGCGTAGACGTGCGGCTTGGCCGGCACCCCCTCGGCCGTCATCGCCTCGCTGACGGCATCCGGGTCGATCGTCGCCAGGTATCCGACCGGGCCGTCGGCGACGATGGGCAGGTGGCGTCCTTCGCCCGCTGCCCGCAGGTTCACGGCCAGGCGCTCGATCCAGACGTGCGCCGCGCTGCCGGCCAGCCCAAGGCACAGGACGACGGCCGGCCGCAGCTCGTCGATGGCCGGCAACAGGATGTCCGCGTCCCGGGCCCACTCGACCGACAGGATCCGGCTGACGACCTCAAAGCCGCCGACCCGGCAGCCGTCGAGCTGTTGGGCAATCTCTTGCGAGGGGTTGGCCTGGTAATCCTTGGACGGCTCAAATCCGGTGACAATGGCGATCGGCATAGGGTTCTCACACTCCCGCGCTGTCGCGGCGCGGCTCGGGCTCGAGCGGCTTGCCTGCACGACCGCCGGGCAGGCGTTGACTGTCTCGGCCGGCATCTGCGAGCCGGCAGCTATCCGCTAACCGGGGCCCGGCCCATCCCCTTCAGGCTCAGGCCCGCCGCTCAGGCCGTGGCCGCACTCGATCAGCTCCGCCAACCGGTTGGCAAATCGTGCCGCGGGCGCACCGTCCACGATGTCGTGGTCGACGCTGACCGTCAAACACAGGAACTC
>JBFYTF010000651.1:0-3498 GCA_041300865.1 Anaerolineae bacterium
GAAAGAGCGGCTGGTTTCGCCCGGTGCCCACCGGCTCCCCGTCAGAGCGGCGGCAGCGCCAGGTGGCGCACCGTGAGCCGCTCCCAGCTCGCCGGGTCCAGGCCCTGCCGCAGGAGCCAGCGGCTGTGGGCCTCTTGGGTCGTGGGGTGCAGGCCGGCCACTTGCGCCGGCGTCAGGAGGGGCAGCAGCGTAAAGACGCGGACCCGGTAGGTGACGCGCAGCCCCTCGCCCCGCCGCTCCACGATGGCCACGCCCTCGGCCTGCAGCCGGTCGAGGGCACCCGGCGACCAGTAGCGGCAGCTGTGCGGAGCCTCGATCTGGCCGCCCCGTTCCGCGCAGTGGGCGCACGGTTCCCCGCGCTGCCTCATGCTCGCCGCCCGGCAGGCGCGCCAGACGCCGGTGATGTTCCTGCGGTCGCCCTTGGCCGCCTTGCGGGCCAGGTGGCTGACGCTGAAGGTCATCGGCGGCGTCCACTCGGTCTTGGTGCGGCGCATGTCCTCGTGGCGGATGGCTAACCAGGTCTGAAACGCTGTGGGGCCCAGGAGCTCGGACCAATAGTCCATGGCATAGTTGGCCAGCTTGCTCCAGCCGGCCAGGCTGACGTCAAAGCGGGCCAGGGCCGGGTCCGTGACGGCGTCGCACTCGACGGCCTCGTCCTCCTCGCCCGCGGCCGGCTGCGCTGCTCCCACAGCAGGTGGCGTGGCTCCGGCCTCCCCTGTCCCGTTCCCGCCGCCGTGGGATGCGCCGGCCAGGGGCAACACGTGGACGGCCGCCAGGCCCGGGAAGTGGCGGCCGAGGGTGCCGCGGCAGGCGGGCAGGAAAGTGTGTTCCAGCCACTCGGCCGCGGCAGCCCGGACGACCCCTACCGTCAGGCTGTCGCCGTCGAGGGCCAACAGCCGGCTGCCTGCCAGCCAGGTGTTAAAGGTCGCCGGCGTCATGGTGCAGCTCAGCTCGAACAGGCACTCGTCCCAGCGTCGCTCCATCTCCTTTGCCGGCAGCGTCGTCTCGGGCATCGTCCTCGCCTCTGTGAGGGATCTGCTACGTCGGGCTCGCCGGACGGCAAGGGCGTGCCGAGAGTAGTATAGCACAAATTTTCTAGTCTGTCCATCCTTTTCGGTATCTCGTAAAAAATTTAATGTTGGGGCTTACGTGGGGGGTGCGGGTCTACAGGCCAGTCGGAGCGGACCAGGCGCGGACCCCTCCGGTGATGCCGGAGGGGTGCGGAGCAGGTAAGCAGCGGCTGCGTACTGCATTTGTGGCGATGGCACAGTGGGACCGAGGAGCAGAACGATTATTCAGCGAACCGGGCACTATGTAACGAATGCAGAAACGAATAAGCAAATAGCGCTCGACGAGATACAGGAACACAACGGGTCAGGAAGGGGATTCGAATCCCCGTCGCCCCCTGTCAAGGCGGCGACAGGGGTTCGATTTCCCTTGGGGGCATACCGAAAAAGCAATGAGGGAACGCTGCCTGTCGCGTTCCCTCATTGCTTTTCATCTCTACTGCTTTTACGACCCGGCCCAGGATAGACCTACGAAGGTAAGGCGCTGGCCGCTTAACCCCAAGCCCATGGATGTCAAGGGGCACTAACGGTACTTCATCGCGAACGGCCCTCTTTCCCAACGGCTCTGGTCACATTCCCAAGGCGGCCCGGACCCTCGTCTTTGCCTATTCATACGCCAGCACATCCCGCACCGTCAGGCGCACGGCGTTGCGCGCCGGCAGCGCGCTGGCGAGCCCGGCCAACATCAGCACGACGGCAAGCCAGATGGCCATGCCGGGCACCGACATCCGAAAGACGAGAGGCACCTTCAGCAGGGTGCTGCCCAGGCCGGCGTTCAAGATGAGTGTAATGGGAATCGCGGCGACCACACTCAGCGCGCAGCTCACCAGGCCGATCAGTAGCCCCTCAACGACGACCAACTCCATGATCGCTCGGTTTTCGGCCCCAATCGCGCGCATAACCCCGATCTCGCGTGTGCGCTCCAGCACATTCAGCCCCATGGTGCCCATCAGGCCCAGTCCGCCGACCACCGCGATTAGCAGGGCCATGAGCATCAACAACGTCACCAGCAGATCGCTCTGTGACCGCTGCACGTCGATCGCCGCACTGCCCGTGCTCAGCGTAGCCGGGAGGTCGAGCTCCCTGAAGCGTGCCTGCAAGACCGCCAGCACCTCGTTCTGGCGCTCGGCGTCGTGACGATCGGTGACAAGGCGCAGGCTATTCACCTGTCCGGCCGTCCCCTCGAGGGCGGACAGAGCATCATAACTGACGTAGGTGAGTGGGAGCGGGGGATCGCCTGCCATGCGAAAGACGCCGACCACGGTAAAGGCGGTGTTTTGCTTGTCGACGCGCAGCGTAAGAGTATCGCCGACCCCGACGTCAGGGCGCAGCGCGAGAAAGTGGTTGCCGACGACAATGGCATTCTTGTCACCCGACTCAAGCCACCGCCCGTCGGTGATGACGGGATCGACCAGCCTGCTGCTCGCCGGCGGCGCCAGGACGACCACCCGGTCGCTGTTCTCTCCGTCCGGCTTGACAATGTTCAAGTCGCGAGTCGCCCAGCCTTCCATAGCGACAACGCCGGGCACGCCGTCGACGGCGGCTTCCAGGCGGGCCATCGGGATCGAGCCCGCCAGGTCAACGTTGACATCGGCCTGGGCATAGCCGTAGGCCTGGTCGAACTCGGCATACATCGAGCTGCGCACGCTAAATACGGCGATGAAGGTGGCGCCCCCCAGCACCAGCGTCGACAGGGTGAGCGCCAGGCGGCCTTTGCGGCGGACGGTGTTGCGCAGCGACAGCAGGAGCGGCCGCGGCAGGCCGCGCAGCGATTCGAGCAGGCGGTCCAGGAGCCCCGGCTTGGCCGGCGTGCTCAGGCCATAGCTGCTAATGGCCTGGCGCACAGTCAGGCCGGCGCCGTTGAGCACGGGGACGAGCGCCCCGAGCAGCGGCACGGCGAGTCCGATGATGAGCTGCAGAGCCAACGACGCGGGTGGGATGGTAAAGGGCCCCGGGGTAGCGTTCATATTCGTGACCAGCATACGGGTGAGCCCGTAGGCCATCAGCGCGGACAGTGGCATGGCAAGGGCCAGGGCGATCAGCCCAAAGGCCAGCACCACCGCCAGGTATAGAGCCGCGATCTGGCTCGTTGTCGCGCCGACCGCCTTCATGATGCCGATCTGCCGCACCTGCTGCCCCATGAGCGCCGTGATGGTGTTGACCACCAGGAAAGCGCTCAAAAAGAGCGCGAGCACACCCAGCGCCCCCATTAGCAGCAGCACCGTGTCGATCGTCGGCTGGGCCGGGTGCACACCCGGATTGTGGATGTTGATGTTCAACACCTCGCGGCCGCTCGCCCGCATTCCGTCGGCGACCCGATCCGCGACGGCGCGGATTTCGGCGACATCCGTGTGCGACCCGCTGTTCACGAGCGTCACCCACTGGTACTGCGCCGGCCCGCCTAACCAGGCCAGCGTCGGCCCGTCGACAT
>JBFYTF010000653.1:0-4085 GCA_041300865.1 Anaerolineae bacterium
CGGCCCTCATCCTAAGCGCGACCAACTGGGCCAGTGGCGCGACCGCGACGGTGACTGCCGTGGACGATGCCGTTGCCGACGGCGACGCGGACTGCCTGATCGTGACTGGGCTGACGGGCAGCGGTGACCCGAACTACCAGCTTCTCAACCCCGCAGACGTGACCGTCCGGGTCAGCGACGACGACGAGATCAGCATCGTAGTTCACCCGACGACCTTGATCGTGAGTGAGCCCTCTGGCTCTGATGTCTTTACCCTCAGGCTTGCCAGCCAGCCGTTGGCTGCGGTTTCTGTTCCCCTGTCGGCCTTTAACAGCCAGTGCACCGTGTCGCCGGGCACGGCGACGCTCGATGCCTCCAACTGGGCTACGGGGGTGACGGCCACGGTGACCGCGGTGGACGATCACGTCATCGACGGATCACAGGGCTGTCTAATCCAGACCGGCGACGCAGTCAGTGACGACGCGTTGTACGACGGCCGAAACCCCGCGGATGTGAGCGTGACCGTCGAGGACGACGACATGGCGGCCGTAACCATCAGCCCCACGAGCCTCGGCGTCAGCGAGCCGTCCGGGTCCAGCACTTTTGTCGTTCGGCTCGCCAGCCAACCGGCCGGCCAGGTGAGCTTCCTTCTGTCAGCGTCCAATAGCCAATGCTCGGTCTCGCCCACGTCCATCCTGCTGGACGGCACGAACTGGTCCACCGGTGTGACCGCCAGAGTGACTGCGGTTGACGACCTGATCGCGGATGGGGACCAGACCTGCGTGATCCAGACCGGCCTGACGGTCAGCAGCGACAGCAACTATCTCGGCCTGACGGTGCCCGATGTGACGGTCACGGTCGCGGACGACGATGAGGCGGGTGTTGTCGTCGCTCCCACGACACTGACGGTCAGCGAACCTAGCGGCTCCGCCACCTTTCTCGTGACGCTCACCAGCAGGCCAACGGCCGAGGTGTTTGTCTCGCTGTCGGTCACAAGCGCCGAGTGCACAGTCTCGGCCTCTTCGATCGTCGTACAGCCGGCGAACTGGGCCACAGGAGCGAGCGTCCAAGTAACCGCGGTCGACGATGACCTTCTCGATGGGCCTCAGGTCTGCCTGATCGAGACCGGCCTGACGGCGAGCGCGGATGGCAGTTACCTTGGCCTGGCGGTCCCCGATGTGACGGTCACTGTCCAGGATGACGACAGGCTTATCATGTCTGTCTATTTGCCTCTGGGGTTGCGCAGCTGGCCGCCGGTACCTGGTGTGCCCGCACTGCAGCCTGTTGGCAATCCTGACGGCGACGGTAGCTATACCGTGGCCTGGGACGCCGCGGCCCGCGCCGAGACGTACGTGCTGGAAGAGGCGAAGGCCAACACTTTTGCCTCGGCCGTGCAAGTCTACGCGGGTGCGGCCACCAGCTACGGGATCACGGGGCGGGGTGCGGCGCGGTACTACTACCGGGTAAAGGCGCGCAACAGCTGGAGTGACAGCGCCTGGTCCAATGTGCAGCAGGTGGACGTGCTGTGGGAGGCAGAGCCCAACGACGATGCCCTGACCCAGGCAAACGGGCCCATCGTTTCCGGTCTGACCTACTACGGCACCTTCCCCTCGGCGGCTGACATCAAGGACTATTACTACTTTGACCTGCAAGTGTCGCGCGTTGTCGAGCTGGCGCTCAGCAACATCGCCAGTGGCGAGAACTATGACCTGGTGTTGCGCAACGCCGGCCTGGGCAGTGTGGGCTACTCGGCCGAGGTCGGGACTGCCAGCGAGCATATTCTGACCGGCGTGCTTACGGCGGGGCGCTACTACGTCCAGGTGTATCGTTTCAGCGGCGTCGGAAGCGCTCAGCCATATCATTTGAGAGTCGACTTCGAGTAGCGGCCCCTGGGAGGTTGGCTGTGGTATATCACCGGGATGTCCTGAAAATCGATCCTGCTGCCGTAGCTGCGGAGCTGGCAGCCAATCTCGAGCGCGATGTGCACCAAAGGCTGCGACGCGCAGGCGCGGTGGTAGGCATCAGCGGCGGAGTCGATTCGTCGGTGGTCCTGGCCCTTTGCGTCCGCGCCTTCGGGGCCGGCAAGGTCCTCGGCGTCATGATGCCCGAGCGGGACTCCAGCCCCAACAGTGTGACGCTCGCCCGCTTGGTGGCAGACGGGTTTGGGGTGGAAACGGTCCTCGAGGATCTGACCGGTGCTCTTGTGGGTTTCGGCTGCTACGATCGACGTGACGAGGCCATCCGGCGCGTCTTTCCTCACTATGACAGCGGCTACAAGGCCAGGATCGCCTTGCCTGGAAACGTCCTGGAGAGCGACACCCTCAACGTCTTTCACCTGACAATCATCTCGCCCGAAGGGAAGGAAGAGTCCAGGCGCCTCAACCCGCGCGATCTCCTTCAGATCGTCGCTGCGTCCAACTTGAAGCAGCGCTCCCGCATGTCCATGTTGTACTACCACGCGGAGTTGCGCAACTATGCCGTGATGGGAACGCCCAACAAGAACGAGCACGACCAGGGGTTCTTTGTCAAGTGGGGTGATGGCGGTTACGACGTTGCTCCCATCCGGCACCTGTACAAGACCCAGGTGTACCAGCTCGCTGAGTATCTCGGAGTGCCGGCCGCGATCCGCCACGCCACGCCGACGACCGATACTTATAGCGCACCAACTTCCCAGGAAGAGTTCTTCTTTCGGCTGCCCTTCGAGGTCATGGACTTGCTGTGGTATGCCCTGGAGCACGGTGTAACGGTCCAGGAGACCGCGCGGGTAATGGATCTCGGCGAAGAACAGATCACTCGTGCCTTCGCGGACCTGGCGGGAAAAAAGAGAACAACCGAGTATCTGCGTACCCTGCCTATCGGCTATCCTTGATCAGCAGTAGCACCTTACCGGAAAAACGCGCGCAGCACCCGCTGCGCGCGTTTTTTCAATTGTGCGTTGTTGACGCGTACTCGTGCAGGGGCATAAGCATAACCGTGCCAGGATGGGACTTTGGTCCTATTGACTTGTCTTCCGGCCCGGTGTATGCTGTGGGCTGCCGGCAGGCGACCGGGGAGTGGTGGTCGTGGCTGGATGAAACGCCGATCAATCAATGGGGGGTCGATTAGGAATGCAGCGCCGCTCTTTGTCGCTTGGATTGCTGTTCATCAACATCCAGCTCCTTGGCTTGCTCGGCTTCGCGCCCCGTCTTCTCGTTCGTGCCCAAGACGGGACAACAGCAGCGCCAGAGGCGGTGGTGCGAAGGGTCAACGCCCCTTACAACGTGCCCCTGGATGAAGCGGCGATCTTCTGGTTTGGACGGGTGGGCACTACCGAGAACTATGCCGATGTGCGTGTGAGCTATGACGAGACCCAACTCTCCTTGCATATTGCGGCTTTCGACCGCCGGCTGTGGTACGATACGTCTCCTTCCACAACCGATCTCACCAACTGGGATGCGGTGACGCTCTATCTGGATACGGGTCGCAGTGAGAGCGATGGACCAGACGCGAGTGCCTATCGCCTTGAGGGCCAGCTGGTGTGGTGGGAAACGCGCGACGGCTACCAGGTCGCGTATCAGGCCGACGGTGAGACCTGGGTGCCAGCGGCCGTCGACTTTGAAACCGAGTCCAGCTGGCGTGGCGACCAGCCCAACAACGATGTGGACGACCGGGGCTGGTGGCTGCTGTACCGCGTGCCTTTCGCGAGCCTGGGCATGGCTGGCCCGCCACCTCCCGGTACGGTATGGGGCCTGGGCGTAGCCCTGCACGACCGGGACGACGCTGCGGGTACGTTCATCAGTGACCAGGTGTGGCCCGAGGCAATGGAGCCCGAGCAGCCGGCCTCCTGGGGACAGCTTGTCTTCGGCGTTCCAGGCTACCGCCGGCCGAACGCCCTGCCAGACGGCACGGCGACTATCCGCCATGGCCTGGATGGAGCGACGGTGGTAGACGCGGACGTGGGAGGTAGCAGCGTTTGTGGCGCGGCTGCAGCTCCGGAGTTCTTTCCCACCTGGGGATCACTGAATTACGCGGGCAAAGACTTCCTGAACATTCAGAACCAGGGTGATGTGGCCGACTGGCCCTGTTACTCCCGGTACTATGTGACCTTTCCCCTGGATCGTGTTCCG
>JBFYTF010000329.1:0-3011 GCA_041300865.1 Anaerolineae bacterium
GCCAGGTCCTTTCCCCTCCTCGATCTCTCTCGTCGGGGACCAGCCGGCCATCCACTCGTGCAGCGGCCGGGCCTCCAGGGGGCGGCCTGCCCGGCGCCAACGGCTATACTCCGCGGTGAACTCGGCGCCCAGCAAGATGATCTGGCCGCTGAGATAACACCACAGCAAAAACGCAATGATGGCTCCCACGGAACCATAGATCACGTTGTAGCTGGCCACGTTGCTCACGTACCAGGCAAAGATCTGTTTGACCGCTTCCCAGAAAAGCCCGGCAATCAGACCTCCCAGCCACACGTCGCGCCACGCAACCCGGACACGAGGCATGGTACGATACATCAGGCTAAAGGCACAGACCGCGAACAGCGCCGGCAGCAGCGCCGACAGCCAGCCCACCACCCAGTCGGTGGCCGGCTCGGCAAACGGCTGCCAACCCAACACCGGTGTCTCCCAGGCCCGGACCAGACTCACGATGGGACCAATGGACAGGGCCAGCAGGAAAAAGGCGCCGACGACGACCATCATGGCCAGCCCATACAGCTTGGCCGACAGGACGAGCTTGGACTTGGGGATGCCCCACGCCCGGTTCACCGCCCGAAAGATGGCGCTGGCTACCCCGGATGCCGACCAGATGAGGCCAACCAGGGCGATCAGGCCAATCGTGCCGCTCATGGCCAGAAGCTGCTCGATGTTGGCCGCCACGACATCAAGTGCGATGGGCATGTACTGCTCCACCAGGGCCATCACCGACTCCTGGGCCTCTTCCGATTCCAGTACGGCGCTGGCGGCGACGATGAGCGCCAGGATCGCCGGGAACACGGCAAACAGGGCATAATAGGCGATCGACCGCGCCATGAGGGGACCTTCATGCTGGTCAAAGGCCAGTGCGATCCGCACCAGCAGGCTCAGCCGGCCGCCCAGCCGCCGGTCCAGCCGGGCGTACAGCTTCTCGAGCTGTCTCTGCGCGCTACCGATGCACCGGTGCACGCGCTCAAGCTGCATCGCGGTTCACGGCGAGAAGGTCTTGTCGCTCTTGAGCTGAGGCCTCGGCCAGCCAGTCTGTTGCCGCTCGCAACGCCGCGTTGCCCGCTTCACCGATTGTCTCGCTGAGGAGGAAAGTATTCTCCGCGCCGATGAGGTCAAGCATCCCCGTGCGCCGAAGCTGTTCGCGCAATCCCGGGGAGACGCCGGCCAAGATCAGCTTGCCGGCGTTGGCTTGTAGAGCCGTCGCGTATCGGCGAAAGACTTCGATCACCGTGCTGCCGAGATCGTCATAGCCGCGCAGCAACAGGATCACGACCGCCCGCCTGCTGCCTTCGACGGCAGGCAGGCTTTCCTCGAATGAATTTGCGGCAGCATAGAACAAATTGCCGTAGGTAAACAGCACCGTTACCCTTTCGGATTCGAGCTTGCTGGGCGCAGGCTGCTCAACCGGCCAACCATTGTCTTGTACGACCCACTCTACGATGCGCAATGCATTCGACTGCTGGAGAACGAACAGCAGGATCGAGATCGCCACACCGAGAAGCACAGCATACTGGAGCGGCATGACCAGTGTCGAGCCAAAGGTGATCAGCATGACCGTGCGGGAGACCGTGTTTGTCTGCCACACCGTCTGGATGGCATTCGTATTGATCATTTGAACACCGGCCACGATCACCAACCCCGCCAGGGCCGGCATAGCGACCAGCTCAACCAGATTGGCAAACAGCAGAACCCCGAGGGCGACGGCCAGCCCCCCGAATATGTGTGCCCACCGCGTACGGGCTCCCGCGCTAACCATGAGCGCCGAACCCGAGCTGGATCCACCCGCCGGAATGCCGCCAAAGAAGCCGGCCGCCAGGTTGGCGGCTCCCTGCCCGACGAAATCCCGGGAGACGTCAGAAGCCTTCCCATCCGCGCTTGGGAATGCCTGGCTGACGCCTGCGCCCTGCACCAGGCCGATGATCCCAACGGCAATCGCCGGAACAATCAGCCGGATCACGAGCGATGGGTCAGGCAGCACCAGGCTGGGAAGGGCACGCGGTATGTCGGCGACGTCTCCCACCAGCTTGATATCTGCCGAGATGGCCTCGTTCAACAAGACGGCCGCGCCGGAAGCAGCCAGGAGGGCCACAACCAGGGAAAACTTGGACAAGCGCGTTGATCCCAGCCCATAGATCAGCCCGATGGTTAGTATACCGATAGCGAGAGTCGGCCACTGGATCGATCCCCGGTTCAGTACCAGATCGGCCACCTGGAGGACTTTGCCCGACTCGGAGCTGTAGTAGCCGGTGAAATCGCCGAGCTGGCCGATAATGATCATCACGGCTACCCCGGTCATGAAACCGGTCATCACCGAAAACGGGATAAAGCGGGTTACCCAGCCCAGGCGCAGTAAGCCCAGGACGATCTGAAAAACGCCGATCAAGAAGACCAGGGTGACGAGAACTGCTACCCGGTTCTCCGACGGATAGGTAATCAGCGTATCGCCAGCTGCCACTGCCATGGCGCTGGTCGTCGAAACGTTCATAAACGCCGAGCTTGTGAACAGCGCTCCGACCGGTGTTGCGAGCATGAGGGTGTACAGGCCGAACACCGGATTGACGGCCGATAGCAAAGCGTGAGCCATCGCCTGGGTGATGTTCACCAGCGCCCAGGTCAGCCCGGCCAGCAGATCGTTCGATACCGTATCTTTGTTGATCCTCAGCTTCACCCCGGTCTCCTCTTGGAACGGTGAACTTTACGACGAACCAAATTGCGCATGATACGCCACCACCGCGGCACGCACCGACGGATAGATATTCTGCTTGCCGAGCCGTTTCGTCAGTCCCGTCGCCTGCAAGAGTTCGCGCAGCGGTTCATTCGCGCGCGCAATCCACAGTTCGACGCCGCGTCGTTCCAGGTCGGCATCCAGATTCTCCAGCGCCTCTGCCGCCGTCGAATCGAAATCGCTGATCGCCTCCGCATCCAGAACGACACATTTCAATCCCTCACCGGCAGTGGCGACGAGTTCTTCCAGGCGCTCCGTGAAA
>JBFYTF010000689.1:0-2524 GCA_041300865.1 Anaerolineae bacterium
CCGGTTTCACAGCCTATAATAGCGACAGCACGAAAACGCTGACGGATTTTGTCTCAGTGATAGAAAAATACCCCGACCAATTCATGGTGAGCACGGATTCTGGCTATGGCGTTGGTCAGACGAAGGCCCTGCAGGCCATCTACGAGCTGCTGGAACTGTTGACACCAGAGACTGCCTGCAAGGTATCGCACCAGAACATGGAGCGCATCATCGAGTCGCAGTTGCCGACGGATACGCAGATCGCCCGCATCGAAGCCCTGTCGCGTGAGCAGGGCGAGCAGGGCCTGCGCAGGCTCAACAAGCGGATGGCCAATGAGTTGATCTTCGAGCTAGAGAGTAAGTAACAACGAACGAGGAAAACCTGGCAGATTTGGAAAGGCATCAAAAGGATGATTGGGAGTTTGACTATGACTGTTGAGACGCCTCAGGTAACCGAGCACATCCAGCGCCACAAAGACGGCAGCATCTGGGCCAGAGGCCAGACCATGGATGGCGTTCCCACTGGCTACTGGGAGTGGTTCCGGGTCGATGGCACGCGGCTGCGCTCGGGCACGTTCGAGAACGGCGAGCAGGTGGGCGAGTGGACGACTTACAACCGGGATGGCAATGTCCACAAGGTCACCGTCAAGAAGCTTAAGGTAAGGTAGCGATGCGCAGCGAACAGGCAATGCTCGACCTGATCCTGAACACAGCCAGGGCTGATGAGCGGGTGCGCGCCGTGATCCTGAACGGCTCGCGCGCCAATCCTAACGCGCCGCGGGACATCTTTCAGGACTTCGATATCGTCTACCTGGTCACCGATCTCGCCCCGTTCAAGAACAATCTCCAGTGGATCGAACGCTTTGGCGAGCTGATGATCCTGCAAATGCCTGAGGAGATGCAGTATCCACCGCCGAGCGACGACGGCGCTTTCGTCTTTCTGATGCAGTTCACCGACGGCAATCGCATTGACCTGGGGATCTACCCGCTGGAAAAGGCCGGCGCCGTCACCGGCGATAGCCTCAGCGTGCTGCTGCTGGACAAGGATGGCGTTGTCGGGCCGCTGAACCCGCCCAGCGAGCACAACTATCTGCCCCAACCGCCGAGCGCTAAACAGTTCGCCGATTGCTGCAACGAGTTCTGGTGGGTGTGTCCGTACGTCGCCAAGGGACTGTGGCGGCAGGAGATCCTCTACGCCAGGTACATGCTCGACCAGGTGGTGCGCGAGCAGTTGATGAAGCTGCTGGTCTGGCATATCGGCGTTCAAACGAGCTTCGCGTTGAACCCAGGCAAGTACGGCAAGAATTTCCAGCGCTACCTGGAGCCGGACCTGTGGCAGATGCTCCAGCAGACCTACGCTGGCGCCGGCTACGACGCCACCTGGGAGGCGCTACTCACTATGTGCAGCTTGTTCGAGCGGATCGCGGTACCGGCCGCCGGGCGCTTTGGCTTTGAGTATCCCCACGACGACGCCAGGCGAGTGCGCGCTCACCTGGAACACGTGAGGCTCCTGCCCAGGGATGCAAAGGAGATCTATCCATGACCGACGATCTGATCTACACCGAAAGGATTTCGTCGGCCAGAACCCAGTTGCTGTTCATTGCACTGACGGTACTGTTCGGTGTGCTGGCAGCGTGGCGGGTCAAGGCTGCGCGGGCGAGCCGTCTTGCCCGCGTGTTCCTCTTTTTCGCCGCGTTCTTCCTGTTCTATGTGCTGAACTACCGGACGCTGGTCATCCGGCTCACGCCCGCGGCGCTCAAGCTGAAATTCGGCCTTTTCACCTGGACTGTGTCGCTGGACAACGTCGCAAGCCGCGGTCACGATGAGCTGCCGGCGTCGCAGCGGCTGGGGGGCGCGGGCATCCACTTCATGATGGTCCGCCAACGCTACCGCGTGTCGTTCAATTTCCTCGAATACCCCAGGGTGGTCATTGCGCTCAAGCGGAAAGCAGGACCTGTGCGGGACGTGTCCTTTTCGACGCGGCAGCCTGATGGCGTTTTGGAGCTCATCCCCACCGTCCTGGCCGCCAAGAGAACCGTCAACCACGCAGATATCGAAAGACAGGTTCGACATTGATGCGTGCTCCAATTCGGCAACCCCCAAAATGATGATCAAACGCTGGTTCATGGCATGTCAGGCGCTCCCAATTGACAACCACCCCAACCTATGGTACATTCCCCGCCATAACCAAACACCCACAGGCGATGATGGAGACGAGTAGGCCGGCCATCCCCTGCACAGCGAGCCCGGGACGGTGCAAGCCGGGCCAGGACAGCAGGTCGAAAATCACTCCGGAGCTGCGGGCTGAACGGGTGGATCGTTCGATGGTTTGTTCGTTGGTTCGTGTGTTCGTGAGCTAGTAGTCAGTCACGAACGAACTAACGCACGACCGCACGATAGAACGACCGCACTTACTAAGCACCGCCGGGTCGTGGCCCGTTATTGCCACGGGGATGTGATGGCATCCCACTGAGTGGGCGGCTGCGTCAAGCGCGTGGCCGCCAATCCGGGTGGTACCGCGGGTAGCTTTCAAGGCTCTCGTCCC
>JBFYTF010000698.1:0-3973 GCA_041300865.1 Anaerolineae bacterium
AGGATGCCCACCTGGTCGCAAAAGCGCTCCGCCAGCTCCATGACGTGCGTCGAGAAAAAGACCGTCGTCCCCCGCTGCGTCACCATGTCGCGCAGGATGTTCTTGATGGTGCGCGTGGAGATGGGATCGACGCTCTCGAAAGGCTCGTCGAGGAAGAGGACTTCGGGGGCATGGATCAGGGCGCAGGCCATGGCCGTCTTCTTGCGCATGCCGGCCGAGTAGTCGAGGATCATCTTGCCGGCGCTGTCCTGCAGGCCCAGCATCTCCAGGAGGGGCGGGATGCGCCGCTCGAGCTCGGGCCGGCTGAGGCCGTGCAGGCGGCCCACGAGCTCCACCTGCTCGACGGCGGTCAGCCGCTCGTACATGCTCAGCCCTTCGGGCACGACGCCGATGCGCTGCTTGACCTGCAGCGGGGCGGACTGAACGTCAAAGCCGGCGACGCGGGCCCGGCCAGACGTCGGTTGCAGCAGGCCGACAAGCATGTTGATCGTCGTCGACTTGCCGGCGCCGTTCGGTCCCAGGAAGCCAAAGATGACGCCGCGGGGCACGTCGAGGTTGAGCCGGTCGACGGCGGTCAACTTGCCAAACTGGCGCGTGAGCGCCTCAGTATTGATGGCCCAGCCATTGTCGCCCGTGTTCATGAGACCTGCTCCCTCGGCCGAGAACGGCCCTCGCTCTAGCTGCCGGCGCGGCGGGGCATGAGGCGCGGCAGCTTCCAGCTGCGCTCGCCCCCGACGCGGATGTCACGCCGGCGGAAGAGGAGCCAGGCGGCGACGGCCAGCAGCAGCGTTGCGGCCAGCAGGCCGGCCAGCCAGCTCCAGTTCAGGCCCTCCACGGCCTGCCCGCCCTGGTAGTAGCGCAGGGGTGTGAGGTCCATGGCGGGCTGCAGATCCTCGCTGATCTTGGACAATCCAGACAGCAAGAAGTTGCCGACGAGCAATGCCCCGGTCAGCATCCCGGCGATGCGTCCGGCCGGCAGCACCATGCTCAGCAGCAGGGCGAGGGCAGCAAAGAGCATGAGCACGGCAAAGAGCGGCAAGAAGGGCAGCAGCAGCTCGATCCAGCTCAGCTCCAGGCCCACGCTGCCGGCGGGGATGGCCCAACTGAGCCAGCCGGCCAACAGGACGATGATCAGGGCCACGGCCAGGCCCAGCAGGCGCCCCCAGAAGAGCGCGGTGCGGCTCACCGGGTGAGCCAGGACCAGGTCCAGGATGCCCTTCTCCTCGTCGCCGACAAGCAGGCCGGCGCCGGCACTGATGGCCAGGATGCCGATGATCAGCTGCATGTAGGAAAAGAAGTAGGTGTCCAGGTAGCCCCGCGGCGTGTTGAGGTTCATCAGATCGCCGAAAAAGACCATCAACTCCTCGGGAAAGCTGGCGTACAACTCGGTCAGGTCCTCGATGCCGGTGACCGTGGGAAACAACACGGCCATCATGACGCCGTACAGGGCTACGCCGATGGACCAGCCGAGGATCTGGCCGCGCATGCGGCTGAGGGTATGTTTGAGCTCGGCCCACATATCAGCGATCCTCCTTCTCACCGGCCTTGTAGTAGGCCAGGAAAGCCTCTTCCAGGGAGGGGTGCTCCGTGCGGAGATCGCTCACCGGGTAGGCAGCGAGGGCCTTGATGAGGGCATCGACTTCGCCCTCCACCTGGAGCGTGACGCCCGTGTCGCCGTCGCGCGACAGGAGCGAGACGCCCTCGAGGCGGGCCAGGGGCTCGGGGTCGACGGGCTGCCTGAAACGCAGCCAGACGCGCCGCAGGGCCATGTTGACCAGGCGGCCCGGCTCGGCCTCTTCGATGATCACCCCCTGGCGGATGATGGCCACCCGCTCGGCGATGGCCTCTACCTCGCTGATGATGTGCGACGAAAAGAACACCGTGGCCCCGCCGGCCCGGGCCTCGCGCAGAAGGCGGTAGACCTCCTGCTGCATGAGCGGGTCGAGGCCACTCGTCGGCTCGTCGAGGAGCAGCAGCTCGGGGCGGGACATGAGGGCCTGCACCACGCCGGCCTTCTGCTTGTTGCCCCGGGACAGGTTCTTGATGGGCAGCGCCAGGTCCAGCTCCAGCCGCTCCGCCACTTCACGCAGGTAGGTCCAGTCCACCTGCCGGCCGCGCAGGTCGTCGAGGTAGCGGAGCATGCCCTCCGTGGACAGGTTGGCCTCCAGGCTCAGCTCACCGGGGAGGTAACCGACGCGGCGGCGCACGGCGACCGAATCCGCGGCCGGGTCGAGCCCCAGGACCCGGATGGTGCCGGCGTCGGGGCGGATCAGATCCAGCAGGCAGCGGATGGTGGTCGTCTTGCCGGCGCCGTTGGGGCCGAGGAAGCCCAGGATCTCGCCGCGCCTGACGGCCAGGTTGACGCCGCGCAGGGCCTGCACGGAGCCGTAGGCTTTTTTCAAGCCGTCGATCTCGATGGCAAACGTCTCTTGCATGGGCACATTCCTCACTGCTATGCGCGTGCGCCCCGGCCCTGGTCCGCGGCCGCAGCGCGGGCGGCGATCTCGGCCAGGGCGACGGCACCCAGCATGCCGGCGCGACCGCCGAGGGCCGGGGCGACGATGTAATCGTCGATGTCGTCCAGAAGCTCGCGGGCCTGGACGTAGCCGTTCAGCAGGCGCTGCACCTCGGCGCGGATGAGGGGCAGCAGCCCGGGGCCGTGCATGACCCCACCGCCGAGGATGACGCGCTGCGGAGACAGGGTGCAGACCAGGTTGGCGACGGCCAGCGCCAGGTAATGCGCTTCCAGGGCCCAGGCGGGGTGATCGGGGGCGAGGGTCTCGGCGGGCTGCCCCCAGCGCGCCTTCATGGCCGGGCCGTTGGCCATGCCCTCCAGGCAGTCGCCGTGGTAGGGGCAGACGCCGGGAAAGGGGTCCGCCTGGCGGTCGTGGGGCAGGCGCATGTGCCCCATCTCGGGGTGCACCAGGCCGTGCATCAGCCGGCCGGCGGCCATGCCGCCGCCGCCGATGCCGGTGCCGACGGTCAGGTAGACAAAGGTGTGCAGGTCGCGGGCGGCTCCCCAGCGGTGCTCCCCCAGAGCGGCGCCGTTGACGTCGGTGTCAAAGCCGACAGGCACGCCCAGGGCGCGCTGCACGCAGCCCAGGAGCTCGGCGTTGGCCCAGCCCGGCTTGGGAGTGGACGTCACAAAGCCGTACGTTGGGGAGCGAGGGTCGAGGTCCACGGGGCCAAAGGCGGCGATGCCGGCGGCGGCCAGCGGCAGGCCTTGCTCCTGGAAGAAGGCGACGGCCCGACCGATCGTCTCCTGGGGCGACGTAGTGGGGAACTGGGTTGTGGCCCGCACGTCATCGGGCCCGGAGGCGACGGTGCACACGAACTTGGTACCACCTGCTTCGATCCCGCCATAGAGTGTCGCCATGCTGCGAAACCTCCTGTAGTGACTGTCGACCGGGGCAGTATACCACACATCGGGCCACCTGTCACCCCAGGCAGAGGGCCGCTCAGCCATTCAGAATTTGGCCTGGCCCAGGCAACGTCGTGTCCTGGCAGCGCCCACGTAGTGGCGACTTCAGTCGCTAATGACAGCGCCCATGTAGTGGCGACTTCAGTCGCTAATGACCAGAACGATTGAAATCGTTACTACATGGCGCACCCGCTCAGTGCCGCCTGGCCCAGCGTACCCAAACTGAGAATTGCGGGAGGGCCGCTCGGGCCGGCGATGCGGGACGAGCCACAGGGGGAGCACCGGTGAAGGAATTGGCGCGCATGGTTGTATGATTGTGTTGTTTATGGGCTATATGCGGGTAGGACCCCCCCTCTCCCGCCGCGTTCTGCCCGGCGGCCGGGCCGTACCGGGCGCCAAAGCGGGTCGCCCTCGGAGTGCCCCGGGGGCCAAGCGGGGGGCAAGTTCCAGGAATTTCGAAAACTCGCAATACCGCATCGATCGGCCATGCTATGTGGTGGGCAGACGGCAGGCTACTGGTGCTCACACTCGGCATGATCGTGCCGATGATGG
>JBFYTF010000709.1:0-5023 GCA_041300865.1 Anaerolineae bacterium
GATTTGCCGATTTGCCGGTTGCCACGAGCTCGTGCCGCGTGCGGCGTTAGTTGTCGCCACGGCGCTTTTCAGCTACAATGGGACAAGTTGCCGATGGCTGAGGAACCCATGGGCTCGAGGGCGCGCTCGGCGAGGAGGCGCACTTTGCTCGTGCAGGAGGAGTGGACATGAACGAGTTTTCTCTGGAAGGCAAGGTTGCCATCATCACCGGCGCCTCGCGAGGCATCGGCCAGGCCATCGCCCTGACCTTTGCCCTGGCGGGTGCCCGCCTGGCCCTGTGCAGCCGCAAGCAGGAAGGGCTGCAGGCCGTGGCGGGCGAGATTCAGGAGGCCGGCGGCCAGGCGCTGGCGATCCAAGCCCACGTAGGCCAGGCGGAGGACGTCCGCAACCTGGTGGCCCAGACGCTGGAAGCCTATGGCCGCGTGGATGTGGTCGTCAACAACGCCGCCACCAACCCTCACTTTGGCCCGCTGCTGAGCGCCGACGAGGGGCTATGGCTCAAGATCCTGGACGTCAACCTCCTGGGTGCCGTCCGCCTCTGCCAGGCCGTGGCGCCCATGATGCAGGACCAGGGGGGCGGCAAGATCATCAACATGGCCTCTGTGGCCGGGCTGCGACCCTCACCGGGCATGGGCCTCTATGGCATCGGCAAAGCGGCCCTCATACAGCTGACACGGCAGTTAGCCTTGGAGCTGGGCTCGGCCAACATCCAGGTCAACGCCATTGCCCCGGGCATCATCGAGACGCGCTTTAGCCAGGTACTGTGGCAGACACCCCAGATCTCGGAGCCGGTCCTGGCGCACTTGCCCCTGGGCAAGTTCGGCCAGCCACAGGACGTAGCCGGCCTGGCCCTTTACCTGGCTTCGCCGGCCGCGGACTATGTCACGGGTGCCGTGTTTTGCGTGGACGGTGGCCTGGAGATCGCCTCCGCCATGGGCTAGGGGCACCAGGCCTCGCCTGGCTGCTCCCGATGAGCTAGAACTGTGCGCCCGAAGTCAGGCGCCAGGAAGGAGCAAAGGATGGGGCTCAAGGTAGCCGTCATCGGCGCGGGCTCAAGCTACACGCCCGAGCTGGTGAGCGGCTTTCTGCAACGAGTGGAGAGCCTGCCTCTGGGCGGGCTGTGGCTGATGGATCCTTCATCACCACGGCTGGACGTGGTCGGCGGTTTTGCCCAGCGCCTGGTAACGGCGCAGGGGAGCCCATTTGCCGTGCGCCTCACCACAGAACGGCGCGAGGCCCTCGAGGGGGCCGACTATGTCATCACCCAACTGCGCGTGGGGGGCATGCAGGCGCGGCGCGAGGACGAGTACCTTGGCCGGCGCCATGGGCTCGTGGGCCAGGAGACGACGGGCGTGGGCGGCATGGCCAAGGCGCTGCGCACCATCCCCATTGTCCTGGAGATCGCCAGGGAGATGGAAACCCTGGCCCCCGGCGCTCTACTGGTCAACTTTGCCAACCCTGCCGGGCTCGTCACCGAGGCCTTGGCACGGCACGCGCCAGCTGTCCCCGCCGTAGGCGTCTGCAATGCGCCCATCACCTTCAAGGCGAGCGTCCTGGCTGCCCTTGAGGAGCAGACAGGGCTGCGTGCCAACCCGGAGCGGGCGGCCCTCGACACGCTGGGCCTGAACCACCTTTCCTGGCATCGTGGCCTGTCAGTCGACGGCCGCGATGTCTGGCCCCAGGTCATGAAGGGCTTCCTGGCCCGGATCGAGGCGGACCCCGAGGGCGCGGGCTGGGACCGGCGCACGGTTGAGGTGTTGGGCATGATCCCCAACGGCTACTTGCAGTACTATTACTACACGGCGCGCAAAGTGGCCGACCAGGAGCGATGGCCGCCCTCGCGGGCCGAGGAGGTGATGGCGGTCGAGAGGGGCTTGCTTGCCCAGTATGCCGATCCACGGCGCTCCGAGGTGCCGGCCGACCTTATGAAGCGGGGGGGGGCTTACTATTCCACCGTCGCCACGCAGCTCCTGAACGCCCACTACAATGACCTGGGCGAGAGGCATATCCTGAACGTGCCACATCGGGGGGCGGTGCCTGGCTGGCCGCAAGATTGGGTCCTGGAAATGCCCTGTCAGGTGAGCTCCTCCGGAATCCGGCCGCTGCCGGCCGTACCGCTGCCGCCTGCCTGTTCTGGCCTCCTGGCCCACGTCAAGGCCTTCGAAATCCTGGCGGTACAAGCGGCAGTCGAGGGTAACCGGGACGCCGCCTATCGAGCGCTGCTGGCCCATCCCCTCGGGCCTCCGGCCGATCGGGTGCAAGAGGTGCTCGACGACCTGCTGGAGACAAACCGAGGGCACCTGCCACAGTTTTGGACTTGAGGCCAGTGGCTGGACGCTCACACGCAGCGATGGAGGTGGCATGAGCCATTATTTCCTGGGGGTAGACATCGGCGCCACCAAGAGTCACGCGCTGGTGGCCGGTGAGGACGGGCAGGTTCTGGGGTTCGGGCAGGCGGGACCGGGCAACTACGAGGTCGTTGGCTGGGAGGGGCTGAGCCTGGCATTGCAGAACTGCGTTGGCCAGGCCCTGACGGCAGCCGGCCTGGGAGTGGGCCACGTTGCGGGTGCTGGCTTTGGCGTGGCAGGCTATGATTGGCCCGGCGAACGCGACGCGACACTGCAGGCCATCGCCACCTTGGGCCTCGCTTGCCCTACAGAACTGGCCAACGACGCCACGATCGCTCTGTTGGCCGGGGCCTCCCAGGGCTGGGGAGTCGCCGTGGTGGCCGGTACCAGCAACAACTGCCGGGGCCGCGACCGTCAAGGAAAAAGAGGCCGCACCATCGGCTGCGGCTCAGACTTTGGCGAAAACGGCGGCGCGGCAGAGCTCATTGCCCAGGCAATCAAGCTCGTGGCTGCAGCCTGGACTCGGCGAGGTCCCGAGACCGCCCTGACCGAGGCTTTTTGTGAGCTAACGGGCGCAGCGGGCGCCGCTGACCTTCTGGAGGGGCTTTACCTGCGGCGCTACCGCCTCACCCCGGCGGCAGCCCCCCTCGTCTTTGCCACGGCGGCCGGCGGTGACGAGGTAGCCGCTGAGCTCATCCGCTGGAACGGGCGAGAACTGGCCGGCTTGGCCATAGGCGTGATCCGGCAGCTCGAGCTGGAGGCCGAAGACTTCGAGCTGATCCTGGCGGGCAGCCTGTACGCGGGCAGCCCGGCCATGGTACATGTCATGGAGGAGGCGGTGCACGCCGTCGCCCCGGGGGCTCAGTTCGTCCGCCTCGCTGCCCCGCCCGTCGTCGGCGGTGTCGTCCTGGCCATGGAACAGGCCGGAACCCAGCCTGCTCGCGTTCGCCCGCGCCTCGTGGAGTCCAGCCGCCGGCTATTGGCCGCCCGGCCGAGAGCTTAGCACTCAAGGTGCCTGCACTTGGCCCTGGAACCCTTGTGGGCTTTCTGTTGCGCAAACTGACCACTTCGTGTATACTGTAAGGCATTATTGGCGCAAAGGAGTTAACCCCGATGAAGATTGTTACCGATTCCGCAGCCGATATGCCCGCCGAAGAACTCAATTCGCTCGGCGTGACTGAAGCTCCTCTTTTCATCCAGTTTCCCGACGGTGGCGTAAGCTCGTCAGACCTGACACCAGACGAGTTCTACTCGCGGCTGGCTGCCATGCATCCGGCCATCCCCACGACGGCCATGCCCGGCACCGACGTGCTCGCCGGGATCTACCAGGAGCTAGGGGCCGGGGGCGAGGAAATACTCTGCATTCACATCTCCTCCGGCCTGAGCGGCACCGAAGGGGTCGCCCGCCTGGCAGCCCAGCAGGTCGCCCCGAACCCTGTGGTCCACGTCTGGGACACGATGACCCTCGCCGGCGGACAGCGGTACCAGGTCCTGGCTGCCGCCTGGGCCGCCCGTCTGGGATGGGACCTGGCCGCCATCCGTGAGCGGCTGGCCACGATCCGGGAGAAAACCGAGGTGGCCTTCACCCTCGAGACACTCGAGTATCTGGCCCGTGGCGGGCGGATCGGACGGGTACAGGCGCTGGCCGGCACCCTGCTGCGGGTCAAGCCGGTGATCCACGTCTCCCATGACGACGGCAAGTACAGCACCGTGGCAAAAGGACGCACCTTGCCCCAGGCGATGCAGGTCCTGGTGGACCACCTCCACTCGCTGTATGGCAGCACACCCCTTTGGGTAGCCGTTCAGCACGGCCAGTTCGCCGATAAGGCCGAGGCGCTGCGCGAGGGCATTCTGGGCCGGCTCAATGTACAGAAGATGGAGATGCTCCGCGTTTCCCCGGTCCTCGGAGTGCACACCGGGCCGGGCATCGTCGGGGTTGGGGCCGTTCCGGCGGAATTGCTGGAGGATCTGCAGCCCACCCCCTAGCTCTCATCAGGGTTGTCCGAGTCCACAGCCGTTTTGGCTTGCAGCCGGCCGGGGCGCTTCCTGGCGTCCCGGCTCCGTAACGCTGCTCCAACCCGCCCCCAACCAAACACAACCTCGCTCCTAACCGAGTCCAGATGTAGGCAACCCGTTCCGGGAGTATAATAGTCCCTGGTGATCGAACTTGACGGCAGCACCCTGGAACATGGTTCGCCCCGACGCGTCTGCGGAAACGGCGGCTGGGTGCCACTCACTAAGGAGCCTTCAGATGACTGAGAAACGCCGTGCTCTGCTTCCCATCCTCCTCATCCTGGTCCTCGTCATGACGGGCTGCGGGTTGAGCGAGATGGTGAGCGACCTGGACGAGGAGATCGCCACAGCTGCCGCCCGCCAACTGACCCCCGAAAGCGCGCAAGAGACTCCAGGTCCGCTCGAATCCGAGCCGGCCGAGACCCGAATGCCCGCGGGTGAGGATGCCGACGCGCGGCAGCCTACCGTCGAGCCCAGTGTGACGCCCACACCTTTTCTTGAGCCGGCGGCAGCCGACGGCGCGGTCCTGGCGCTGGGAGGCAGACTGGCCGAGATCTATAACCAGGTAGGCCCCTCCGTGGTCAATATTCAAACCACAGCCGGTGGCCTACAGGCAGTTCCCGAGTCCCCTGGCTTCGGGTTTGGCGAGCCGCAACCCCGCG
>JBFYTF010000718.1:0-18985 GCA_041300865.1 Anaerolineae bacterium
CCTCTTTGGTCTCGCCAATGCCCACCGTGGTCCCGTCCGGCTTTTCGGTCACAGGAGGCAGCTTATCATAGGCTGCCTGCGCAGCCCGGAGCTTGATCTCGGCCAGCGTCAGGTTGGCCCGTGCCACCTCTACCCGTTCAGGATCGGGTCCGGCCTGCAGCAGGGTCAGGGCCTCCTGGGCGCTCGCCAGATTCTCGCGTGTCGCCAGAAGCTCCGCATCGGCGGGTGCTGCCTGTAGTTTGGTTAGCTCTGCCCGGGCGGCTGCCAGGGCAGCTTCTGCCGCCGCCAGTGCCACTGGGTCGGTATCCTGGCTCAGTTCGGCCAGCTTTAGCTCGGCCAGGCGCAGATTCGCTTCGGCTTGACCAACCTGCGCCTGGGCATCGGCATCATCCAGTCGGGCAAGGAGATCACCGGCAGCGACCTGGTCGCCAACCCCTACCAGCACTTCGGCGAGGACGCCGCCCGTGGGAAAGCCCAGGTTCAGCTCGCGGCTCGGCAGCAGGTTGCCCGTGCCGCTGGCGGTGATGGTGATGTCACCCTCCCTTACCCTCGCGGTCTGCAAAGCGGGCTCGGCCGGCTCGGCCGCCGCCGCATAGTTGCTAACATAGTACCAGCCGGCCGCGGCACCCAGGACCAGCAGAACCAACACGGCCCACAGCAGCGACCGTCCACGGCGCTTTGCTCTCCTCGGCTGTCTCACTTCTCCTCCTGACTTTTACGCTGGAACTCGCCCACCGGCCCCACTAGACGCCGAACAGGTGAGCCAAGGCGGGCGGCCAAGATCGCCGCCACAAGGTCAGTGTACTCCCGGAATGTGAAAAAGATGTGAAGAGGTTGCGAAATCTGTGTGAAGGCCAAGTACGCCAAAATCGCCTCTTGGCACAAAGCAGAGACCGTAGCAAACGTACAGGCACGAGCCCGACAACAACAAGCCGCTGGCCGGGTCGGTGCGAGGTTCGACGAGCTGGTGAGCGCGGGAAAGATTCGGCTACGCCTCGAGGGCATCGTCTTCGGCAGACGCCAGCGCCGCCCGCGCGCGGAGAAATGCGGCCAGGCGCTCGGCGTCCGCCTCGGCCGCCTGCTGTACGGCGGCCGGCAGCTTCTGGAACGGCTCGACAGTTACCTGCGCTCGCCCGAGCCCGCCGTCGACCAGGTACCTTCTTGAGAACGGCCCCTCAGCTCTCGCGCAGCGTGTCGCCGAGGGAGCCAGAGCCGGTCTGGGCCGCGTGCCGCCCTCGTCAGCCGTCTGACCCGGCGTCCTGCTGAAGCCCCTGTTGGGCCAGGACCACGGGCAGCTCGAAAAAGTCGGCGTAGCGCCGGGCTGCCAGGGCAACGGCCCGATCCTCACCTTCTGTCAGGCGCCTGAAGTGATTGATCTCGACGATGACGGCGTCCTTTCGCAAGGTGCGCTTCCAGGTACCGGCTATCTGGCCGTCAATCAGCGTGATGTAGCTCAGGTCATTGCCCAGGGCGGCCAGCCTGGCGGCCGTCCCGGGGTCCTGGATGGCGCTGCGATCCTGGTAGCCCGAAAAGTATTCGTCATAGACCGACAACAGGTGAGCGGCCGGGGCAACGGCACTGACCGGCGGGGTTGAGGGCGAATACCAATAAGCTCGACCTTCGACCGTTTCGCCTTGTAGCTGACCCTTGATCTCTTCCAGGCCGCGGCTCGCGTCGGCGACGGTCAGCCCGGACCACTTGGCCAGGTCCTGCACAGTCGCCGGCCCGCGGCTGGCAAAGTAACGGCGCGCAAGCTCAGCCAGGGCTTCTTCGCGGCGCAGGGTCTGGGCGCCGGGCGCGCGTTCCCCCAGCAGCGCATACGTGAACTGCTTGCCGCGCCGCGGGCCGCTGCAGACCAGTCCATCCAGTTCCGCAGCCATCATGATATAGGCCAGGCGCTGCCGGTCGCTCGCCTCGATACCGGCTTGCTGCAGGGCCTCGCCCAGCTCGGACCGGGTCAGGTGGTTGCCGTCCCGCAGGGCGTCGGCCAGCACCGTCCTGGTGCGGCGCAGGACAGCGTCGTCCAGCTGCAGGCGGCGATACCAGGCGGCATTCACGCGGTGAACGCGCGGTGCCGTGAGGGCGAGCAGCCAGCGGATGTCGGCGGGGGTGACAAAGTGCCAGGTGGGCCGCAGGGCGTGCGTGCGAAGGATCGCTCCGTCCGCAAAGGCCCGGTCGAGGTCCTTGTCCGTAGCCCGATTCATGCGTAGTCCGACGGACCACTTGGCGCCCGCATAGTCCTGGGCCTGCACGGCGACCAGCCAGTCCACGACTTCCGCCGGTGCGCCAAAGCGGGCACCGCCGATCCCCTGGTTGTAGAGGCGCAGGCGCGGGACATCCAGGCGCGTCATGAGCCGGCGCCAAAGTTGACAGGAGGCATCTTGTTCTTCTCCCGGTAGTTTGCGTTAGCTGGGGGCCACGATGCGGCGGAACGGGCGGTCTAGCGCGGGGGCAGACAGCGCCCAAATGCCATTCTCTCGCGAATGGCCTGATTTGTCAAGCAGCCGGACTTGGGTTGCCAGCCGCATGCGGCGCGCGCAGCTGCCTCAGCCGGGCTAAAGCCGTAGCGTAGCCCTCATTCTGACCAGCCCAATCGACCAGATGAGGGCGCGGAAACGACTGGCACTCGGCACAGCTGCTGTGGCCCCGCCGGTCGACGCAGCACTGCAGAATCCAACAGCCGGCCGACCAATGGATGTCGTCTGCCCTGGGGAAATGCGCGCCAACGCTGCCCGTCAGACCAGCGTGGCCAGCCAGGCCAGCATCCCATCCAGCGCCGCCAACACCTGGGCTACCTCATCCTCCTCGATGGTAAGGGGCGGCAGGAGCTGGTTCACCGACTTGTCGTGGTTGGCATAGATGGTCAGCAGGCCATGGGCAAAGCCGGCGACGGTCATCAGCGGGCCGTATGCCTCGTCGGCCAGCTTCAAGCCCATCATCAACCCCCTCTGCCGGACCTCCACCAGCAGTGCCGGGTACTTGTTCTGGAGCCGGCCCAGTCCCTCCTCGAAGAGCCCGGCCATCCGCCGCACGTGCTCCAGGAAGCCCGGCTCTTCCAGGATGTTGAGGACTTCCAGCCCCACGTAGCAGCCCACCTCCGCCCCACCACACGTCGAGATGTGGATGAAGGGGTGGTCGTGCAGGAACGCGTTGAGGTGCTCGCGATAGACCGTGGCCGACAGGGGATAGATGCCGCCGGACAATCCCTTGGCCGTGACCAGCACGTCAGGCACGACGCTGTAGGTGTCGATGGCCCACACCGCGCCGCAGCGGCCTAGCCCACTCTGCACCTCGTCGGCGATCATCACGGCACCCCAGCGGTCGCACAGGGCCCGCACCCCGGCCAGATAGCCCTCGGGTGGCAGGGCTATGCCCAGCGTCGCCGGGATCGTCTCCAGGATCACGGCCGCCGTATCGCCGTCCAGTGCTGCTTCGAGTGCAGCCAGATCACCGAAGGGCACCTGGCGAAATCCGGGCGAGAGGGGCTCGAAGGGCCCGCGATACTCCTCGTCGCCCGTGGCCAGCGCCAGCCCGGTGTGCCCGTGAAAGCCGCCCTTGGCCGAGATGACCTTTGGGCGGCACGTGTGGCCGCGTGCGAGCTTGATGGCCAGGTCTATGGCTTCGCCACCACCTACGCCAAATACCACCCGGTTCAGATCGCCGGGGCACAGCGCAGCGAGGCGTTCGGCCAGCAATGCCCGGTGCTCGCTAACCAGGTGGTGGTTGCCGATGTCCAGCTCGTCAAGACCCCGGCGCAAAGCAGCGACGATCCGAGGATTGCGGTGCCCAAGGTTAAAGACGCCCCCATTGCAGTGACAGTCGATGAGCCGCCGCTGCCCGTCGACGTCCCACACCCAGATGCCCTCCCGACGTCCAAAGCAGAAATCGATGCCCGCCTGTCGAAAAAAGGCGGCCTTGCCGCTGGACACGTGATCTTTGAATCGCCCCACGATGGCTTCCCGGGAATCCTGTCCGATCAGCGACATGTTTGCCTCCACAGCCGCCCCTTCGCGTTCAGCGTTCGATCCTCTCCGGCAAGATGTACGGATAGTCGCCGCGCAGCAAGCGGGTCCGCAAGAAACGGTCCACCTTGCGCGCGGCAAGGTACAGCCTCCAGATCTGGGCGTCTTCGCGATAGTAGGCCTGAACCTCGGCCTCCGTCACCGGTTCCACATCCACGCCGGCCGCACCGGCCGCCATGCAGTTGCGGGCTACAGCGACCCCTCCGGGAATCAGATCCGGTCGCTGCTCTTTGTAAAAGTTGGCCAGAAGGTCGACGGTGACCAGGTGTGGGTCATAGTACCGGTCGACGACTTGCTGCAGGTAAAGGCGGCGCAGGATCCAGGCCAGGAAAGAGGGCGCGCTTCTCAGGAAGAGCTCGGTGTCCAGCTGCTCCGCGCCGGCGACGCGGAACAGCGGCGTGCTGGTGTCCAGGTACCACAGTGTCGCCGTCTCCACATCGCAGGCGCTGCCCCCGAGGCCGCCGACGGACCAGTTCGAGATCTGGCTGTCGACAGCCACCTGCAGGCGGTCCTGCTGCTGGTTAAAGCACCACACCCTGGCCATCTCGCCCAACACCCGCTCCAGGAGTCGCCACACCTGCTCCTGACCCAGATGGTGAAGCAGCCTGTTGCCGACGGACTCGCTTGGCACCCGCTGCTGGATGATGTAAAACACGGGCCTGCCAGAAGGGGCAGTGACGATGGCGCTCTCGTGTGCCGGCAGAGTCAGGCCAACCTCGTGGCTGAGCACCCGGACATAGTCACCGAGCACGGCTCCGTATCGTTCCGCCTCTTCCCAGCTGCGGAACAGGGGCAGCCGCTTGAACGCCAGGCCTCCCAGGCCAGCGGTGTGGATGGCAAAGACGGTGCTGATCTCGCCGTAGCCCAGAATTTGGGCCGGGATTCGGCTCCGCTCCGGGTGGGCCGGATCCAGGCCACGCTCAAACTTCTGAAGGAGATCCCGGTCCACTTCGAGGGCCTGTTGCCCCACCGCCACACCTCCCTGGCATATCCACTTGGGTCCAGACCGGCCGCCGCCCGGCACAGGCGCCTGTGCACCGCCAGGAACGCGGCCTCTCCCGAGCACGAACGCCCGGCAACGCTCGCAGCATTATGGGAACAGGTTGGTGGCCGGGCAGTCTGATTATAGGCCAGAGTCCCGCATAAGTCAAACCACACCCGGGAAACACGACGGAGCGCGCGGCCAGGGCCTGGCACCCCTTCATCTAGCTTGACTTTTCTCCAAATTCGATCTACAATATCATGGTAATGTCGCTCTCCCAACGGCGTCGTTGCTGCCGGCCCGAGGCACCTCTGGCGGCTTGGCCCTCTGGGCGGCGATGCGCCCACCACAACGCACAGCCCGCGACGATAGGACACCGGTGCCCGTCAAGTGCATGCAGTCGAACTCTTTCATCGCAGACACCGCAGTCCTGGGGTGGGTACGAGCTTGTAGGCCAGGCCATCCACCCGCACTGGACATGGCCGTTTTCGTGCAGTGCTCGAGATCTACAGAAAAGGAGAGGCTTGAAATGCAAGTTCGATCGATCCGTATCTGGGCGATGATCGCTGTTCTGGCCGGCCTCCTGGTCGTGCCGCTTGTGTCCTTGGGTCTTGCTGCCGATGGCGCCGATGTCCTGGTCATCGACGACAACAACAACGTCGACGGCGGCGAGCCTGACCCCAGCTTTGATACTCAGAACCGGCAGCAGAACGAAACGACGGTGGCCATCAGCCCCGTCGCTCCCAACATTGTCGCGTCCGGCGCCAACGATTACCGGATGGTCTCCGCCTTTGGCGATTCCTGGCTGGGGTTCTACGTCTCCGGCAACGCCGGGGCCACCTGGTTCAATACCATGGTTCCCGGCTTTCCGACCGATCTCTCGGCGGCGGGACAGGCCTCGCCGCTGCTCGGCTTGGACGGCTCAGGGGATCCCGTCGTCCGCTTCGACGCCCAGGGCAACCTCTACGTGGCGGGCATCGCCTTTAACCGCGACTTCGATCAGCCCGAGCGCCCGGTGGACAACGTGGTCTATGTTGCGCGCTACGACTATACGCCGGGGAGCCCCGCGGGCGAGAGCACGCCGAGCTCAGCAGCCAATCCGCCGAACTTTACGTATGCAGGTACAACGGTGGTAGAGCGTGGTGCAGTCGGGTTCGCCGTCCCGCCCAACCAGCCCTATGGGTTTGCGGGCGAGTTTGTGGACAAGGAGTGGATGGAAGTTGACACCAACTCCCCCGAAGACAGCCTCTGCGCCGGTAGTGTCTATGTGACCTACACGGCCTTCCACGGCGTCGCCGGCAACTCCCCGATCAAATTCAGCCGTTCAAGCGACGGCGGCGCGGCCTTCAGCCACAGGGCTACTATCTCGACCGGCGGCAAGGCGGGCACCAGCTACAACCAGGGCTCGGACATCGCTGTTGGGCCGGATGGCACTGTGTACGTTGCCTACCGCACGTTTGCCAGCAATGTTGACCCGAGCGCCGTCAGCATCGTGAAGTCAGCAGACTGCGGCCGCCACTGGACGCAGCCGGTGGTCGTGGGCAACATCGTCTCGCCTCAAGCTCCCGGCGTTGCCTTTCGCACACCCGCCTTTGCCTTTGTCATCGTCGACGATCTGGACCCGGACATTGTTTATGTCGCCTACCAGAGCTTCAATGGTGACTACGATATCTTGGTCCAGCGTTCCATCGACGGCGGCGGCACGTGGGAGGCCCCCATCCAGGTGAACGAGGACCCGGCTGCGCGGCACCAGATTTTCCCGACCATTCAGGTCTCCAACGGTGCGCTGCACGTCGCCTGGTACGACTTCCGGCATAGCACCACGCCGGGCAACGAGGCTCTGGATGTTTACTACGCTTGCACCAACTGCGACGGCTCGACTTATCCCAATTTCAGCTCGAACGTCCGCGTCACTGACGTCTCGCATCAACCCAACTGCCTCATGTTCGGCGGTGGATCAGCGGCTTTTCACGGCGACTATATCGAGCTCGATGCCCGCTTTGACGGGGCCCAGCACATTGTCCACGTTGCCTGGACTGACAACCGCGATGTGTCAGAGTGTGACCTCGATCCGGCTCCCGGGCCGGACGCGAACAACACCGGCAATCGCAACCAGAACGTGTACGCCGACACTCTGACCGTCGGCCCGTAGACGCGGAGCCTCCTCCTGAACGCACCGCCCCTGGCCTTCTAGCCAGGGGCGGTGTTTCCCTGCCTGCAAGGCCAGGGGCGGTGTTTTCCTGCCTTGGGGCAGAAACCTCATCTGGGCTTGGGCGCCCCCGTTGACTTTCGAGGGTGACTCTGATACAATAACGCCAGCCTTGAACAGGACCGTGCACAGTGCATGACAGGCTCAGCAAGGTGCGCTGCGGCGATCAGAGCGTACCCAGGATCCTGGTAGGCGGCGCGGTGATATGGCGAAAACTGACCACGGTCTCTGGGCTACCAAGATGAACCCGTCGCCCGTGCCTTCCTCGCACTCCAAGTTCGTCGCACCTCTGGAAAACTTCTCGCGCAAGGACCTGGATCTGGCTGGAGGCAAGGCTGCCAACCTGGGCGAGCTGATCCAGGCCGGCTTCCCGGTTCCCCCCGGCTTTGTCGTTACGACGGCAGCCTACGACAGCTTTGTAGCAGAGCATGGGCTGGGGGAGACGATCAGCAGGGAGCTCCACGAGGTTCGAGGGACGGGGACCGTGATCCGGGCAGCCTTTGAGGCCGCCCCTATTTCTCGCGAGCTTCAGGAGAGCATTCTGGCGGCATACCGGCAGCTTGAGCAGGGCCTGGTAGCAGTGCGCTCCAGCGCCACGGCAGAGGACCTCCCGGAAGCCGCCTTCGCCGGCCAACAGGACACCTACCTGAACGTTGCCGGTCCCGAGGCGCTGCTCGCTGCGGTTCGCCGCTGCTGGGCCTCGTTGTGGACCGACCGCGCCATCGCCTATCGCGGGCAACAGGGGGTTGACCACCAGGCCGTGAAGCTCGCCGTCGTCGTGCAGCGCATGGTGCCGGCGCAGGCAGCGGGCGTGATGTTCACCGCCAACCCGGTGACGGGCGCTCGCGACGAGATCGTCATCGCCTCCAACCCCGGGCTGGGCGAGGCCGTAGTGTCCGGGCAGGTGACGCCCGACCACGTCATTCTGCGCCAGCGCCGCCGCGGCTGGCACATCGCCGAGCGCCGGGCAGGCAGGCGCGAGGTAGTCATTGGCGCGCATCCGCATGCTGGGACGGAGCCGGCTGAAGGGCCGGCCACGGCCGGCGGCCTGGCATTGCCAGATGGCGCCTTTCGGGAGTTGGCGCGCCTGGGGACCGCCATCCACCGCCACTTTGGCCATCCGCAGGACGTCGAGTGGGCCTGGGCGGCCGGCAAGCCGTTCATCCTTCAGGCCCGACCGGTGACCGCGTTGCCACCGCCCCCGCCCCGCGCCAACAGGATTCAGCGAGTGGTCGCCAGCAACTTTGCAGAGATGCTGCGCATCCGGCCCTACCCCCTCGACATCGATACGTGGCTACCCGCCCTGGGCAGCGCTGTGGAGCCGGTTTTTGGATTGCTGGGCCTCAGCTGGAGTTTTCGCCAGATGATCGAGTCGGAGGACGGCATCGCGGTCCGCTTCCAGCCCAGGCTGCCGCGTCCCACGTGGCGGACACTGCTCGCCCCGGTGCGCGTAGCGGCTCACATTTGGCGCTACAATCCCCTCGACTGGCAAGCGGATCCGCTGCTGCAAGGAATAGAGGCCCACGCCCGTGACCAGGCGTCGCAAGATCCGGCTGCGCTGTCGTGGACGCAATTGCTGGCAGCAGTGCGTGAGGCCGGAGAGGTTCCCTTTCTCGCGGGCGGCGAGGTGCGCCGCCGCTATTTTCCCGGCGCGGCGTTCGCCGCGCTGCGGCTTCGTGTGCTGCTTGGGCTCCTGGGCCACTCGGCAAAACTCGGCACGCTGCTCTCGGGCGCCCCAAACAAGACGTCGGAGGCGAACCACGCCCTCGAAGGGCTGGCGGAGCGCGTCCGGGCGGATCCTGACCTCGCGAGTGCCTTCGCCGGGCACGAGCCGCGGGACCTGTGGCTGCTCCTGGATGGGCAGCCGGCGGGCCGCGCCTTCCTGGCGGAGCTGCGCGCCTTCCTGGCCCGGTACGGACACCGGGAGATGATGATCAGCACCTCGCTGCAGCCGACCTGGCGGGATGCGCCCGAAACGGTGCTCGGCATCATCAAAGGCTTTGTCGCTCATCCACCGCACCGGCAGGAAGGCAAGCCCGAGTGGGAGCTCGCGAAGGATGAGGTTCTGCAGCACCGGCTGCTGCACAACACCCGCCTGAGATCGGCCTTCCTGAATGTCCTGGCCAAGGCCCGCACCCTCTTTCAGATCCGCGAGGACACGCACTTTTTCGCGACGATGCCCCTGCCGTTGCTGCGGAGAACCCTCCTCGAAGCAGGCAGGCGTCTCGTCGCTGCCGGCGCCCTCGATGCCCCGGAGGACGTGTTCCACCTGAAGCTGGCCGAGGTAGAACAGGCTGCGGGCAGCCGGCCTCTCCCGACCGCTCTCGCCTCCGACCTGCACGCCGCGGCAAGCCGGCGCAAGTCCCGGCGCGCCAGGCTGGCAGACACGCCCCTGGTCGACCCGCGCCTCTTCCCCCACAGCGCGCCCCAGGGCGACGAGCTGCTGCGGGGCATGCCGGGCAGTCCAGGGCTTGCCGAAGGACCGGCGCGCATCGTGCGAGACACCTCCGATTTTGACAAGCTGGTCGCTGGTGAGGTGCTCGTGGCGCCCTACACGAACCCATCCTGGACTCCCCTCTTCCGGCGTGCCGTGGCGGTCGTCGTCGACAGTGGCAGCCTGGCGTCACACGCGGCAATTGTCGCCCGCGAATATGGGATTCCGGCGGTCATGGGCGTGGTGACAGGCACCCAAACGCTGCGCGACGGGCAGCGCGTCCGCGTGGACGGCAGCCAGGGCACGGTGGTTGACCTCACTTCAAGCTCGCCCGGGCACGAGGGGCAGGACCGCGCTGCTCAACCCCGCTAAAGCGCTAGCCCTGGCACGTCCGGCTCCCCACGCTGTCGTCGGCGATGGCAACCAACGTGCGCCCAGACAGCTCCTTTTTCACCAAACGGGCCCGCCCCAGGATCTCGCCGGCATCCACCTTGGGAGTCATGCCCGCGGCAGGGGTCTCGGGCCGGGCGGAAAAGCTGTGGCACCACACCCAGTCAAAGTGGACGTCGTTGCAAAAGTCGATGGTTTGCTGCAGGTCTTCCGGCGTTTCGGATGGAAACCCGACAATGACCGACGTGCCCAGCCGGAAGCCGTTGCCTGCCGGGACGGCACTCCGCATCTCCTTGAGGATGTCTTTCACCTGCTCCACGTCACAGCCGCGGTTCATCAGCCGCAAGATGCGCGGGCTACCGCTCTGAACCGGGACGTAAAGGCGGGCAATCCGATCCTGGGAGCCCAGTTTCTTGAACGAGCCCAGGATCAGGTGCAGGTAGGCGGGGTTGATGTCGGTCAAGTCCAACTTGTATTCGCCCTCAAGGCAAGACACCTCTTCGAGCAGGTGGCCCAGGTTTGTCCCGATGTCCAGCCCGTAACTTCCGGCATTGTCTCCCACGAGCTGAAACTCCCTGTAACCGAGGCGCAGTCCGTTTTCGAACTCCTGGCGTATGGCCGCCACAGGTCTGCTGCGCAGCCGGCCTATGGCCGTCTTGATGCTGCAATAGCTGCACTCCATGGAGCAGCCTTCCTGGATCTGGATGTAGAACGTCTTGTTGCTTTCGATGTTGGCATAGCTGCCGCGAATCACCTGTCGCGTGACGCCATTGCCCAACCTGCGGGCGATGTTCTGCATCCCGGCAAAGCTGCCGTCAAAAGAGCGGAGCAGCTGCACGCCTTTCCACAGGTCATCCCTCAGGCTTGGTTTGAGTGCCTTGCTTCTCAACACGTTCGGACGCCGGAAGCTGTCAAAAGGCTCCTGGGCGCCAATGATGTCGTCGAGGCGAGAGTAGGATTGAGGGCTGAAGGCAACGCCGTCGAATTCGGCCTTCATCCTCGCAGGGTTGATCTCGGGGATGCAGCCACAGACTACCAGCTGCGCCGACGGCTTTTTCTCGCGCTTGATGCGGTGCAGCGTCTCGAATCCGAAATCTTCGGCAGCTTGCGTGAACCCACAGGTGCTCAGGAAGATCAGGTCGGCACTGCGATCGACGAACCAGTCCTCGTCTGATACGTCCAAGCCGTTTCCGGCGAGAAAATCGCGCATCTGGCCAAGCTCGAGCTCGCGGCGGCTGCAGCTGGTGACGACGATCTGTGCAGTCTTCATGTCGAAGTCTCCTGTTGATGCGTCCGGGTGCAACCCCCTTTCACGAAGGTCGCGATACAACGGAGCGCCTGCAGTTGGACAGAAGCACCGCACCGAGCGCAGTCCCTACAACATGTCCCGGCGCCGGTCTGCCGAGCCGGTGGTTGTCCAACGTGTGGCCAGGGTTGTCGCCCTGGGTGCTATTGTTTCGTCGTGTGCTACGTGCCTGGCACCATTATATCGCACCTGGCTGACAAAAGCAAGGGGGACCAGCCGAGCCCCGCTCCTGCACGCCGCGCATGTAATGGCAAGGTGGGGGACGCTCGCCGATCTTTATGTCATTCTCGCCATCAGCAGCTCGTCGTAGTACACGCCTTCGCGATAGATCACATGCGGTTCGATCCCGTACATCTGGAAGCCACAGCGGGCGTAGCAGCGAATAGCGGGCAGGTTCGTCGTGGTGACACCCAACTTGAGGATCGTGATTTCGGCAGTTCGCGCCCATTCCAGGCAGGCGGTGACGAGCCCATCGGCAATCCCCAAGGCGCGCCACTCGGGCCGGACGTACATGCTCACCAGGTAGGCGCTGTGCCGTGTCTTGATTCCCCCGTCGTGTGCCACACCGCTCATGCCTATCAGCTCCTCGTCGTGAGCGGCGAAAAACATCCTGACCGCGTCACCGGGCTGGTCGAACCGCAGCCGGTCGACCCAAAAACTGGGCGACTTCGCGACGTAGGTTTCATAGTCGGAGCCAAAGGCAGTGGGATGGTTGAGCAGCGCCTCGAGGCGCAGCTCTCGGTAGCCTGGCGCGTCCGCCTCCACACCTGCCCGAATGATTGCCTCTCCCCGCGGAGTGTTGATGCCGGTGCCACGCTCCAGCTGCATCTTTTACCTCTCCTCTGCGACGCCGGCTGTGCCCGGCTCGGTCTGGCTCAGCAGCGCGACGATGCCGGCGACAGCAATGATCAGCTGCTGCCACGCCTTCAAGTCAAACACTACGCCCCCCGTTCGTGAGAGCGAGCTTGGCCGCGCAATGGCCGTACTATACAACGGAATGCCCTCGCCGTCAATGGGCGAGGGGCGAAGCATCTTATCGTGCCCGCGACGCGGCGCTTTCACCCCTAGAGGCAACTGCCCACTAGGACCCCCCTCCCATACAGCCAAAAACAATACAATCCTACAAACGAGCGCTCCCATCCGTTGGCCGAAGGCGTTCGATGACGCCTTGCGCATCGACCTCTCGCTCGTGGCGGCGACCAACAGTCCTGCCGGGCCAGATCCAGCTTGACAGCCCCCCTCGCCTGTGGCATACTCACCCCGCCGGCCTTGAGCAGGCAAGACGCACAAGAGAGAGGGCAATGACCGCTACTGAAAGCAAAGGCTACGAAGCATTTCGCAACGGCGTCGGCCTGGGCTCGGCCTTCGCCTTCTGGACCGGCGAGGCCCGGCCCCTGGGCGACCGGGCGCTGCTCGTCACCGGGCACGGCAACGTCGGCTTTGCCTACGACAACGACAACGTGGTGATGGTCGACACCGGCACGCCCCAGATTTTTGGCGATTGGGCCGTCAAGGAGTTGCGGCGCTTCAGCCAGGCGCCCATCCGCGTTGTCGTTTACACCCACGGCCATATCGACCATGCCTTCAACCTTGGCCCGGTCCTGGCCGACGCGGCAGATCGCGGCTTTCCTCGCCCCCAGGTCATCGCCCACCGCCGCATCCTGGCCCGCTTTGCCCGCTACCAGCGCCTGGCCGGGCACACCACCTACATCAACCGTATCAACTTTGGCACCCCGCCCGGTACCCCCATCGTCCCCGAGTTCCATTACCCTGATACGCTCATCGACGGCGGGCTCTCCATGCGCGTCGGCGACATGACCCTCGAGCTGCGCACCGGCATGGGCGAGACGGATGACGCTGTGTGGCTCACCATCCCGGAGCGGCGCTTGCTGTTCGCCGGCGATTTCCTGCTATGGTGCTTTCCCAACATCGGCAACCCGTTCAAGGTCCAGCGCTACACCGAGGGCTGGGCGCAGGCCCTGGAGGAGATGGCGGCGTTGGACGTCGAGGCGGCCGCGCCCGGCCACGGACCGCAGGTGATAGGCCGCCCCGCCGTGCGTGACATGCTCCTGGAGACCGCCCGTGCGCTGCGCACGCTGCACGACGAGGTGGTACGCCGGCTCAACGCCGCCCAGCCGTTCGACCAGATCCTCGCCGAGGTCAGCTTGCCCGCCGACCTGGCGGCCAAGCCCTACCTCGCGCCGATCTATGGCAGCCCGGTGTACACCGTCCACGCCCTCCTGCGCGAGTACGCCGGCTGGTACGACTACAATCCCAGCCACCTCCACCCCTCGCCCACGCGCGACATCGCCCGTGAAGTGGTGGCGTTGTGCGGGGCCGGGCCGCTGTTGGAGCGCGCTTCCTCGTTGGCTGCCGCCAACCCGCAGCTCGCGCTGCACCTCGTGGACCTGATCCTCGACGGCGGCCCGGACGAGCTGCAAGCCCAAGCGCGGCTGCTCAAGGCCGGCCTGCTCGACGCGCGCGCCGCTCAGATGGACAGCTTTATCTCGTACAACATCCTCGGCCTCGGCGCACAGGCGCTGCGCACCGAAGGAGCCTAAGCACAACTAGAACCCGGGAAGGACGCGTTCGGCTTGTAGGGTAGCGCCCGGATGGAGGTGTGCCAGGCATGGATGGCTGGACCCCCGCCGAGCCGGGTTGCACACACGCGCCGGCGCTCGAGCAAAACATTACAGCTCGCCAGTTGCCCGTCCCGCCTCCTGTGGTATAATGGTGTGCGACCAAGGGCAGTCAGGAGATCGGCAGACGATCTGGGCATCTTGCTTCACAGGAGGGCCGATGCACAAGGCGAACCGCAATGCTCCCCCAGAAGTCCCCGTCGAAGTCACCCTTAGCCGCGACCTCAGCGCATTCACCATCACCATGATTGGCGTGGGCGGCATGATCGGCGCGGGCATCTTTGTTCTCACCGGCACTGCCGCCGGCGTTGCCGGCCCGGCTCTCGTCCTGGTTTTTCTCCTAAACGGCATCGTCACGACCCTCACTGCCATGTCCTACGCGGAGCTGGGCTCGGCCTTTCCAGAGGCTGGCGGTGGCTACCTGTGGGTCAAGGAGGGCCTGGGCGGGGTGCAGGGCTTCCTGGCGGGCTGGATGAACTGGTTCGCCCACGCCATCGCCGGCAGCCTCTACGCCCTGGCCTTTGGACGCTTTGCCAGCGAGCTGTGGCTCATGGCCGGCCTGCCCACCTGGGGATTGTCGGTGTCACACACGACCCTCGCGATGATGACGCTCATCATCCTGCTCTTCACGGCCCTCAACTATTGGGGCGCCTCCGAGACCGGCACCGTCGGCAACATCGTGACTGTAGCCAAGATTGCCATCTTGGGCCTGTTCGTCCTTTTCGGAGTCGTGGCCATGGCCCGCACGGAGGCCTGGCATGTGCGTTTCACGTCTGGCTTCCTGCCCAACGGCCTGACGGGCGTGTTCGTGGCTATGGGCCTGACCTTCATCGCCTTCGAAGGCTACGAGATCATTGCCCAGTCGGGCGAGGAGGTGGTCAACCCCAAGCGCAACGTCCCCCGCGCGATCTTTGCCGCCATTGCCATCGCCGTGGTCATCTACCTGCTGGTCGGCGTCACAGCCATTGGCGCCACCGTCCCGCCCGCGGGGCTGCGGGTCTACGAGTATCTGGGCCAGGCGAAAGAGGTGGCCATCGTCGAAGTGGCGCAGCAGGTCTTTCCCCTGGGCATCGGCGCCGTAGTGCTGCTCATCAGCGGCCTCATCTCCACCATGTCGGCCCTCAACGCCACCACCTATTCCTCCTCCCGCGTGTCGTTCGCCATGGGCCGGGACCGCAATCTGCCGTCATTTTTCGCTCGCGTCCACCCTCGGCGTCATACACCCCACCTGGCGGTACTCGCCTCGGGGGCCTTGATGCTCCTGATAGCCTGGTCTCTGCCGCTGGAGCACGTCGCTGCCTCGGCCGACATCATGTTCCTGCTACTCTTCCTCCAGGTCAACGTGACAGTCATGGTGCTGCGGCGCAAGATGCCCGACCTGGACCGCGGCTTCCGCGTCCCCTGGATACCGGCCATCCCCATCCTCGCCATCATCTGCAACGGCGCACTGGCGGTGCTGCTGTTCACCTTCAGTCCCCAGGCCTGGATCCTGGCTGCCGGTTGGCTGGTGGTAGGCACCCTTTCCTACTATGCCTACTTTGCCCGCATCGAGGCCATGGAAAAGCCCAAGGAGATCCTGCTGGAGGAGGTGCTGGTCAGCCGCGATTATTCAGTCCTCGTGCCCGTGGAGACGGCCGAGCAGGCCCGCATCCTGGGGCACATCGGCGCGGTTCTGGCCCAAGCAAACCAAGGCGAAGTGCTGGCGCTGCACGTCGTGCGGGTGCCGGTACAGCTAACCCTGACCGACGGCCGGCTGATGCTCAAAGAGGGACGCGGCTATCTCGAAACGGTCATCCAACAGGCAAAGGCCCGCGACGTGCCGGTGCACACCATGATCCGCCTGGGCCGCGACGTAGCCGAGGCGGTGCGCAAGACGGTGATGGAGAACGCGTCCGACCTGGTCGTGCTGGGTTGTCCCGGCTACACCAACACCGCCGGCCGGCTCTTCGGCTCGGTGATCGATCCGATCCTCGACAATCCTCCCACTGATATGGCAATCGTGCGCTACCGGGCCTACCGGCCGCTGCGCTCGATCCTGGTGCCCGTCGCCGGCGGGCCCAACAGCCGCCGGGCAGTCCGCATGGCGGTGAACATGGCCCGTGGCGAAGCCGATGGGCCGGTACACGTCACCCTGCTGCACGTCTTGCGGCCGGGATCGGGGCCGGCCGATGAGGTGCGCGCCCAGCAGATCATGGACTATGCGCTGGAGGGGCTGAGCTATGAGGCAGTGCAGCGCCAGACGGTGGAGGCGGCAGACGTCGTGGATGCCGTGCTTGGCGCAGCCGAGAGCCATGACCTGATCGTCATCGGCGCCACAGAGGAGCCGCTGTTCAGGAACCTGCTGGCGGGCAACATCTCGCGGGAGGTGGCCCGCCGGGCCGGCGTCACAGTCGTCGTTGTCAAACGGCGCAGCAGCGCGCTGCACTCGCTGCTACGCCAGACGGTGCTGGAGCCGACGAAACACGACGCCGGGCGGTGAGAGCGCCGGGACCCGTCGCCGTCGGGCCGGGCCGGCTCGGGGCATCAGTCTGGCTGGCGGACTCAAGGTCTGCCCACCTCTGTTTTTGCCACACTCGCGCAGGTGTTGCCATTGAGGCGCGGCCGCGGGCCGGATGCAGGGGGTCCTACTACCGCATGTAGGCCAGAAACAACACAACTTCGTAACCATGCCCTCCGTTCGAATCCCGGCGACAGGTCAGAGTTCCGGCAGAGCTTTCACGCTCAGATGCAATCGCCCTGCTCCCGGATCAAGGCCACGTCAAAGTCAAGGTGCCAGGAATTGGGCACAGCCCCGGCTGCGTAATGGCCTGCTGCTTCTACTGGGGCACCCTCAGAATCGCGGCAACCTCCGGCGTCGCCCAGATGGCGGCGCCGGTCGTGTCCACCGTCAGGTCGCAAAGCTGCATCTGCGGCACGTAGCACTTCTCGGCCATCAGGAACTGGTTGCGGAAGTACCTGTTGCGAAAGTAGGTGGGCTCGTACTTCTTGCGATAGTCAATGTCGCGTTTCCACTTGCGCTTCATCCGGATGGGGTCGTCCGTGAGATACACCACTTTGATGCCGATCAGGTGTGCGACCTCCGCCAGCAGAAACGGGAAATTCCCCTCGATGAAAAGGATGTCCGCCGGCTCGATCTCAATGGGCACGCCGCCTGGTTTAAGGCTGCCGTCCAGATCGTGGCTGGAGGTAGCGTAGACAAAGTCGTAGCGAGGGATGGCGACCCGATGCCCCTGGCAGATTTCCTCCAGGCTCCGCTTGAAAAGCTCGAAGTGGATGGCTTCTTTGCCCAGGGTATGGATACCCTTCTCCTCGCGCTGCTCCCTATCGGTGAGAAAGTTGTCCATCTCGAGGGCACTGACCTGTTTGCCCGCCTGCTCCAACGACTGGCGCAGCCGCTCAACGATCTCGGTCTTGCCGGCTGCCGTCGGCCCGGCGATGGCCAAAACGATGGGCGTTCCCTGGGCGGCAATGAGCCGGTGGACGGCCTGCATGAAGGCCGCGTCCACCTCGGCGTTGGCCTCTTTGAAGGCTTTGTAACCGATGGACTGGCAGCGGTCGAACTGCTTCTGCCTCTGCTCGAAGGTCTGGAATGGCTCGCCACCCAGGTGGGCGAGCACGGCGCCGGTGAAATAGCAGGTCCTTGTCAGGAAGTAGAACCCCCGGATGTCAAAGTAAAAGTGGGCTCGCACCCACTCTTCCGGGTATTCGCCGGTCACCAGGCCGACAAAGAGCATATTGGTCAGCCGGGAGATGCTCTCGTCCAGCACGATCCTGTCGCCGGCACGGGGCTTGATCTGGATGCTGCGGTAGAAATCGGCACTCTGGATCCAGCCCTCAATCTCTTGCCTCGAGCTCAGCTCCACTGCGGCCCAGCCGCCCTCAGGCTCCAGGTTGTTGAGTCCATAGCGGAATTCGTACAGCTCCAGCTCTTCGACGCCAGGGTTTATGCAGCCCATCTTGGCGTGCAAGGCCTCGGCAAAGCGAGCTTGGTTCACAAGATCGGGCGGCAGCATGTTCTCACCTTTGAAGTAGGATCGATCAGGGCCGGGCGCACGGTCTTCCGGCCCCAAAGACCAGCGCGTCATAGGCGCGCTGCGTTTTGGCATAGTCCCCGTCGCGGTCCAGGGCAATTCCCCTGCCCATACCCGAGACGATCTGTCCGACTCCGATCTCTGCGATCTGGCCGTCCAGCTTGTCGAGCATCGCCGGGGCGCTGCCCGGCTCCGTGCTGCGCCCGTCAAAGATCAGGTGCAGGTAGACGCGGTCAAGATCCTGGTCCGCGGCCATGCGTAGCAGAGCCAGGGGATAGTCGATGGAGCCGTGGGAGCTCCTTTCGGTGAGGAGGCCGATGAGGTGCAGGCTCGTGCTGCGTTCCTTTGCCGTGTCGATGGCGCGGCGCAGGATCTCGTTGCGCTGGAAGGACCCGTCCTGCATCGCCAGATCGAGGCGGACGTCGTCCTGGAGCACGACCCGGCCGGCGCCCAAGCTCATATGGCCTGCTTCGGAATTGCCCGGTTTGCCCGGCCTCAGTCCGACCGCTTCCCCGGCAGCCTCTAGCCGGGCGCACGGTACCCGGCGCAGCAGATCATCCCAGACGGGCGTCCGGGCGAGAAAGATCGGGTTTGTATCGTCGTTTTTGCCCAGCCCCCAGCCATCGAGGATCAGGAGCAGTACCCGCCGCCGGCCACCCCACTCGTAGCCGGGAGCGAGCGTGTGCCCGGTCATTGCCTCCGGCGATGGCAGATCGAGGGCGGCCAGCACAGTCGGTGCCACGTCGGCGAGCTTCCCGTCGCGCAGCTTGGTGGACGCCGCACCACTTGCATCGATGAGGAGAAAGGGGACCTGGTTGGCCGTATGGGCAACGTGCGGCGTACCGTCGGGCCGCACCATCTCTTCCAGGTTGCCGTGGTCGGCCGTCACGAGAGTCACATAGCCGCGATCGCGGGCGGCATGGATGACCTGCCCCAGCCGGGCATCAACCAGCGCCGCGCACGCGATCTTGG
>JBFYTF010000719.1:0-2711 GCA_041300865.1 Anaerolineae bacterium
TGCGCAGGGCGATCGCGTCCATCAAGGGGATCCGGCTCAGCGGGGTGCCACGATTTAGGGCCTTGGCGACGATCAGGAAGTCTTGCCAAGGGACGTTCGGCCGGGCCTCGCGTGCCTGGGCCCACAGGGCCATCCACATCAGCCGCTCGGCCCAGACGGCGCGCTTGCCTTCGAGGACCTCTTCGACGATGACCCTCAACGAGACCGGCAGGCGCAGCATCCAGTCCTGGGGGCGCCCCACCTGCTCGCGCAGCAGGTCGTCGATGCGGGCGTCGTCCTCGAACCAGGAGCGGGCAAATCCCTCATAGCTCGGCCAGTTTCGCGCGCTTTCCTGCACATCTCTTACCCGTTCCGGAGTGAAGGCGTCTGGGGCCCTTGCCTCCAGTTCAGCGATGGTCTCGTCGAGGCTGAGGCGATAGGGCTTCCAGTAGTCACCACCCGCCTTTTCGGCCACAGACATCAGGTATGGCGATGGGGGCGTGCCTTGCTCCAGACCGACGGCGATGAAGTGGGCCAGCAGGCGATCCAGGTAAGCGCGGTGAACCGTTGCAGCATTGGCATCCGCGGTCATTTCCCGCACCCTGGTCTCCATCTCGCGCTTGGTCATGCCGCCGCCACCCCATACCTCGCGTATGCCAAGCCCCTGTTTGACCAGCACCCAGTCGATCCGATAGTGCTGGCCGTCCCTGGCGAAGAAGCAGACCCCCTGGACGCCTGACCCATCGAAGGTGGAGGCGTAGACGCTGATGGGTTGCACCGGCAGCAACGGGGCACTCTCGACACCGGCCCGACGAACGTCCTTGATCAGCGCGTCCACGGCCGGTCTTTCACCCGCGGGCAGCCAATTGCGTAGTCCGATGAGGCGACGCAGGCCGAGGGCGCTGACACGCCGAACCAGATTGCCCTGACGAAAGACCACCGCCAGGGCGGTACGGACCTCGGCATTGGGGTGGAGCAGCATAAGCACGGCAAGCTCGTTGAGCAGCGGCTGCGAGGAGGCCATCATGCTCGTCACCAGTACGACCTGCCCCTCGACCGGCATGACCCCCATCTCGGCCAGTATCGGGTCGAGCAGGTCGAAGGGGTCACGGGGCCGCGTCTCTTGGACCAACCTTTCCAGCAGGGTGTCCAGGTCCGGTGCGCCCTTGCCTGACCTGAAGCGGCCATAGTATTCGGCGACCGCAAGGGCCTGTTCGCGAATGCGCGGATGCAGTTCGAGCTTGGCGTTGTGGAGGGCCTCGATCAGATCCTGTTGCACCCGCACGTCCACCTCCGGCGTGAAGGCCGACTCGGCCATTTCCGTCTGGATCTGTTCCGCCATCGCAATGGCCCAGGGCCTGTGACGTTCCACCGAATAGCGGATTTGGGTCAATGCCTCGTTCAGAAGCGCCAGGCAGGCGTCGTAGCCCGCTGGCGGGGTTTGCTGCCGGCCGTCCGGCGCATAGTCGCTCAACAGGAGTCGGAGTAAGGCCGGCGCAAGGTCGCGGTTGGTCTCCAGCGCTCGCACAACTGCGGGTGCCCAGGGCTGTTGATGCCTGGGGTTGCGCCGCCAGGCCACAACGTCGGCGACCAGTTGCTTGGCCACATCCGTGGTGGCTTGCGCGTCGGTCGGCCTTGTGGGTTGTGGCTCGCTGCCGCCCTTGGTCGGGGGAGGCTCGGAAACTGGAGCGGCCAGCGCAGGTTGCGTGTTCGCCGTTTGCGGCTTGTCCATGCAGCACTGTTTGTATTTCTTGCCGGACCCGCAGGGACAAGGGTCGTTGCGACCGACCTTGGGCTCGCGTCGGATCGGGTCGCCGGCGCCGAACCGCAACCGCATCAGATCGTCCAACCCGGGGGCGCGCTCGGCCGCGATGCGCCTGACTGTGCCCGGTTTCTCGAACGGCCGCCCAGCATAGGGGCGCCCCTCGCACTTCTCCTTGAACATGACATAGTGGCGGTGCAGGCGCGCCAGATAGGCATGGTCATCGTTGATCATGTCGGTCAGCATGGTCAACAGGTCCTGGGCATAGGGGGCCTGCGGATTCAGCGGGTCCAGGAAGGGACCGGCCATGGCGTCGCTGGAGTCGAATCCCAGGTTGAGGTAGGCGACGTACTTGCTTTGCCGCTCGGCAAAGACGGCTATGGTGACGCGGCGGCAGTCGCAGCCCTTGTCGTTACAGTACAACTCGATAAAGGCGTAATGGTCCGCAGGAAGCGACGAGTCAGCACCCGGCGGTACTATGAAGTTCCGCAGTTCCGAATCGGCAAGCTTCGGAAAGGCATGGAAAAAGTCACTCATGGGCATAGGCGGAACCTCGATATTGGGCCATGCGTCGTGGCCGATGGCACCCTTGGGAAGGGAAGGCGATTGGCATCCGTAGGAGTAGGGGAACTGTACAGGAGCGTCGATGCGAGCAGGCGCACAGAGGGGTTAGGTTAGTCGGTCTGTCGGCCGCTTTCCACAAGGCTGTGCCTGCGTTCGGGATTGCGCATGGGTAACCTCGATCCGGGGGACGGTCTCACCGGTCCGCAACACCGGCGATGATCCTAGAAAGAGCAGTTCCCGCGCGAAGCCGCAAAGTTCGCGAAGGAATTTCAATGCGTTATCGACGATACCTGATTCATCCGCAAGGTGATCGTGACGATGCATCCATGTTCTTGTTCTTTTTTGCGTCTTTGCGTCTTTGCGTGAGCAATTCCCATCGACGGAAACGCCGGGGCTGCACAAGGGC
>JBFYTF010000007.1:0-3759 GCA_041300865.1 Anaerolineae bacterium
GTGGGCCATGCCCAGGATGGCCGGGGCGCGAAATCGGGCAATGGGATCGTCTGCCGATACATGGTGCAGCGTCCGGCGCACGAGCTCTTTGGCCTCCTGCACGTGGCCCAACACCGCAGCATACGACGCCCGGTCGACCACGGCCAGGCCCAGAATGCGGGCCGCGTCGGGCACAGTGGGGTGATCCCGAAGCCACTCCTCAAGCGCCTGCAAGGTTTGCGCCGCCAGCTCCGGCTGCCCGCCAATATAAAGGAGGCGCGAACTGAACAACCGCAGCCAGGGCCGGGAGTTCACAGCCACGTGGGGAAGCTTGCTCAGCCAGCTCTGCATGATCGCCACGTCCGCCCGGGACCAGGTGGCGATGGTCAAGATGGCTCGCTCGACCACCTCGGCTGCCAGGGTATGGTCCTGGGTCGCCAGGGCGTGATGGACCGCTTCAGACCTGGACCCTGCCTGCTCATGCCAGGCCGCGGCCCGGCGGTGCAGCTCCGGGATCAGCTCAGGCCGGGTCTCCTTCAGGCGAGCGCGGAGCAGCTCGGCGAACAGCTGGTGGTAGCGATACCACTCGCGCTCGTCGTCCAGCGGCACGATGAACAGGTTCGCGGCCTCGAGGTGGTCCAGGGTGGACTGGGAGTCGGAGAAGCGGGGAGGGGCGGCCGGTAGCTCGCCGGCTTCCTGAGAGCCAATGATCCAGTCGCACAGCGGGCCGGTCAGGCGCTCGAGGATCGACGTCTGGAGGAGGAACTGTTGGAGGGCGGGGGGCTGGTGCTGCAGCACTTCGTCCGCCAGGTAGTCGAGGATGAAATGGTAGCGGCCGGAAAAGCCGGCGAGAAAGCGGGTGATGCCCGCCCGGTCGCGCCCCTGCATCGACAGGGCAGCCAGCTGCAGGCCCGTGATCCAGCCTTCGGTGCGCTCCTCCAGGGCAGCGATCTCGGACGGCGCGAGGCGCAGGCCCATGGACTGGTTCAAGAAGACGGCGGCTTCCTCCGGCGTGAAGCGCAGGTCGCTCTGCCGGATCTCGACCATCTGGCCGCGGCCCCGCAGCCGCGACAGGGGCAGCGGCGGGTCGTGGCGGGTAGTGATGACCAGGTGCATGTGCGGCGGCTCGCCGTCCAACAGCGAGGCTACCGCCTCGTGGATCGACAGCTCGGCGATGGTGTGATAGTCGTCGAGGACGAGGATGAGCGGCGCGGACCCGCATACGTCGTTGAGCAGCGACGTGATTAGATCTTCTGCGGGCGGGGTGTGGCTGCTTTCCAGCAGCCGCTGTGCCTCCCCTCCGATCGTGTCGTCTGCCGTGCGCAGGGCAGCCAGGAGATAGGCAAAGAAGCGATGCGGGTCATCGTCGGCCTCGTCGAGTGAGAGCCAGGCGATCTCGAAGGCGGCGGGCAGCTCTGAGAGCCAGGCGGTGACCAGGGCCGTCTTGCCCGTGCCGGCGGGGGCCGAGACCAGGGTGAGCTTGCGCCCGACCAGGCCGGCGCTCAGCCGCTCGACAAGGTGCGGGCGAGCCACCCACTCCGCCCGCAGGGGCGGAGTATACAGTTTTGTGGCCAGCAGTGGCACCGCCATGCGCTAAGTCAGAACCTTTCTCATCGGCTGGAACTTGAGGCCTCTGCCCTCAAAGCTCCGCCCGCAACGCACGCCCGTCGACCGCCTGTAGCCCACGGCCAGGTAGAACGGTATGCCGTACAGGGTCGAGGCGACCCGGATCACCCTCACTCCCTGCAGCCTGCTTTCCTCCTCGAAGCGTTCGACCAACCTGCGCCCGATGCCCTGCCGGTGCCGGTCGCCGCGCACGAACAGGCTGGCCAGCCGCTCCTCTCTGCCCCGCAGCACGCCAACGATCTGGCCCCCATCCTCGGCCACGTAGAACATCTCGGAGCGAAGGACACGGGCGATGGCCTCCTGGTGGGCCGTCTCGGCGGAGTAGGCGTACGCGAACGGGCCCAGGAGCAGGTTCCGGTCTGCGGGCGAGGCAAAGGCCAGATTGAACTCGCCGTAGGTATCGGCGATAAGGCGGCCCACGGCGACGGCGTCTTGTTCCCTGAACTTGGCGATGATCTGCATCCGCTTACCACTCCTTGACCCATTGTTCAGAGCGATCGTGCTCGGGCGACAGGACCGAGGAATAGAGCGCGTTTGGCCCGGGCTCGTAGCCACCCACGAAGGCCCGCGTGGCTCCCAGCCGCTGCACGCGGCGCAGCCCTTCGCTGATGTTGGCCCGGGCCAGGCCGAGGCGCCGGTGCTCGGGCACGGTGGCTACCGGCTCGACGCAGGCGCTGCGCGTCACGTCATCGTACCACAGGGTACAAACGGAAGCCAGCTCGCCGCCTGGCGCCACGGCCACGATGTCCAGGTCGCGGCGGTAAAGCGGGCAACGCTGGATGCCCAGGTACCACTCCCAGCCTTCGTACGCCTCGTCGGGCTCGTCGGGGTGAAAGCCCCGCCACGAAGCCCAGCTGCGGGCCGGCAGCTCGTCTTCACCGCCCAGGGAGCGAACCGTGTAGCCCGCCGGAATAGGCGCCTCGGCGATAGGCCCGTCCAGGTCGCGCCGCCACTGGTGCTCGGTCCACTTGCCCCGGCTGTAGCCACGTCGTTTCAGGAGTTCGAGGCGCACGGCATCCTGGTCGTCTGTCCAGACTACCAGCCGCCGGCGGCCGTCCCGGTCAACGGACAGCCGCGCCTCGGCGACGGCCAGCATCTCGTCTTCCAGCTCGGGGGTGCGCAGCTCGGGATGCACCTGGAGGTGCACGTCCGCCTTCCCCTCCGAGGTGAGCGCTGCCGCGAGCCGGCCGTCAGCGGTCTCCCACAGAAACACGCCGCCGGCGATGGACTCCTGACCCTCGCAGTTGGCGGCGACGTGCCAGCGCCAGTAGTCGAGCCGGGCGACGTGCCAGCTGTGCTCGCGGACGCCGTTGACGAGCATCACCTGCCGCAAAAAGGCACGGATGCGCCAGAAGTCATCTTCGGTTTGGTAAGGCCGCATGGTCAGCTTCATGACCGCAGGTTTTCTCCCTCTGGGTGCGCGTGGCTCTCGACATAGCGCAGGACAAACGCCGCTCCTCTGTACATGACCTCTTCCAAGTCGTCCAGGGATCCGGGCCAGAGATAGCCGGCACCGACCATCCACAGGATATAGTAGACATAAAATGAAGCGGAGAAGAGATCGAGTTCGGCGCTGTGCGCTTCGTGCAGGACGCGGTGTTCGGCATAGCCTCTGAGGAGCGCAGCCCAAAAGCGGGCATGGTCCGCAGTGCCGATGCAATGGGCGACCGCCACTGCCAGATCGAACATCCAGTACCCGAAACCGGAGCCGTCAAAGTCGATGGGGCGGGGCTGGCCGTGCCAAAACAGCAGATTGGCGTCCAGGCCCATGTCGGCGTGGATCAGGCCATAGACCTCCGGCCCCGTGCCCCAGGCGTCCGTCAGTTGGCGGAACTGCCGGGCCACGGTTTCGAACGGCTCGACCCAGCCCGCGGGCAGCAACTCCCAGCACTTGCCGGGCGGCAGGCCGATTTCGAGGTCATTTCCGAACAGGCCGTCCCAATTGTAGCGGCGCTTTGTGCTTCCCGGTGGAAGCTGCTGCTGCCACTCCTGCGTAAAGTTGTGCATGCGTGCCATCAAGCGGCCCTGGGCTCGGTAGTGCTCGGGCCGGCCGTGATCTGGGAGCAGCCGCCCCTTGATCCAGCGCTGAAGTGCGCAGTATCGGGTCTCCGGGATGCCCGGTACGGAAACCTGCGTCAACAGCCCGCCGTCCAG
>JBFYTF010000012.1:0-8507 GCA_041300865.1 Anaerolineae bacterium
AGTAAGTGTCGATGCCGTTGGGGCCAAAGAGAAAGTAGCTGCGCTCTGGCAGCTGGTGGCAGTTCAGACCGTAGAAGGTATAGACGACTCGCGCCGGCGCTTCCAGGCCGAGGGACATCAACACCGGCGCCAACAGCGTGCCGCCCACGAACAGTGCCATGCTAAGGTTGATCACGAACAGCCAGTGCCGGGCGATCCACACCGAAACCCGACCGGCAGAGCCTGCACCATCCGGCATACGTTGTGCGTCTACATCCAAGGTCATTCTCTCCTTACGAAAGATTCCCGCGAATGAGCGGTTCGCTCCCAGTATATCCCCTCGCACCGGTGTACCACAAGCGCTCTTTGGCACAAGGGATAGTGGGCCAAATAGCGGGGTGGTAGTATCTTCCGGTTGCAGGGGGCATACGCGATACGGCTCACCGCGGTCGCGAGACGCACCATCGGTGGTGAAGCATACCTGCGGCATGCGGAGGACCAAGTCAACGTCACAAGTTCAGCACCTTCAGGGATTGGTGGTACAATGGCGTGTGTGGCTCACCAGACGATGAAAGGAACAACACAACTATGCTGCACACCAAGACCGTGAATCAACTACTCGGTTTTCCTGCCAACGCCCGGCTGCTCATCATCAATGCTGATGACTTTGGCATGTGCTATGCGGAGAACGAGGCGACCATCCAGGTGATCAGGATGGGCTTTGCCACCTCCTGCAGCATCATGGTACCCTGTGCTTGGAGCCTGCATGCCATCCAGCTCCTCAAGGCTCATCCCGATATCCCTTTTGGCGTCCACCTGACCGCCGTCAGTGAGCACCCGTACTATCGCTGGGGACCGGTAGCCGCGCGGCACGAGGTCCCCTCGCTGGTGGACGAAGCAGGCTACTTCTACAGCGAAGCCCGCATTCCCGAGTTCTTGCCCAAGGCCAGCTTGCGCGAAATTGAAGTAGAATTCCGGGCGCAGATTGAGACCGTTCTCGCTTCAGGCTTGAGGCCTACCCACCTCGACAGCCACTGCCTGGTGCACACCCGTCGCGATGACGTGTTTGACATGACGGTCGGCCTGGCACGCGAATACGGCCTGGCCCTGCGTGTGGGAAACGCGCGATATAAGGACAGGATGAAAAAGTACGGCCTGCCGGCCGATGATCATCCTACTCTGGACAGCTACCGGTTGGAGGCCCAGGACAAGCCATTTCTCTACCCTAACCTGTTGCGGGAGCTGCCCGCCGGCCTGAGCGAGTGGGCGATCCACCCCGCCCTCGGCAGCGCGGAACTGCGGGCCATTGCGCCAGAATGGGAGACTCGGCAGGCGGACCTTGATTTCTTTGCCTGCGAGCGGGCGCGGGACATCGTCGCCGAGGAGGGAATCATCCTCCTGAGCTACAGACCCCTACAGCAGTTGATGTTGACCGGCACGCCGGCTGCCTGAGCATGGGCCCCTGGCGGGTCTGTACCCTCGATACCACTGACCAACGGCGCCGTAGTTGCATCCATCCGAGTTTCATGTTCGTCTCCCGGTGGACCGGTGATTAGAGCAGCTCGATGCCCGCTGTCCGGCAGGCGTCGAAGTGGATGATGGCGGCGACGAGAAGCAGGTACCCCAAGTGACACCACCGCTGCAATCGGGCGCCACGCTCCCTTGACTGTCTGGGCAACTCGTGGTATAGTGGCACTGATTTGGCGCAACGAATGAGCCTAATCTCTTCCAGGGAGGGAATACAACGATGGCCGACCACGTCCTTAGGGCGATTGATGTCGACACGCCTGCCCTTCTGCTCGATTTGACCCCCCTCGAACACAACATCGCCAAAATGGCCGCCTTTGCCCGCGACGCGGGCGTGAACTTGAGACCTCATTCCAAGACCCACAAGTCCCCGCGCATCGCAGCTATGCAGCTCCAGGCCGGGGCGATCGGCATCACCTGCCAAAAACTGGGCGAGGCCGAAGTCATGGCCGATGCCGGCATTGATGGCATCCTCATCTCTAACCAAATCGTTGGCCCGCTCAAGGTCGAGCGCCTGGTTAACCTGGCTCGCCGAGCGGACGTAATGGTCGCGGCGGATGACCCCCGTAATGTGGCCGACCTGTCGGCGGCGGCCGTTGCCGGTGGTGTTACCCTCAAGGTGCTCGTGGAGGTGAACACCGGCATGATGCGCTGCGGCGTGCTGCCCGGCGAGCCGGCCCTCGTTCTCGCCGAGAACGTGCGCCGCACGCCAGGCCTCGACTTCAAGGGGCTACTCGGCTATGAGGGCCACACCGTCGCCCTGCGCAGCGCCGGCGAGCGCCATGCGGCCGCCACTCCTGCCCTCCAATCATTGGTCGACACAGCAAACCTTTTGCGCGAGCGCGGGATCCCGGTGGAGGTGGTCAGCTCTAGCGGCACCGGCACGTACGACATAGGAGGGGGCTTTCCGGGCATTACCGAGCTGGAGGTCGGATCGTATGCCACCATGGACGCCGACTACCAGGCGGTGGGCGTGCCTTTCGAGTGCGCCGTCACGGTTTTGGCAACGATCATCAGCACCCCACAGGAGGGGCTGGCTATCTTTGACGCCGGAATGAAGTCGATCGCTCCCGACCACGGCATGCCGCTGGTCGTGGACATGCCCAATGCGCAGGTCCTTGCCCTGTCCGAGGAAGCCGGTTGGCTGGCGACGACAGGGCCCGAACACCCGGCACTAGGCGAAAAGCTGCGGCTGGTGCCGGGGCACGGCTGTACGACGATCAATCTACACGACCGCTACTACGTGGTGCGCGACGGCTGGGTGGTAGACGTCTGGCCCGTCGCAGCGCGAGGACGCAGCCAGTAGCGCGCACGCCACGCGGGGGGCATCTGGTGCTTCTGTGCTGAGCAGTCCCAATATCGAACGCAAGGAGGAGACAAACAGTGGAACCTAGAATGTCGCGCCGTGATCTGCTCAAGCTGGCGGCTGCCTTCGGGGTAGGCAGCGCCGTGTCCGGGTGCGGCCCATCGCCGACCACCGTTCCCACTGCGGCGGTCGCGGCGCCGCAGTCGGCCACCTCGATCACTTGGCTCGAGTGGTGGGTCAACGAGTGGGGCAAGGAAAACCACGATGCCCTGGTCAACGGCTTTATGGCCGCCAATCCGGACATCAAGCTCGACGTCGTCGACGTCGGGTACGACGAAATGCTGCCCAAGCTGCAGACAGCTGCGATGTCGGGCACAGGTTGGGATCTGTTTGGCAACGAGCCCGAGTGGCTCGTCCCATGGATCCAACTGGGAATGGCCGAAGACCTCACGCCCTGGCTTGAGGGTGCAGGCCCTGCCTTTAACGATCGATTGACCAACATGACCCCCGTCTACTGGCAGGGCAAGCCTTACATGCTGTACCTGTACCTCGTATCATTCAACCTGGCATACGATGCGGCCAAACTCAAGGCAATGGAGATCGAGCCGCCCACGAACTGGGACGAGTTCTACAACGCGTGCAAGAAGTTCAGGGACAAGGGCGAGTACGGCTATGGTATGTCACTGCGGCCCGACTCGGACGCGTTCACGGGCAAGATGTGGGCCTTGCGCCAGTGCCAGGCCGGTGGCAAGTTTGTCACACCCGAGGGAGAGGTGGTGTTCAACCAAGAGCCGGGAATTATCGCCACCGAATGGTGGAAAAAGTTCTACCAGGATGGCCTGGCATTGCCCGGATCCGAGACCGAGGATAAGCAGACAACCTCCGAAAACCTGGCCACCGGCAAGATCGCAATGACCATCGACGGCCCCTACATCCGCGCGCAATGCCAGCAGATCAATCCGAGTTCGGACGTGCACTGGTGCCCGGCCTGGAAGCAGGAGACCGGCGGCTACCTGTGGGGCGGAAGCGGCATCTGCATGTGGGCCAAGGGTCAGCACAAGGAGCAGGCGTGGAAGTTCATCGAGTACTTTTTCCAGGACGAGATCATGCTGCCTCTGTCTCAAAAGACGAGCGTGCCGTTTGCCCTCAAGTCGGTGCTGGCCCAGCCGGGCCTCGAAAACGACCCCATCCTCCACGCGCTGCCGGCGATGGTATCCCAGGACCCAGAGCATAGTTGGGCGTTTTCGCCGATTCCGGACCTCGGCACCCTGTATATCGCTCTGTCGGAGGCGGTCATCGGCTGTGTCAAGGGCGAAAAGACGGACATCAAGGGCACCTTGGACGAAGTGGCCGGCCTGTGGCAAAAGACGCTGGACGAGGCGGCGAAGGGGAGCTAGCCGGGCCCGATCAGAGACCGCGCCCAGAAATGGGAGAGAAGCTAGCCACCGTGCATCTGCAGGGCCAGGCCGGCCCTGCGGGTGCACAGCTGGCCCGGAAGAAGGTTCATAATGGCATCCTCGGCTGCACTGTCGGCATCCGGTTCCCGCCTTAAGGCGCGGTTGGGCCGGAGGCTGAGGCGCGGGCTGCGCGGCCCGCTGATCGGTTATTTGTTCATCTTGCCCGCGTTGCTGTTCTTGGCGGTCCTCATCGTCTACCCCGTCCTGGTCACGCTGCAAATGAGCGTGAACAAGTTACAGCCCGACCTGTCGCTGCGCTGGATTGGCTTTAGCAACTATGGCAAGCTCTTTGCCGACAAGGCGTTCTGGCGCAGCGCTCTCGTCGCCGTCGAGTTTACGGTGCTTACCGTCGTCCTGCACCTGATCGTCGGCATGGCGTTTGCCCTGCTCCTCAGTCATCGCTGGCCGCACACCGGCCTGCGCAACTTCCTGCGGGGGCTGATCATTCTGCCCTGGATCTTTTCGACGGCTGCCAGCTCGCTGATGTGGAGCCTGCTGCTGCACCCCTTCGGCACGCTCAACTACATGGCCCGCGCCTGGTTTGGGGCAGAGCAGCCCATTGCCTGGTTTGCCACTCCGGCATCGTCTATGCTCACCCTGGCAGTCGTCAACCTTTGGCACAGCTTTCCCTTCTACATGGTCATCATGCTCGGAGCCTTGCAGGCGATACCCGACGAGCTATACGAAGCCGCCCGGGTCGACGGCGCCAGCCCTTGGCAATCTTTCTGGCACCTGACCATACCCATCATGCGCCCCGTGATCGTCGCACTGACGGTAGTGGACTTTATCGGGAGTATCGCCATGTTCGACCTGGTGCGCATGCTAACGGGAGGCGGCCCCAACCGGGCCACCGAGACAGTGGCATACTACCTCTATCGCGTGGCGTTCCTCGATGGCCGGCTGGACTATGCCGCCACCATCAGCATTGCCATCCTGGTAGGCCTGCTGCTCTTCATCGGGCTGTACTTGAAACTGTTCGCGCGAGGGAGCATCGATGACAGCACATCGTTCTGAGCGGCAACGCGTCGTGAAGCGAGAGCAGGTAGCGCAAGCGGCGGTCATGCTGCTGACGGCGATTGGCGCGGCGGTGGTGCTGTTCCCCATCTTCTGGATGGTGCTGGCTTCGGTGCGCCCCGTGGCCGAGGTTTTGGCCTATCCACCAAAGTGGATTCCCGAGCAGTTCACGCTGGATTATTACCGGCAGCTGTTCGATAGCAGCGAATACGTGCAGTATTTGAAGAACAGCTACATCATCGCTGCCGGGACCACATTGTTGAGCCTGTTGCTTGCCTCGCTCGCTGCCTATGGTTTTTCGCGCTACAAGGTGCCCGGCGGCCGGGCCATTTTGCTGGCCATGCTGGCACTGTACATGATGCCTGGTGTGAGCCTGGTGCTGCCCTACTTTCGCATTTCGATGGGCCTGCACTTGTACGACACACGGCTGGGCCTCATCCTGGCCTACTCGTCGTTTGTGCTGCCGATGGCCACGTGGCTGCTGAAGGGCTACATGGATAGCATCCCCTTCGACCTTGAGGAGGCGGCGCTGGTCGACGGGGCTACGCGGCTGGGAGCGTTCCGCCGGATCCTGTTGCCGCTCATCGCTCCCGGGCTGGTCGCCACGGGCACGATGGGCTTTCTTGGCGCGTGGAACGAGTTCTTTTTTGCGGTCGTGCTGACCACGTCGATCAGAGCGCAGACCCTGACAGTGGGCATTGGTCGCTTCTTCGGGCAGTACAACCGCGACTGGAACGGCATCATGGCCCTTACCACATTTGCCAGCCTGCCGATCCTGTTGGGCTTTGTGTTGGTCCAGCGCTGGGTCGTCCAGGGCATGACGGCCGGCGCGGTCAAGTAGCGCCTGGCCAAAGCAAGCCCGGTGAACAGGTGCACGACGCCACCGGGAGCACACGGAGGAACCGACTATGAAATGGGAAGAGATGACAACTCCGCAGTTCGCCAGGGCCGTCGAAGAATGTGGTCGAGTGTGCCTGTTGCCGCTGGGGGTGATCGAGAAGCATGGCGAGCACCTGCCGCTGGGCACGGACCTGTTCGTCGCGAGAGAGATCGCCTGCCGCGCCGCGGCCCTGGAGCCGGCTATCGTGTTTCCACCCTACTTTTTCACCCAGATATTCGAGGCGCGCTATGCACCGGGCACCATCGGCATCGACAACCACGTGATGTGCGACCTTCTGCAGGCCACCTGTGACGAGATCGCCCGTAACGGCCTCAAAAAGATCATCCTGGTAAACGGGCACGGCGGCAATCGCCACTTTCTGCCTCACTTCATCACGCTCCAACTCGAGCGCCCAAGGGATTATGTCGTCTACCTGCCCACCGAAAGCGCCTGGATGGCCGACGAGGCGTTTGCCACAGCCTGGCAGGAAATGGCCGAGTGCAAGATGCGTGACGAGCACGCTGGCGAGGGAGAAACCAGCATGGGTCTGGCGCTCTTTCCGCACCTGGTGGACCGCGAGGCCATCCCGGAAGGCGAAGGCCGGGAGCGAGGCCGCCTCAGCGACCTGTCCCGCGCACACATCTACAACGCCATCCAGTGGTACGCGGACTATCCAAGCCATTATTCGGGCCAGGGTGAGTACGGCACCGCAGCCAAGGGAGAGTTCCTCATAGATCACGTGGTGCGCGGTTTGGCCCAGCTCACTCGGCTGGTCAAGGAGGATGACCGCTCCCTAGAGCTCCAGTCGGAGTTCTTTGCCCGCATCTTCCCTCCTTCGCAGGGAGGAAACACGGGGAGGCAGGCTCCTTCACAGCACTGAGAGAATGGGAGAGGGTGCGGCTCCTGCACAGCCCGGCCAGACTGCTGGCATGCGCATCATGACAACGGCCCTCGTGAGAGGGCCGTCTTTTTCATTATGTCTAGGCGGGAGCGACGGGCGCGACTCCCATGGCTACGATGCTGATGATGGGATCGACACCCTGCCACCAGGGCTCCCATTACCAGATCCAGACAGAACCGGTATAGAACAGGGTCCTGCTGCTCAGGCAGTATAGCACAAAAGCCTGAGAAACGCAAGCACCCCGAATGAGAAATCGCTCTCATTCGGAGGTGCTTTTTTATGTTCAAATCGCCATTGTTCACAACCGAATGCGAATCGAGGCCTAGGAGGGCGACAGGATGATCACCATCTTTCACGGCCGCAAGCTCTCCCTGCATGGCACCGAGGAGGTCATTTACGCCGAGGTCGCGATCGCTCTGCGCGACCAGATCCATCACTTCAACACCGGCAAGAGCTGCAACCCCTTCGCTGTGTTCATGAAGATCGCCCTCCACACCGACGAGTATGGCTGGGCCTTTCCCGGCAACCGCTCCATCAGCGCCGGCACCGGGATCTCTACCGCCCACGCCCTCGCCGTGGCAGCAACGCATCTTCAGAATGTTCGCATCGAGTACCACCGGGTCCTGGAGGTGTACCGCGAGCGCCGGCCCGATGGCACGTTCGGCCGCCATCTTTACCGCATCTTTCCCGATGCCTGGACCGATGGCCTGGAGCACATCCCGGCCGGCTTTGACGCGGCAACTCTGTCTCCCGTCCTCGTAGGTCAGGCACAGGATGACTGTGGCACGCAACCAGATGTTGATAATCCACATGCGGATGATCCACATGCGGACAAACCACATGCGGATCATCGACAACATAAGAAGAACCATCTATTCAAGGAGCACCAGGATCCAAGATCCGGCTCCGCCGGACTTGCCCCCCTGACCCCCGGACAGACCTCGGCCAGGGCCCAACCACCGGCCAAAAGACAGGGGACAGCCGTAGGCGAGTTCACGCCATGCGACCTGGCCGCGTTCATCGAGGCTCACAGCAAGCACAGGTTTCAGCCAGGAGGGCAGCACGAGCGGTTGCTGCGCGTTGTGCCCGACCGGGGCTGCCAGCACCCGGCACCCAATGACCTCTACCTGGACCAGGCGCAGGGGGAGGCGTTCAAGGCCTGGGTGCTTACCAAGCTGGAATGGGCGGAAGGAGACGACGGACGGCGCAAGCCGCTCAAATCGTTGGTGAGTGCCATCTGCAATTACGGTCAGCCGCAGTTCGGATGGTTCGCCTTCTGGCAGGAGTGGCTGGAAGCACAGCAAGGAGTGAGGGATGAACAACGAGCAGAAACGCCAGGCGATCCTGGAAGGACAGCAGGTCTTGGAGGCAGCCCGCCGGGACAAGAGCGTGGTGCCGGGCAACGGCACCGGGCGCAGGTGGCCCGGTTCCTGGCCGGCAGGG
>JBFYTF010000024.1:0-4002 GCA_041300865.1 Anaerolineae bacterium
ATGCGGGCATAGGGCTCGCTCCAGTTCCAGCGCACCAGGCCGCGCAGCCAGGCGCTGATGAGGAGCCACCAGTCCCGCCAGAAATAGGCCAGCACCGCCAGCAGTGTCCCCCAGTGGACCATGGTGTCGAACAACAGCCCCGGCTCGGGCCAGCCGAGCAGCCAGGGTACGAGCACCAGGTGCCCGGAGCTCGAGACGGGGACGAACTCGGTTGCGCCCTGCAGAATGCCCAGCACGATGGCTTGTAAGATGTCCATGCTCCCTCGGCGGTTCAGAATGGATGGTTGGCCGGCGCCTTGCCGCCCGCGCTATTTGCAGGCCGGTGCCTCGTTCTGGCCCATGATTGGATAGCTGGCCAGAAATTCGTCTTTGAAGGCCGCAAACGTGTCGGCAGCGATGGCGGCCCGGATGTCGCGCATGAGCTCCAGCATAAAGTGCACGTTGTGGATGGTGGCCAGGCGGCTGGCCAGGATCTCTTCGGCCTTGAACAGGTGCCGCACATAGGCCCGCGAAAATTCGCGGCACGTGTAGCAGGTGCAGCCCGCCTCAATGGGTGAGCCATCGCGCTCGAACTTGGCATTGCGCATGTTCAGCCGCCCCTGCCGCGTCAGGAGCGCAGCGTTGCGCGCGAGGCGGGTGGGCAAGACGCAGTCAAAGAGGTCGACTCCCCGGGCCACGCCTTCCAGCACGTCCTCGGGGGCGCCGACGCCCATGAGGTAGCGTGGCTTGTCCCCGGGCAGCACCGGCAGCGTGACGTCCAGTGCCGCGTACATCTCGGCCTTGCTCTCGCCCACACTCAGGCCGCCGATCGCATAGCCGGGAAAGCCCAGGTGGACCAGGAACCGGGCACTCTCCTGCCTTAGATCGGGGAAAATGCCGCCCTGGACAATACCAAACAGGGCCTGGTCGGGCCGGGTGTGGGCCGCCCGGCAGCGCGCGGCCCAGGCATGGGTGCGGAGCAGGGCTGCCTCAATGTAGGCCCGGTTGCGCGGCTCGGCGCACTCGTCGAAGCACATGATGATGTCGGCGCCCAGCTGCTCCTCGACGGCGATGACCAGCTCGGGCGTGAAAAAGTGCTGCGAACCGTCGATGTGCGAGCGAAAGAGCACCCCATCCTCGCTCACCTGGCGCGTCTGCGCCAGGCTGAACACCTGGAAGCCGCCCGAGTCGGTGAGGATAGGCCCATCCCAGCCCATGAAGCGGTGCAGCCCGCCCATCTCGCCCACGAGGTCAGCGCCGGGGCGCAGGTAAAGGTGGTACGTGTTGGCCAGGATGAGCTCCGCGCCCAGTTCGTGGAGGTCGCGGGGGTCGAGGCTCTTGACCGTCGCCTGGGTGCCGACGGGGGCAAAGCCCGGGGTCGCGATCGCGCCGTGGGGCGTGACCATCCGCCCCAGGCGAGCTTTGCTTCCGGCCTCCGTGCCCAACAGCGTGAACTCCAGGCTCATGGCTCCCATTATACCCGAAAGTCCGGCGTGCCCAAAGTAGCGGGGCGGGGTGGGACAACCCTCACCCCCAGCTCCATCTGGCCCGCCTGCACCTGGCCTTAAGCACAAGCGCCTGCTCCTTCCCGCCAGAAACGTGAACACAGTTGGCATTTGCTGCGTTTTGGTGTATGATGAGCGCGTCCGGATGTAGACACGGCTCGTCACGTTCCCCGGTCAAGCACACTCGAGGAGGGATTTCTTTGTCTCTGGCAGCCGCGCCGCGGCCCACCGATCTCAAAGACATCGTCACCGGCAACCGTCTGACCGGCATCTGGCGGCTCATGGGCGAGTATCGTCCCACGTACGTTTGGGCGAACCTGAGCCTGGGAGTGGCGGCGATCGCCCGCGTGGGCAGCTATCTGCTCCTCGGCTACTTTGTGGATACGGTCCTGGGCAACGAAGCCGCGAAGAGCAGCCTGCCCCTTCTGGCGCTGGGTTTTGTTCTCCTCGCGGGTGTGCAGGGTGCGACGACGTTTATCAGCGGCAAGCTCGCTGCCGAGACGGCCGAGGGGGTCGTGCGCGGGCTGCGCAACTACCTCTTTGACCACATCCAGCGTCTGACCTTTAGCTATCACGATCAGACGCCCACCGGTGAGCTGATCCAGCGCAGCACGTCGGACGTCGACGCCATCCGCCGCTTCTTTGCCGACCAGGCCATCGGCGTGGGCCGCATCCTGCTGCTCTTTGTCGTCAACCTCGTGGCCCTGCTGCTGCTGAACGTCCCCCTGGCGCTGCTGTCCATCATTGCCGTGCCCATCATCGTCGTCACCTCGGCCGTCTTTTTCCGCAAGGTCTCCGCGGCCTACGAGCTGTTCCAGGAACAGGATGCCGTGCTGTCTACTACCCTGCAGGAGAACCTGACGGGGGTGCGGGTGGTCAAGGCGTTTGCCCGGCAGCGCTACGAGGAGAGCAAGTTCGAAAAGGACAACTGGGAAAAGTTCTTGCGCGGCCGGCGCCTGCTGATGATGCACGCTCTTTTCTGGCCTATATCGGACATCGTCTGTGGTTTTCAGATGCTGGGCGGCTTCTTGGCCGGCGCCCTCATGGCCATCAACGGCACAATCAGTGTCGGCGACTATGTGGTGTATTCCGGGTTGGTCCTGTGGATCATCTGGCCCATGCGCAACCTGGGCCGTTTCATTGTGCAGATGTCCACCGGCCTGGTCTCCTTTGGGCGCGTGGTAGACGTCATCCGGCAGGAGCGCGAGCCCCTGGAAGAGGGCCAAGTCCGCCCCAGTGGCTCGCTGGACGGCGCCGTGGAGTTTCGGAACGTCTCATTCGGATACGAGGGCGACGAGCGCGTGCTCCACGGCATCAGTTTCCGCGTCGAGGCAGGCCAGGCGGTCGCCCTGCTGGGCCCGACCGGCTCGGGCAAGACCTCCCTGGTCAACCTCCTGCCTCGCTTCTACGACTACACGGGGGGCAGCCTGACCCTCGACGGCCACGAGCTGAAGGACCTGCCGCGCGATTACCTGCGGCGGCAGATCGGCATCGTCGAACAGGAGCCATTTCTTTTCTCGCGCTCGGTACGCGAGAACATCACCTACGGCGTGGGCCGCAAGGTGTCAGACGACGAGGTCGAGGCTGCGGCGCGTGCGGCGGCCATCCATGATACCATCCTCACCTTCCCGGAGGGCTATGACACCGTCGTTGGCGAGAAGGGAGTCACCCTGTCCGGCGGCCAGAAGCAACGTGTTGCCATCGCCCGCACGCTCCTCAAGGATCCCTGCCTGCTGATCCTCGACGACTCGACGTCGTCCGTGGATACCGAAACTGAAGCCGAGATCCGCGAGGCGCTGGAGCGCCTGATGCGCGGCCGGACGACCTTTATCATCGCTCACCGCATTCAGAGCCTCATGAATGCCGACCAGATCCTCGTCCTGGAGCACGGGCGCATCGTGCAGCGGGGCACGCACGACGAGCTCATGGAGCAGGAGGGGATGTACCGGCGCATCTATGACATGCAGGCTCGCATTGAGGTCGAGCTGGAGCAGGAGCTGGCCGTGGCGGAGGAGCAGGCATCGGTCGTTCCGGGGCTCGCGGGCAAGTAGAGCATGGCAGACGATTTAGAGCTTTTTGAAGAAGAAGAGTTTACCACCCAGTTCAACGGCCGGACCTTCCTGCGCATCCTGGGCTTGACCCGGCCACACTGGCGCTGGGTCGCCGGCTTTTTGGTGACGGTGGCCGCCGTCTCGGCCATGGACTCCTATTTCACCTACCTCAGCGCCAGGATCGTGGACGAGGGCATCGTCGCCGGGAACCGCGACGCCCTGCTGGAGATCATGAGGATCTATGGCGCGCTGATCTTTGTGCAGGCGGCCGGCGTCTTTGGTTTCATCTATCTCACCGGCGTTCTGGGCGAGCGGGTGCGCTATGACCTGCGCAAAAGGATGTTCGACCACCTCCAGACGCTCTCTTTCTCCTACTTTGACCGGACGCCCGTCGGCTGGATCATGGCCCGCGTCACCTCCGACTCGGACCGCATCGCCGAGCTGGTGACCTGGGGGCTGCTGGACCT
>JBFYTF010000030.1:0-41402 GCA_041300865.1 Anaerolineae bacterium
ACCAAGCGGGGCAGTGGCTACTACCTGGACGATGTGCAGCCCTCGGGATCTCTGGTGCACGCGGACGCCTGCACGGCGCCGGCCGGCCTGCTTGGGGTCGAGGCCTGGTCGGACGCCCGCGCGACGGAGTAGCGCTCTCCCCATTCAATTCGCCGGCAGAACGCACCGGCAGCGGTGCATCTCGCTCTCCCGCACGAAACTCGTAGAGTCCCTTGAGCGCGAAAGCCACGCCGCATCAGCTTGGGCCTTGACAAGACTCCGGCTGGTGCTATAATCCGGGCATGGGAGCTATTTTGTGGCCAAACCGCTCACGGCTCACCGTATCTGACGCCGGGTTGGTTTACGGCCGGGAAGGGTGGCATGGACGATCTGTTTGACCGCGCCCGCAAGGAGCGCCTGGATCGAGAGGCGCCCCTGGCGGCGCGGATGCGGCCCCAGACGCTGGAGGAGTTTGTCGGGCAGGCGCACCTGGTGGGACCGGGGCGGCTGCTGCGGCGCGCCATCCAGGCCGACCAGCTCTCCTCGGTCATTTTCTATGGCCCACCCGGCACGGGCAAGACGACCCTGGCGGCCGTCATCGCCAACACCACCCGCAGCCACTTTGAAACGCTCAACGCGGTCCTGGCCGGGGTGGCCGACGTGCGCCGTGTGACGGCCCAGGCACAGGAGCGCCTGGCCCTGCACGGCCAGCGCACCATCCTGTTCGTCGACGAAGTGCACCGCTGGAACAAGGCCCAGCAGGACGCCCTTCTGCCCTGGGTCGAGAATGGTACGGTTATCCTCGTCGGCGCCACGACCGAGAACCCCTACTTTAGCGTAAACCGGCCCCTCGTCAGCCGCAGCCGCATCTTCCAGTTCAAGCCGCTGACCGAGGAGGATCTGCGGGGCGTTGCATACCGCGCCCTGGCCGATCCAGAGCGCGGCTACGGCCGGCTGGCTGTCGAGCTTCACGAGAATGCGCTGGCGCATCTGGTGGACGTCGCCAACGGCGATGCCCGCGGCGTGCTCAACGCGCTGGAGCTCGCCGTGGAAACCACGCCGCCGGGGGCCGGTGGCAAGATCGTCGTCGATATGGCCGTGGCGGAGGAGAGCATCCAGCGCCGCGCGGTGTTGTACGACAAGGACGGCGACTACCACTATGACACCATCAGCGCCTTTATCAAGTCGCTGCGCGGCTCGGACCCCGACGCGGCCCTCTACTGGCTGGCCAAGATGGTGTATGCCGGCGAGGATCCACGCTTTGTCTTTCGTCGCATGCTCATCTTTGCCGGCGAAGACGTGGGTCTGGCCGACCCCGGCGCGGTACGGATGGTGAATGCCTGTGCCGAGGCATTTGACCGCGTGGGTCTGCCCGAAGGGCGCTTTCACCTGGCGGAGGCGGCCCTCTACCTCGCTACGGCACCAAAGTCGAACTCGATCATGGCCTTCTTTGACGCACTGTCGGTGGTCGAGCGCGAGCGCGAGGGCGAGGTGCCCACCCACCTGCGCGATGACAGCCGCGACAAGGAGGGTTTTGGCCACGGCGAGGGCTACCTGTACCCCCACGCCTACCGTGACCACTGGGTCGCCCAGCAGTACCTGCCCGACGCCCTCCAGGGCCGCACCTTTTACCAGCCGGGCGAACAGGGCTATGAACGCGGCATCCACGAGCAGGTAGCCCGCCGCAGAGAGGCGCAGCTGGAAGCGATGCTCGACGTCCAGGGAACGCCGGAGGTCCTGACCTTCCATCCTGGCGAGCGAGACCAGGACCGCTGGCTGCAGCGCACGGTGAGCAACGCCGGTGAGCGGCTGGGCCGCGTGCGGGACCGGGTGCTCGATGCCGCCCGCCTGCAGCGCCACCACGTCGTCCTCGACTTGAACGCCGGATCGGGCCTGCTCACCTGGGAGATCCTCCGCCGTGTGCCGGAGGGCGGCACCTGGGCTCTGAGCTACGACACGCGTTCCGGCGAAGCACTGCGCCAGCAGGCGGCACGCCTGCTCGAGGTGGAGCGCCCCGTCGTCCTTGTCGGCATGCCCGGCGACCTGGCGGACCTCCTCGCCCTCCGGGGCGAGGGCGACCTGCGCTTTGATGCTATCGTCGGCCGCAACGCCCTGGGCTCCCTGCCCGCCAGGGGGCCGGTGCTGCAGGAGCTGGTCGGCCGGCTGCGCCCCGGCGGCCGCCTGAGCCTGGTGGAGGCCGTTGCGCGGGAAGGCCAGCGCCTCTACGACCTGGTCGATCTTTCGGCCCTGGACGCAGATCTTCGGCGGCGCCTGGTGGAGGCAGAAGAGGGCATCTATTCCCGAGAGGACGATCCGCTGGTCAGCTGGCAGGCCGGCGCCCTGCGCGAGGCCGCGGCCGATGCGGGGCTTGACTCGGTTACCCTCGAAGAAGAGACCCACGAGGCCGAGATGCTGGTCAGCAACGGGACGCTGGACCGCTGGTTTGCCGCCGGTGGCGAGGGTGGGCGCCCCTCCTACGCCCTGCACCTGGCCCGGGGACTCGCTGGGGAAGAGCTCGTGCGCGTCGAGGCCCTTTTTCGCCGCCAGCTTACCGGTCAGGCGGTTCGGTGGCGCAGCCGCCTGGCCTTTCTTACCGCCCGGCAACCGCTAGAGCGGGGGTAGGGCATCCTCCAGCTCGGGGTGGCGGGCAAAATACTCCTCGCGCAGCAGGTCGGCCACAATGGTGTCGAGCAGCCGCCCTCCTTTGTAGATCGACTCCCGCAGCCTGCCCGAAACCTGGAAGCCCGATTTTTTGGCGAGCTCGATGGCCCGCGGGTTGCCGCTGTGGGTCCAAAGGCGCACCACCCGCACGCCCAGCTCTGTAAACAAGAAGTGCAGCAGCACCTCCTGGGCATCGAAGGCCAGGCCGCTCCCCCAATACTCTTTGGCCACCATCACACCCACCGTCGCCGCGAAGCGGCGTTCCAGCTCGGAGTAGCTGATGCTTCCTGCCCGCTCGCCGGTCTGCTTCTCGACGATGATGAACCTGGCGAGCAGCGGATCGTACGAGAACTCGCGAGCCTCGAAGCGCTTGGCCAGCATCACGTCGGTAAAATCGGGCGGCAGCGTCTTGCTCCACGCCTGGGTGTCGAGGTCGTTGCGCAGCGCCTGCAAAAAGCCCAGGTCCTCGCGCTGCTCCTCGCGCAGGATGACGAGCTTTCCCTCAAGGGGCATCGCCTACACCTCCCTCCCGTGTCGCTGCCTGCCACTCGCGGCGCAATAGGCCGGTGATCACCAGGTCGTAGCCGACCCCTTGTCGCAGGCCCGCGCGGCGCATGCGCCCCGAGTCTTGAAAGCCGTGCCGGCCGGCCAGCCTTCGCCCCTCCTGGTTCCAGTCAGCGATCCAGGCGGTGACAGAGTGGGCCGGCGTGGTCTCGAACAGGTAGCGTGTGACGAGCGCCAGTGCCTCGGAGCCGTAGCCCTGCCGCTGCTGGGCAGGGTCGATCACGATCGAAACGGAGGGGTTGTGCGGATCCCAATCCCAGTCGCCCTCCGCGTGCCCCACCACCTGGCCGCTCGCCGGCCGCACGATGGCCAGAACCAGACCCTTTTCCGTCTCGCCCCATTTTTGCACGATGCTGCCCACCTGTTGGCTGGAGAGAGGCAGGGTGTCAGAAAAGGACCAGGGGATGTAGCGCCGGCCGATCAGCGCCGGATGGTTCAGATAGCCTTCAACCGCCGCCGCGTCCCCCGGCTCAAAGGCCCTCAGGGTGACGAGCCGGCCCTCAAAGAGCGCGTCCGTCATGGTTCATCTCCTCGCCCGCCGGCCGTCCGTCTCCCGGCCCACCACCCTCTGCCCAGGGTCAGGATGGCAATCAGACTCCAGATCAAGTTTACCGTCGACGAGGGATAGGCGCCGTAATACACGGTGTTGACGATCAGCAGCAGGCCACCCGCCAGGTTGAGAAGCTGATAGGGCACAGAGTCGCCCTCCAGCTTCTTTGTCGAGACCAGGCCATAGGCACTGAGCAGGACCACCGCGCCGGCCCAACCGATGATGTCGACGACGAGATTATGCTCCACGAAAACCTCCCTGATTGCAGCCTGGGGCCGGCGGTGGCTATTCGCCGGTCAAGAAGCTGAGGATCAGGCCGTGCACTACCTGCTCGACCGGGGCTCTGTCGTCGGTCAAGACCAACGTCGGCGTTGTGAACTCCTGGGCGCGGGGAATGGAGGCGTCTGCCACCTGCCGCAGAATGGGGTCCGTCAGCAGCCTGGCGTTCTGCTCCAGGTTTTGCAGCGACGTCGGCTGCACCGTGGCCACCACGAGCACGTTGACCAGATCGTCGCCCGGCTCCGCCAGGTCGATGGTATACACGTTGGGGAACTCGGCCAGCAGGGTGCTGGCCAGGACATTCACCATGCTCCAGTCGGTGCGCGTGCGCCCAACGTTAATGGCCACCACCCCCTCTTCCGTCAGGTGCTCGCGGACCTGTTGAAAGAACTCGCGCGTGGTGAGGTGAAAGGGGATGTAGGGTGGGCGATAGGCATCGATGGCGACGACATCGTACTGGCGGGTGCTGTTGGCCAGGAAGTAGCGCCCATCCTGCGCCACGGCCCGAAAGTTGGGCTCGGTCATATCAAAGTACTCGCGGCCCACGTCGATGATGGTCGGGTCGATCTCGGCGCCGTCAATGGGGATCGGCCCGTACACTTCTGTGTATTGCTTGGCCACCGTGCCGGCTGCAGAGCCGATGAGGGCCAGGCTGTCGACCTGGCCGGCGTCATAGGGCGGGTTGTTGAAATAAGGGGCGATGAGAAAATAGTCCCAGACGCCGCCCAGCAGGACCGTTCCCGGAGCATAGATCGAGTGTATGCCCTGGCCCTCGTTGAGCTTGAGCCACACTTCGTCGCCCCACTTGACCACCTGGATATAGTTGTACATCGACTCGCGCTCGAGGATCAGCTCCCCATGCTCCGTGGGCTTGACGACGCCTCCGCCGGCCTGGAGCAGGGCCAGGGCGACTAGGATGGCCGGCATGGCCAGGTAGAGCAGGGCGCGCTTGCCCGCAGCAAGGAACAGACCCACCAGGGAGACGCCCAGGAGCGTGAAGGCAAAGAACAGAAAGGTATTGCGCGTGCCGATGTTCGGGATGAGGACCAGCACCGGCAAGAAGGTCCCTACCAGGCTGCCCACGGTCGACAGGGCATAGATGCCCCCCGCCACGTTGCCCGCCGTCGCCACCCCCTCGCCCTCCATGGACAGGCGGATGGCAAATGGTGAGATGACGCCCATGAGGGTCACGGGGATGGCAAACAGCGCCAGCACTCCCAGGAAAGAGCCGGCCAGGATCCCGGCGCTGTACTGGGCAAAGCCCTGCAGCGACCAGAGGAGCACCGGCCGCGCCACAAAGGGTACGATGCCGACCATGAAGGCCGACCAGGCCGTGATCTGGTAGAGGACCGAGTGGTATGGCCTGCGATCGGCCCACTTGCCGCCGAGGTAGTAACCGAGGGTGAGATAGAGGAGCACCATGCCGATGAGCACTGCCCAGATGATCAACGAGTTGCCAAAGAAGGGGTCGAGGAGCCGCGACGCCGTCAGCTCCACCCCGAGGCTGGTCATGCCTCCCACAAAGACCAACAACAGCAGCCATCCACGTTTTGCGCTCACTGGCACTCCTACCGAGATTATACCCCTCTTGGCTCAATCTGGCAAACAGCCTTGACGGGCGGGCGCTTTGCTGGTATAGTTCAGCCCCATGAGAGGAAAGTTGCCGACCATTGTTCGCGCTTTCGACGGGTCCCTGGCCGACGCCGAGGGTCTCCTCGCCGTGGAACGCGCCACCTTTGACGAGTCGCCCTACAGTCCCGAAGAGGTCCGCGCCATGCTGAGCCAGGGCCCGGACGGGCAGCAGGCCTGGTTGGCGCTGCACGGCGACGAGGTGGCCGGTTTCCTGGTCGCCTTTGCCACTCACGGCCTGCAGGGCTCCTCCTGGGAGATGGATCTTCTGGCTGTTCACCCCGACGCAGCCGGCCGTGGCCTGGCGACGCGCCTCATCTGCGCCGCCGCCGCCGGAGGTGCGCGCCTGGCGGGACGTGCCCGGGCCGTCGTTGCCGCCGAGAACGAGCCTTCGGCTCGTGCTTTTTCGCGTGCCGGGTTTCATGCCTCGCCGCGTCCCTGCCGGCTGCTGATCCTGCGCCCCGGCGAGGATGACCCGCCCACTCAGCCTAGCCCGGAGGTCGAGGTCCGCGCCGCCGGGAGCCTGGCTGAAATGGCCCCCTGGCTTTCTCGGCCGCCGGTGCGCGGCGCGCTGCCCGGCTCCGGCCTCTTGCTCCTCATCGCGAGCGAGCAAGGCCGGCCCGCCGGCTACATCGAGTTGCTCGAGGTGCAGACGGTCCTCTACCGTGGCTTCTGGATCGAGTCGCTCGTCGCCGGCACGGATCGAGCCCGCGCGGCCTTACTGCAGGCCGCCGTCGCCCGAGCCGCGGCCGGCGGCCTCGACGAAGTTGGAGCCATGGTGCCCCAGGACGACCTGCCCTGGCAGCGGGCGCTTCTGGATCTGGGGTTCCGGTCGCTGGGTGATTTTGGCTGGCTCATCGCCCCGCTGCCCCTGCCCAGCCTGGCTGCCTCACCGGCTGCGCACCCAGGCACACCGCCCCTGCGAGCCGGCCATGCCTGAGCCCGAGCCGCAGCGCGGGCGTGAGCGCGACGCCAGGCGCTGGTGGCCGTGGCTGCTCGCCGGCGTCGTCGCAGGCGCCGTTGTCCTCGCGCTGGCAACTTGGGGAGAGCCGCTCAGCCGTCTGCTCACGCAGCGCGAGGCGCTCAACGCCTGGTTGGCCGAGCTGGGGGTCTGGGGGCCCGCGGCCATCGTCCTCCTGGAGATGCTCCAGACCGTGGCCGGCCCGGTACCCGGCACCGCCATCGAGGCTGCCAGCGGTTTTTTGTTCGGGCCCTGGTGGGGCACCCTATATGCGATGGCAGGCATTGTGGCCGGGGCCCTCATCGCCTACTTTCTGGCTCGGCGTTTTGGCCGGCCGCTGATCCAGCGCTTCGTGTCGCAGGAAGACGTGCAGCGCCTCGACCACTTTTTGGAACGCGGCGGCTCGCTGATGTTCTTTCTGCTATGGCTCTTTCCCCTGGTGCCCGACGACCTGGTGTGCCTGGCCGCGGGCCTGATCGGCATGCCTCCACGGCGGTTTCTGGTGCTCATGGCGCTCGGCCGGCTGCCGGGCATCTTTTTTGCGGTGTCGCTGGGCGCGACTGCCGCGCGCTTGAGCCCTGCCTGGTGGCTCGCGGGCTTGGTGCTCCTCGCCCTTTTGGGCGTGGCTGCCTGGCGCTGGGGCGCGCAGCTGCAGTCTGCAGTGCTTTCCCTCGTCAACCGCCTCAACACGCTCCTGCACCGTGCCCTCTGAACGCCGGCGTGGATGCAACCTACCTGGCCTGGGTTGGCAAAACCGGCCAGGAATGCTATACTTGGGTCGAGAACAGACGATTGGGGTTTCCACATGGCGAACTGGATCACTCTGGCCCGGCTTCCGTTGCTGATTGGCATTGTTCTGCTGCTTTACGTCGACGTGCCGCAGATACAACTTGCTACTGCGCCTCTGGTTCTCATCCTGATCTTCATGGACACTCTGGACGGCGTCGTGGCTCGCCGTCGGAACGAGGTGGGCATGTTGGGCAGCAAGCTGGACATCGGCGTCGACCGAATCGTCGAGCTGGTGCTCTGGATCGTCTATGCCCATCTCAACCTGATCTCGGTGGCCATCCCGATCATCTTTGTTATCCGCGGCGGGCTGGTCGACACCGTGCGCAGTTTTAGCTTGGTCTACGGCGAGACCTCTTTTGGCATGATGCGCACCAAGTGGGGGCGTCGTCTCGTCGCCTCGAACGTGATGCGCTTTCTGTACGGCGTGAGCAAGGCGACGGCTTTCACCCTCCTGGCCGTGGCGCTGGGCCTGCGTGGCTTGTGGGCCGGCACGTCGCGAGCGGGCGCGGCGGATGCAGTTTGGGTCGTGGCCGTGGTGGCCAGTTGGATCGCCACGGTGATCTGCATCGTACGCGGTGCCCCCGTCCTGCTGGAAGCGCCGATGCTTCTGCGGGATCTCGATGCCCGGGTGGCGCATCAGACCCCGCCATCATGACCCTATTTGGCTTTGTCACTCACCCGCGGACCATCCGGCTCGCCTTTTCGCTGAGCCAGCGGATCCCGCCGGGAGTCGCTTATCGCGCGGCATGGTGGCTGGCGGGACTCCTGACCTTCCTGGGTACCGAGCGGGTGCACATCTTGCGCGCCAACGTGCGGCAGGTGCTCGGACCCGGCTGCGACGAGGCGGTGAGCCGTGTCACGCGGCAGGCGATGGCGAATTTCGTGCGCGGCTACTACGATCTCTTTCGGGCCTGGAACCTACCCCGGGACCAGCTCGCGGCCCGGGTTCAGGTGCCGCCGTGGTTCCTGGACGGAGCCAGGGCGGCAGCCGCTGCCGGCCGGGGCGTGGTCGCGGTCTTTCCCCACGTCGGCAACTTTGACCTGGTGGGCCTGGCCGTGTCGGCCAACTTCCCGCGAGCCCAGGTGTTGACTCTGCCCAATCCGTCACCCGGCTTTCAGCGCCTCAACGAGCTGCGCGGCAGTACCGGGGCCGAGGTCACGCCTCTTTCGCCGGCAGCGCTGCGCCAGGCCTTCCGCACGCTGCGCCAGGGGGGCGCGGTTGCTTTGGGGGGCGACCGGCCGGTGAGCGACCTGGACAAACCGGTTGACTTCTTTGGGCGACCGGCGCGCGTGCCCTCGGCTGCCGTCCGCTTGGCGCTCCGCACGGGAGCGCTCGTGGTCGTCCTGGCGGCCGCCTGGGATGCGGGCCTGGGTGAGTATTCGCTGAACGTCGAGCCGTTCCTGGAAATGGAGCGCACCGGCGACGAAGAGGAGGACGTGGCCCGCAACATGCGCCGCGTCGTCGACGCGCTCGAAAGGATGATCCGCCGTTGGCTGGATCAGTGGTTTATGTTTGTTCCCGTCTGGACAGAGCTGATGGAGGATTGAAAGAGGACTTGTGCGCACGCTGATAACCGGTGGGGCCGGGTTCCTGGGGTCTGCCCTGGCCAATCGCCTTGCCGGCGAGGGACACACCGTCCTCGTCCTCGACGATCTCACGGCCGGCGACGCCCGGCAGCTCGACCCGGCTGTGCTCCTGACCCGCGGTGATGTCCGCGATGTGCCAAAGTTGTGGAGCCTGCTGCAGCAGGTCGATTGCGTCTACCATCTTGCCGCCCGGGTCCGTGTGCCAGAGTCGATCTACTATCCGCGCGACTATAACGAGGTGAACGTCGGCGGCACGGTGGCGGTCATGGAGGCCATGCGCGATACCGGGGTGCGGCGCGTGGTCTTTGCCTCCTCCGCGGCGCTCTATGGCGAGCAGGCCGGCCAGCCCATCAAAGAAAGCCAGGTGCCGAGCCCCAACTCACCCTATGGTGTGAGCAAGATTGCCGCCGAGTACTATGTCTCGACCCTGGGTGCGCTGTACGAGATCGAGACGGTGTCGTTGCGCATCTTTAACGCCTACGGACCCGGGCAGGACCTGCCTCCCAGCTACCCGCCTGTCATACCGCAGTTGCTGCGCCAGGCCCAGACCGGGGGTTCGCTCGTCATTTTTGGCGACGGAACGCAGACCCGCGACTTTGTGTACGTCCAGGACGTGGTCGATGCGCTGTTGTTGGCGGCGACCGTCGCCGGCGCCAACCGGGCCGTGATCAACGTCGGCTCTGGGATAGGGGTCTCGATCAACGAGCTGGCCGAGCTGGTGGGGCGGGCCACGGGCCGGAGTGTCGGCCTGCTGCACAACCAAGCCCACTCCGGTGGCGTCTGCCGCCTCGTGGCCGACGTCAGCTTGGCCGAGGCGCTGTTGGGCTGGCGGCCCAACACCGGGCTCGAAGAGGGGCTGCACTGCATCCTCGATCAGGACCCCCGGTTCCGCAAGCCGGGCACTGGCAGCTGAGGGCAGCGGGCAGGAACACCGAACTCGGGCTGAGCCATCGGAACGAGTTTGCCGGACCGGGCCCAAGATGGCTGCTAGAGCGCACCCTACAAACGGGAAAGAAGAAAGTAGAAGGAAATGAGCGCCGAATTGAACAACTCCCAAGACCAAGACCTGACCTTGATGGCCGTCTTTGCCCATCCCGACGACGAAGCCTTTGGCATCGGGGGCACCCTCGCCCGCTACGGCGACGATCCAGCCGTGCGGGTGGTGCTGGTGTGTGCTACCCGGGGCGAGGCAGGTGAGATCAGCGATCCGAGCCTGGCGACCAAGGAGCTCCTGGCCGAGGTCCGAGAAGCCGAGCTGCGCTGCGCCGTCCGGACCCTGGACATCGACGAGCTCATCCTCCTCGATTACCGCGACTCGGGCATGGCCGGCACCGACGAGAACCTGGACCCCCGCTCGCTCAACATGGCCGACTTTGACGAGGTCGTGGGCAAGATCGTGTACCAGATCCGGCGGGTGCGGCCGGAGGTCATCGTCACCTTCGATCCCACCGGGGGTTACGGCCATCCGGATCACGTGGCCATTCACTACCACACCCGCGCCGCCTTCACCGCCGCGGCCGACCCGTGCCGTTACCCCGAACAGCTCGAGTCAGGGCTCAAGGCCCACCAGGCGCAAAAGCTGTATTACACCGCTATACCCCACCGCTTTTTCGTCGCCGCGGCGGCGAGGATGCAGGAGCTGGGGATCGAGATTCCTCAGCGCTACCTGGAGCGCCTGGAAGGCCCTTTTGGCCTCCCCGACGGCGCCTGCACGACCGACGTCGACGTCGAGGGCTACTGGGACCGCAAGTATGCAGCCATCCGCTGCCACGCCACCCAGCTCAGCCCTGACAGTGTCTTTGCCACGCTGCCACCCGAGGTCATGTCCGAGCTGCAGAACTGGGAGTGCTTCCAGCTGGCCTACAGCCACGTCGGCGGCGATGGCGCCAGCCACGACCTCCTGGCCGGGTTGCGCTAGCAGGGCCGCGGGCTGGGGAGCCAAGGCGCAAGGGGCAGCGTGAGCGACGTTCCCGCGGTTCTCTCCTCGCTGCACGTCGAGCCTCTGCTGGGGGCGCGCAAGGCCGGGCGAGAAACGGCTTCCATATCGCTGGACTTGGGCCTGAGCCAGGTGGCTGTGGCCCTGGACGCCGCTGGCGTCATCCTGCCGGCGGGTGAGCGCCTGCCCTGGGCGGAGTTGGAGCACATCGCCGGCAACCCGTCCGCGTGCTTTGCGGTCGAGGACGGCAAAGCGGTCAAGATCCAGCGCTTTTCCGAGGTGCGGAACCGCATCAACGTGCTGCTGCCTACGACCCGGGCGCCCACCGTCCTCATCTCCGGGGTACAGATGCACCGCGTGCGCGACGTCGACCCCTGGCAGGACACCGAGGCCAAGATACGGACCATCGCCCCCGTCACGGGGCGCGTCCTCGACACCTGCACGGGCCTGGGCTACACGGCCATCGCTGCCGCGCGCACGGCCGACGAGGTGATCACCATCGAGCTCGATCCGGCCATGCTGGAGGTGGCGCGCCTGAACCCCTGGTCGAGACCGCTCTTTGAGAACCTGCGCATCCGCCAGATCGTGGGCGACGCCGTCGAAGAGGTGGAGGTGCTGCCGGCCGCCTCCTTTGCCCGCATCATCCACGACCCGCCCATGTTCAATCTGGCCGGTGACCTCTACTCAGGTGAGTTCTACCGGGCCCTCTACCGGCTCCTGGCGCCCCGGGGCCGCCTCTACCACTATATTGGCGATCCCGAGAGCCGGTCGGGGCGGAGCGTGACCAACGGTGCGCTGCGCCGCCTGCAAGAGTCCGGCTTTTCCCGCGTCGTGCGCAGGCCGGAGGCTTTTGGCCTCCTGGCCTACAAGTAGTCGCTTTTTTCCCCAAATCTTAACGCCAGAGACCTTGACAACGCGGCAAATTTATGATATTTTTTGAGTATAGCTTCTATTTTGGCAACCGTGCCGTCCTGTGAAAGGGGAAAAGAGAGATGCCACACCAGGTTGTTCATTTCGAAATCCCGGCCGATGACGTCCAGCGAGCAAGAGAGTTCTACAGTGAGGTCTTTGGCTGGGAGACCAGCGAGACACCGGGCTTCCCGGAATATTACAGCTTTGACTCCAGCGATGGTCAGCAGCTCCAGGGCGGGGCCATCCAGCCGCGCCAGCCGGGGATTAACGCTCCGGTCAACTATATCAGCGTCGAATCGGTCGCGGAGAGTGTGGACCGCATCAGGCAGCTAAACGGCGAGATCCTGATGGACAAGTCGCCGGTGCCGGGCATGGGTTGGCTCGCCATCTTTCGTGACCCCGAGGGCAACATGCTCGGGCTGTGGGAGATGGACACGACCGCGACCTAGGCACCGGGCAAGATTGGGGAGCTGCTCAACGGCACAGAGCACGCGCCTCTAGTCGCTGACATTGGCATAAGAGCTGCGGCTGTGGTCGTGCCCATGGCACACCAGCCAGCAGCTCTTTTGCGTTCCATCGGGGCTGATCTGCCAAAAGGTTTGGCTGTTGGTCGGTAGGCCGTCGTAGCCGGGCAGAAAGTAGGTATCGGAGCTGATCTCGATGCTGCTGTCCAGGTTCAGCAAGTGCAGCTGCTCGCTGCCGTGCGTGTCGTGGCACACGTAGCATGTCCCGTTGTTGCCATGCTGCCGGTGGAGGTTCGCCCGGTTGCGCGTGAAATTGGTCTCGGCGCCTCTCCCGATATAGTCATCCGCGTCGTGGCAGTTAAAGCACAGTGTCCCTCCTGGCAGCGTTCCACCGTCAGAGCCGGTCGTTTGATAGTCGTCCGCACCGGCCAGGAGGTGCAAGAGAGTCGAGCCGTGAGGGCCAACTCCCCCGGCTGCCGGGTTGGCGTTGGTGTGGCAGTCGGTACAGTACATCATGCTGTCGACCGACCAGCCACTGACAAAGCTGCCGGCGGGGATGCTCTGATTCCGCCCCCGGCTGACGACCGGGTGAAAGCTGGCGTTGTAAGGGTTGAATTCGAGGGCCAGGTCCCGGTGGTCGGGCACCTGGCTGCTGCTGGTGTAAGTCAGCTTGCGCAGCCCATCGGGCACGTAGGTGCGCCCGTCCCAGCCGTCCGGAGCGTAGGTGGGCAGCTCGGTAAAGCTCGAGTGGCACTTGTAGCACACCTGATATTCTCGTTCGGCTTCGATGAGCCAATTGTAGCCGGCCGGTGCCCCTGGCGCCACCCACACCGGATCCACGCCTGCCGTCTGGTCCATCTCTCGCTGGAGCCAGGGCGCGGTGGTGTCGCCGCGCGCGGAGCCATGCGGGTCGTGGCAGTCTTCGCACTCGACGTGGCGGTTGGCCCCAGAAAAGTCCGCGCCGGCGACCTCGCCCACCCGGTGGACGCCGCTCGTCGCAGCTACGTCGTGCTTGAAATAGCGGGTGGCGGTGTTGGTTGCCGCCGCAAACGCCGCCTCGACGTTGGTGCCCGGCCCCGCTGCCCCATGACAGGCAAAGCACAGTGTCTCTTCAGGCCAGGTCTTGCGCAGCGCGGTGCCTCCGGCAATGTGCGCCCGGTGGCAGCCCGCGCAGCTGGCCGTCGTCGCCTCGTAGTCGCCGTGGGGCTCGCCGGCCACTGGCTCGGCTGTCGGGACCGGTGGGGTCTCGGTGGGCGTGGGTAGGGGCGGTAGTTGCCCGACGGCGGAGAACCCCTTGGTGTCCACCGGCGGGACGGCGGTCGCCGTGGAGCTCGGCGTCGAGGTCACCACGGGGTCCAGGGCAGTGGCAGTGGGCGGAGCCGGCGGGGTGAGCGTTGGCGTAGCCGGATCGGTCGGAGCAATGGTCGCGGGCGCCGGTGCGGCGCTGCTGCCTGGGGCGAACGTGGGCAACGCCCCCGGTCCGGGCTGGCCGGCGAAAACCAGCTCTCCCTGTGCCAGCAGGGCACAGGCCGCCAGCGCCGCCAGGGCGACAACCAGCAGCGGCAGCCAGGCGTGGACGCCGTCCCGGCGGGCGACGGAAGAGCCCGCCGCTCGCCGAGACGGTGTGCCGGATTGGGGTCCTAGGCCGTGACCCACGTGCCGTTCCTCTTTCTGATCGTGGCCCACATCCCTACTTCTGGTGGCAGACTTCGCACACCCCACGGTTGTCGATGCGCAGCAACGCGCTGTCCGTCGCGCTCGTCTCGCCGGGGAGCCCGCTGAGGTCCGCGTTGCCAACCATCTGTGTCGATGTGCCGTGCGGCAGGTGGCAGGTCATGCACACCACGCGGTTCGCAGAGCCGCTCTCCGCCAGTGGCAGGCTATAGCCGGCCAGGCCGACGGTCTCGGGGTTCTGGTTGCCGCCAAAGTTGTAGGGCATGTCGATACGATGGGCAAACGTGCTGATGTCGCCCCCATAGTCCTGATTGCCCGTGCTGTCATCCCGGTTAAAGCTGCCGCTGTCAGCCCGGGTGACGTGATAGGCGCCGTGGCAGGCGGCACAGACGGCGCTCGTGCCTGCGCCCCAGTGCTCGGTGTCATAGTCCTTGGCCGGGCCCTCATCTACCTGGGCCACGGACACCAGGACTCCGTTGATCTCGGCGTTGAGGATGCGATAGTTCGGCGAGCCGTGGGGATCGTGGCACGAGGCGCAGTTCAGCGCCTCGGACAGATCCGCCAGGCTGCCTCTCGCGACACCATTGCCCCAGGCCGCGATTTCCTCACTGTCTGGGCTGTGGTTGGACGTGACGGCAACCCCTTGATAGTTGACGAAACCGCCTCCGAGCAGGTCTGCGCGGTCTGGCGTGTTCGCCGCTCCGTGGTCATAGTCGCCGCCGACATCGTCGCGCGAAGACAGGTAGTAGCCATCATCGACATTGGTGTTGGCGCCTGTTCCGGCGGCGCCGTGGCAGGATATGCACAGGTCATACCCCGACGGCACCATGAGCAGGTTCGGCCCGGTTGCCGTGTGCGCGCGGTGGCATCCTGCGCAAGCGTCGGTGGTGGGCGTATAGCCCCCATGTGGACCGCCGTTGGCCAGTGCCAACCCTGCCGGGGCCAGCGCCAGGATCAGGCCCACGACCATCACGATCGGTACTCGTTTCACTGGATTGATCACTCCTTTCGCCGCACTCCTGAAATGACAACTGCTGGTTTCGAAGATTCGATTTTGGTGGTTCACCTCCATTCCGCCGGCGCGCACGGGCCCTCTGCGCCTGTGCGGCCCGGGCCGGACGCGTCCTCATCCGGCCAACTGTTCGACCTGGTCGGGAATCGTCTCGACCCTAGTACGACCAGACCTGGATGCGGCTGTTCTTCCTGTCGGCGATGTACAACCGGCCGGTGCGATCCAGGGCAATGTCTCCCGGAAAGTTGAACTGCCCGTCTCCCGTTCCCCAGTCGCCAAAGGCGTACACAAAGCGGGGCTCAGGTCCGGAAACGTCGTATACCTTCACGGCTTGCTGCACCGCGTCGACGACGTGCAGGCGGTCCCGCCCGTCTATAGCCGCGCCGCGAGGCAGGCTGAGGGCAGCCTCGCCGACACCCCGTCCAAACGTGAACAGGAAGGTTCCCTGCTGGTCCCACACGGAAATGCGCCCATTGTTGCCGTCCGTGACATAGATCCGCCCTTGTGAATCGGCGACGGCGGTGTTCGGAAACAGGAGTTGTTCCCGCCCCTGGCCCTGTGTGCCAAAGGTGAACTCGGGCGGGTCAAACTCCAGCCAGTTGGCCGCCAGCATCATCTCTCCCGGAAATTGGCGCACAAGGTGCTGGCCTTCGGCCACATTGGTCAACAGCATCGTTCCCTGTCCATCCAGGCGGACCCCCAGTGGCGCCCAACCCGCCGCGTTTGGGGCCGGGAACACCTCTGCGCCCCGACCGGCTTCCTGGTAGAGCACGGAGCCTCCAAACCCGTTGTAGGCTACGGCGCCATCCGGCTCCAGGCCGGCTGCCTGTTCGGACACGTATTCGCTCAAGGTCAGATCCGGGCCGAGAAGCGCATCGAGCATCTGTCCGCCGGCGTCATAGACAAACACCGCACGCTGCAGGCGGTCGGTCACGTAAACGCGACCCACCGGGTCAACAGCCAGGTACACCGGCGCCCGTTCGGCCGGCTGTGTGTAGGGCGGCGACAAGGAGTCCAGAAAGTAACCATCCCGATCCAGGACCTTGACCTCGCGCTGTCCGCCGCTCTCGGCCACATAGATCCGCTCGCCATCTGCTGACACCGCAACGCCAACTGGCAGCTCGACGCCATAGATCGAGAACAGGTAGTGCGGCTTGTAGTTCACGTCGACGGGCAGAGGGAGGAGGTCGGGCAGCGGGCCGGGCCACAACAGGTAGCGGCCAAGAATCGCTCCTGACCCAATCAGCAGCAGAACCAGTGCCCCGAGGGTGAGCAGCCGCCTGCGAAACCTTCTCTTCTCCAACGCCAGGGCGGCGGCGCCGTCGTGTTCCAGCCCTTCGCCCGTGGCGGCGCCTTTGCCCTCTGTCGCCGCGAGGGCCACCGGGCTTGCCGCGGGCGGTTCCTCTTCCCCCCCGCCAGGCGGTGCCTCGCCTTCGGCCGGCTGTTCACCATCCACAGCCTGGTCTGCCCCGGGCAAGGGCTCGTCCGGGGCACCTTCCCCCTGTGCTGCTGCCACAGCAGCGGCCGCGACGGCCGCATGCTCCTCCCGGGTTGGCTGTTCCTCTTTTTCCCCAGCAGCAGGGACGTGGGCCGGCGGCTCGTCAGGGGCTGCTTCAGCCTCGTCGGCGCCGGCAGCGGCGACAACGGCCAGAGCCCCCTCCTGGGCCTGCCCTTGCGCTCCGGCAGCAGCGGCCTCCCCGGTTGCTCCCTTGTCTTCTTCCCGGCGGGCCGCCTCAGCCTCGGCTGCTTGCTCTTCGGCCTCAACAGCATCGACCTCGTCCGGGACTGCTGCCTCCTGCGCAGTCGCCACAGGGGCATCGCCCGCCGGCGGCTCGTCCGCGGGCGGCTCCTCGTCCGGCACATCGACGACCGCCTCGGCCATGGCTGCTTCCTCTTCCTCGGCGGGCCTGGCTTCGTCCCCGGCGGCTGCGGACCCACCGGCAAGGGCCGCCTCGGAGACGTCGCCTGCCACGCCGGGTACCGTTTCCACGGCTGCCGCCGGGCTCTCGGCAGGAGAGGTCGTGCTGTCGACCGGCGCTGCATCGCGCCCGGCGAGAGGTGCGTTGCCGTCAGTCCTTTTCTTCGGCATCATCCCGTCAGTGTTGCATCTCGGCCGCTGCCTGGATCCGGCCGAGTGCCTGTTGGGCAGCAAAGTCGCCGGGGTCCAGCTCAAGCGTCCGTCGAACCGCCGCCAGGGCCGGCTGCAGGTGTCCCATTTCCTCGTACGATAGGCCCAGGCCCAAGAACGCGGGGGCAAAGCCGGGCAACGCCCGCGACGCCCGTTCGAGATGGGACACCGCCGCCGGGTAGTCCTGCTGGCAGAAGGCTACCATCCCCTCGGCATAGGCCAGCTGGTCCACACGGTTCAGCGCCGCGTAGCCGGCCGCCATGGCGCGGTAGACCTCCTCAAAATCTGGTACCAGACGCACCGCCTGCCCGTATCGTTCCAGGGCAAGCTCAGGCTTCCCGTCCGCGGCAAGCGCCAGCCCGAGCTGGTACAGTGCATCCGCGTCTACCGGGCTGATGAGCAGGGCGGCTTCCAGCTGTGGGATCGCTTCGGCAGGCCGCTCCAACTTCACGTAGCTCTCGCCCAGGTAATAGTAGGCCGCCTCAAGTGCCGTGTCGCTGCGGGCCATCGGTCCATCCTTGCGCAGGGCCACGAAGCGATGCAGGGGTGCCAGGGCCGCCTCCGGGCGACCTAGCTGGATGTGACCCATGCCCGCGATGAGCAGGGCGCCCGCATTGTATGGATACTGGCGCAGTACCTGGTCGGCTTGTTCCACTGCTTCGGCGTGCCACCCCGCCCGCAGATACGACTCGGCCAGTGCTATTCGCAGCTGCGGGTCCTGGGGCTCGTGCACGACTGCGTCTTCCAACTGCTCGATGTCCCGCTCGACGGGCGGTTGCTCCTCGGCATGCAGGTAGCGATCCGAAACATAGTAGCCGGCAAAGGTCAGCAGTACGACGAGCAACAGGCCAAGCACGATCCAGATGGCCCGCTGGATGGCCTGGCTGCTCGCCAGTGTGGCATTGTTGGCGCCGTGGTTGGTGACTCGCATCGTGTTTCCTAAGGCCTGGTGACGATGCCGCCTGGGTGGCAGCGGCTGCAGAGGATGGCTTGGTGGCAGTTGTAGCACACCTGGTCTCCGGTTCGGCGATACTCTTCCGAGTGTGTAAACAGCATGTCAGGCGGATGGGAAAGGCCGTGACAGGCCTCATTCTGGCAAAACCCCTGCCCGTGACACTGGTAGCACTCTTCGCGCTCGGCGTCCGTCGTCGTCCGGTGCTCGACCGTGAACGCAAAGTCGGAGTGTGACTCTGGTGCGGCGCCGACGATGACCGGCGCTTCCACCAGCATCGCGCTGCCGCGGCCGACGATGGGCACGGTGTGGCATTCGTTACACGCCACGCTGATCACCTCCACCTCGTTTCCGGCGGGATCGACCAGGGCGTGTTTGTCGTCGTGGCAGCGGAAGCAGCCCAGGAATGGTGAGTGCACCTCGTTGTCGGGGTTGGTTTCCCAGTTGAGGGCCATATCCGGGAAATTGGTCTCCTGGTACAGCTCTTTCAAGACGTTGATGGCAGCATAGATCTCGCGTCGATGGTTGTCGTAGGCGTCGGGATAGTTCGCCTGGTAGTAGCCAGCCAATCCGTCCATGGCTTCCATAGCGTCGTCCATGCTCGCATACGAGGGCGTGAGGACCTCGATGGCCTTGGCCCGAATATATGGCAGTTCAGCCGAAATCTGGCCTACCGTGAGGGCCTCGTCCACAAGGTCATCGGGCGCAGGGATCAGGTGTGCTGAGCGGTTGTGGCAGTCGATGCAGTCCATCTCGCGCACCTTGCCCTCGGCGCGGGCTTCCTCGACGAACGAAGTCTGAGCCATGCCCAACATATCGCGGGCATAGTACTCTTTCAGAGTGCCGTCTTCCTGTTCGGCGCCGACCCAAAGGATCACCTGCCGCTGCTCGTCGGCGGGGATATAGTAAACAGGATTGGTGATGTGCCAGTGGATGCCGTCGCTGATGCCGGTGCTCTGCTGCCAGCCGCCCATCTTGAGAATGATGGTTGACTGGAGTGGCGTGTTGGCCTCGTCGTTGTCATAGTGGTAGATCGTCTTGATGATGTTGTCCGTGTAGGAGTTGGGCATGTGACACTCTTCGCACGTCTCGCGAGCGGGCCGAAGGTTCTCCACGGGGCTCTTGATGGGACGTTCGTAGCTGTCGGTGACTATGTAATAGAGGCTCTTCATGCCATCGGCCTTGGCCTGCACGAAATAGGAGGCACCGCCCCCAATGTGGCACTCCACGCAGTCGACGTTGGCATGCGGCGAGGACTGGTACCGGACATGGACAGAGTTCATGGGGTGGCAGAGCGCGCCACAGAACTCGGAGCTTTCGGACCAATGGAAGGCCTTCAGCCCGCCATAAACAGCTCCCGCCCCGAGGATGCTAAAGAGAACGAGTCCCAGCACGACATTGCGCCGGTGCCTGCGCTGGCTCAAATCAACCGCAATGCGCGGCCAGCGCAGTCGGCGGCGGCGCTCGTCTGCAGCCTGCCCCGGCAGGCCCTTCTCTCCGGTCATCAATTCCGAGTCCCCCTTTGGCCAGAAATGAATGGCAAGTCTAACCCGATTCGCGGGAGTCTGGTCACGTTTCGTCGATTTTTTGTGTTCTCAACCAGCCTGGGCGACGCAAAACTACCCGTCCAGTCGAATGGACGCGCTACCATCAAGACGGCTATCGGGGCAAAAGGTTACGGGTGACTCGGTGCGAAATAAGGACTCTTCCGGATGTGGCCGGTTCGGCTACGTCTGGACGACCACCAGCCGGTCCAGCCGGGCATAGTCCTGGAGGACGTCAATCCGGGCCTGGGGAAAGTGCTCGGCGGCCAGTGCCCGCGCCGCGGGCCCCTGCTGGGCGCCGATCTCGATCAAGATCGTACCGCCAGGCCGCAGGTGGGGACCGGCCGTGGCCAGGAGCCGGCGGATCACCTCCAGCCCGCCGGGACCTCCGTCCAGCGCACCGCGGGGCTCGTGCTCGCGGATCTCGGGGGCCAATGCGTCCCACTCCTCGCTGCCCACGTAGGGCAGGTTGGCGGCAATGAGGTCCACCGCCTCGGGCAGCGGCTCCAGGAGATTGCCCAGCAGGCACCTGACGCGCTTCTCTACTCCGTGCCGCTGAGCGTTTTTCGCTGTGACTGCCAGAGAGTTCGCCGACTCGTCAAGGGCATAGATCGTGGCGGCCGGCAGGTGCACGGCCAGGGCCACCGCGATGGCTCCGCTGCCGGCGCCCACATCGGCAACGAGGAGCTGGTCCGGCGGATTCCCGAGCCGCCGGACCAGTTCCAGCCCTCGCTCCACGAGCAGCTCGGTTTCAGGCCGCGGGATCAACACACGGGGATCGACGGCCAGCTCCAGGCCGAAAAATTCGCGCTCGCCGGTGATGTAGGCCAGAGGCTCGCGCTGCGCCCGCCGGCCCGCCAGGTCTCGAAAGCGTGTCACCTCTTTGGGTGTCAGCTGCCGCTCTGGGTGGGCCAGCACCCAGGCCCGGTTGGTACCCACGGCGTGGGCCAAAAGCAGCTCGGCCTCAAGGCGGGGTGATTCGACCCCCTCGCGGTCCAGGGCCTGCACTGCCTCGCGCACCGCCTGCCGGACCTCGATCATGGCTGTGCGTCACTCACCGATGGCCTGCAGGCGCTCTGCCTGGTCCGTCGTCGCCAGCTCGTCCATGAACTCGTCCAGGTCGCCGTTCATGATGCTCTCCAGGCGGTGGATCGTCAGGCTGATGCGGTGGTCTGTCACCCGGTTTTGCGGATAGTTGTAGGTGCGGATCTTTTCGCTGCGCTCGCCCGAGCCCACCTGGAGGCGGCGCGCCTCGCCTCGCTCCTCCGTCTGCCGCTCTTGCTCGGCCTCGTACAGGCGGGCGCGGAGCACAGCCATGGCCCGCTCCCGGTTTTGAGTCTGGCTCCGCTCACTTTCAGAGGCGGCGACGATGCCCGTGGGCTTGTGGGTGATACGGACTGCGGTGGCATTCTTTTGCATATGCTGCCCGCCGGGACCTGAGGAGATATAGACGTCTACGTCGAGGTCGGTCGGGTTGATTTCGATCTCCACGTCGTCGATCTCGGGCAGCACGGCTACCGTAGCCGTGGAAGTGTGGATCCGGCCCTGGGCCTCGGTGGCCGGCACGCGCTGCACGCGGTGCACGCCGCTTTCGTACTTGAGACGAGAATAGGCACCTTTGCCGGCGATCTCGAACACGACCTCTTTGAAGCCGCCGACACCCGTGTCGTGAAAGTCGATCATGTCGGTCTTCCAGCGATGCGCCTCGGCGTAGCGGGTGTACATGCGGTACAGGTCGGCGGCGAACAGGCCCGCCTCGTCACCGCCTGTTCCCGCCCGGATCTCCATGATGACGTTCTTTTCGTCGTTGGGGTCGCGCGGCAGGAGCAGCAGGCGCAGCCGCGCATAGAGGGCCTCCATTTCGGCCTCGATGCGCCCTACCTCCTGGGCGGCCATCTCCCGCGTGTCCTCGTCCTCTTCCATGTCCCGGAGGGCCCGGGTGTCGCTCAGCTCGGCTTCCAGCGCGTTGTAGCGGCGATAGGCCTGCACCATCTCCTCGAGCTCGGACTGCTCCTGGGCATACTCGGACACCTTGACGTGGTCCATCACCACTGCGGGATCGCCCATGAGGGCATTCAACTCTTCGTAGCGTTCGTCGATCAGTTTGAGCTTTTCCAGCACGGGTAGAACTCCTTCGGATTGGACAGGGTACGGCGGCAAGCCATGCCCTGCCTGCCGCCATCATACGGCAAAACCCGACTGCCGTCAAGGCGCTGGCGCCGCAAGACAGCCATACAGGTCTCCCTCAAGGCCCTGCCGAGGCGAGGTTGCCCGCCACATTGGGGGGGCGGGCCGGCTGCCGGCACGCCGGCTGATAGGCCTACCTCCCGGTTGCCGCTTGCCCCGGGGCATTTCCTGGAGTATAATACGCCCAACCTTGGCGCGGAGCAAGAGGTGCACAGAACCGCCCTGGCAGTGCTGCTGGTCTTTATCGTCCTGAGCCTGGTGCTCACCTACCCTCTCCCTCTGCACCTGGCGACGGCGGTGGAGGACCGGCAGGACGCGCTCCTCAACGTCTGGATCACAGCCTGGGACGGGCACCAGCTCCTCGCCGACCCCCTCCACCTCTACGACGCCAACATTTTTTACCCCTATCCGCGCACGCTGGCCTATTCCGAGCTGCTCTTGGGGAACGCCCTCCTGGCCCTGCCGCTGACCGCCGTCAGTGGCAACCCGGTCCTGGGATACAACGCTGTCTTGCTCCTGTCTTTCGTCCTCTCGGCCCTGGGCGCCTATCTCCTCGTCCTGAAGCTCACGCGGTCGCCGGCTGCCGGCCTGGTTGCCGGGCTGGCTTTTGCCTTCTCCTCTTATCGCCTGACGAACCTGGCGCAGGCTCAGCTTCTGACGGCGCAGTGGATGCCCTTTGCCCTCCTCGCCCTTTATGGCCTGCTGCGCCGGCCCGGCCTGCGCTCCGCCGTGGTCCTGGTTCTCTTTTTCTGGCTGCAGGCCGTCTCGTCGTTCTACTATGCCATCCTGTTGGCCCTGGCGCTGGCCGCGCTCGTGCTGTTTGACGGCGCCGCAGCCTTGGCCCCCCGTCTGGCCCGCCGGAAGGAGCGCGGCCCGAGTGCCGCCGTCGAGCGCGCCGGCGGCGGCCGCAGGCCGGTGGTGGTGCCGCTTCTCCTGGCCGCTGCCGGCTGTCTGCTCGTGGTCCTGCCTTTTGCCCTGCCCTACTTTCGCGTCCAGCGCGACCTCGGATTCGAGCGCAGCCTGACTGACAGCGAGCCCTTTTCGGCCAGCCTGCTCCAGTACGCCCTGGTGCCGCCCAACAGCCTGCTCCACAGCGGCTGGCTGCCCAGCGACGATACGCCCATCGCCGGTGGCTACCCGGTGGATGCCCTCTTTCCGGGGCTGGCCGTCCTCGCCCTGGCTGCCTGGGGCCTGCTCCGTGGCCGCGGTCTCCGCCGCTGGTTCTTTTTTCTGCTGCTCCTGGCAGCCTTTGTCCTATCCCTCGGCCCGCGCCTCTACCTGGCGCCAGGGCAGCCGGCGAGCCTGGAGTTGACGCTGCCCTATGCCTGGCTCTATGCCTTCGTCCCCGGCTTCAAGGCCCTGCGCGCCCCGGTGCGCTTTGACGCCTTGGTCTCGCTCTCTCTGGCTGTTCTGGCCGGGTATGGGCTGGCCGCGCTGCAGCGCCGGCTGGACAACCGGCGCCTGGCCGCGGTGATTGTGGCTGCTGCTGCCTGCCTCGTCGTCGTGGAGTCGGTGGCCTGGCCCGCGGCGCGTGCCGAGCCGGTGCCGGTGGGCGACGCTGTGCCACCTGTGGCCCGCTGGCTGGCAGGCGAGGCTCCGGCGGGGCCCATACTGGAGCTGCCCATGGCCTTTACCCCTGGTGGCCCGCAGCTCGACTACCAGTACCTGTCTACCTACCACTGGCGGCCCACACCCGATGGCTACAGCGGCTTTGTCCCGCCGGCCCACGGCCAGATCGTCTACGAAATGGAGCGCTTTCCCTCAGAGCGGTCGCTGAGCCTGCTCCAGGCCCTCGGCGTGCGCCTCGTCGTCTTGCACGGAGAGCGGCTGGGACGCGAGCGCCAGGCCGAAATGGAGGCGGCCCTGGCGGCCATGCCCGAGATGGCGCCCGTCGCCACCTTTGACGCCGGCCCAACCTCTGGGGTGAGTGAGGAGACCGGCCAGGAGGAGCGAGACGTGGTCTATGCCGTCTCGCCCCGTGTCTTTGACCCGGCCGGGCTCCGGGTGAGCGTTTACTTTCCGCCCGACGCGCTGCCAGGCCGGCCCTATACGGCCTACTTGATCGCCCTGAACCCTGGGCCGCGGAGCTTTGCCCTGCCGCCCACGGCCACCCTGCGGCCCACTTTCCGCTGGCAGGCGGAGGGCGGGCAGGCCGCCGGCGAGGGCACGGCCACTGCCGCCGGTCTGCCCCTGGTGACGTCACCCGCGGGCGGCGCGGCGGTCGTCGCCCTGGCCCTCGAGCCGCCACCGGGGGAGGGCACCTTTCACCTGGTGCTCGGCGAGGAGGACGGCGCCCTGGGTACCTGGCAGGCTGAGGCCCAGGTGAAGCTTGGGAACCTCGCGAGCCCGGACCTGCCCGTGCCGGCCCGCCTCGAAGCCTGGGAGCACCCCTCCACCGTCCAGGCCGGCAGCGATCTGCCCGTGATCCTTACCTGGCATGCCCTGGGCAAGCTCGACGCCTACTACAGCGTCTACCTGAAGCTCCTGGACGAGCAGGGCAACGCCGTGGCGGGCTGGGACGGCGAGCCCGGCGGCGGCCAGGCACCAACTCTCCTGTGGGTCCCCGGCGAAACCATCGCCGATAAGGTCAACGTGCCCATCCCCGCCGGCACCGCCGCCGGCGAGTACCGCCTGGTGGCCGGCATGTACCGTGCCGCCGATCTGGCCCGCTGCCTGACCCTCGACGAGGGGGGGCAGCCGGTCGCCGAGATCCTACTGGGAACCGTTCGCGTCGAGCCCTGATCCTTGCGGGGCAGACGGCCCTCGCGATTTTTCCTTTGTCCTGGGCCGCGGTATAATACGGCACCTATGGAAAACGCAGCGCGCCGCTCGCAGCCAAATAGCAGCCGCTGGTTGGTCCGCGCCCTGTGGGCCTTGGCCCTGGCCGGGCTCGTCTACCTGGCCGCACTCACTCTGTGGCTGGCCGTCAGCGGGCTGTTCTTCCCCTACCAGCTGGACTACGGTGAGGGCTTCTTGCTGCACTTTGTCCGCGAGTGGTCCCGGGGCCAGCCCAGCTACAAGGCGGCCGCCGGCTACCCCTACATCCTGGCCAACTACCCGCCCCTGGCCATTCTCCTGGCCCTGGCCCTCGTGCCCATCCTGGGCTTGAGCTACGCCGCGGGGCGAATCTGGACACTGCTGGCCATCGTGGCCGTCTCCGCCCTCGTCGCTGCCTGGGTACGCCGCGAGGCGAAAGCGGGAAGTTGGCTGGTCGCCGGTTCCGCGGCGCTGCTCGTGGCCGGCTCGCCCACGATCTATCACTGGGCACCCCTCTTCCGCGTGGACCTCCTCGGGCTGGCGCTGACCCTGGCCGGCCTGTACGCCGTCGCCGTGGCCTACCCGCCCCGGCCCGCCCCCGTCCGCCCGGCCCTTCTCTGGCCGGCCGTCGTCCTCTTTGTGGCGGGGCTGTACGCCAAGCAGTCGTTCCTCTTTGCCCCGGCCGCGGCCGTGGCTTACCTCCTTATCCAGCGCCGGCGGGCAGCTTTCTCCCTCGGGGTGGGCGTGGGCCTGCTGGGCGGAGGGCTCTTCCTGCTCCTCAATGTCCTCACCGGCGGCGGCTTCTGGTACGGGCTGGTCGGCAGCAACGTCAACCCCTTCCTCTGGCCCGAGTTCTGGCGCCAGCAGGCCGACTTCTGGAGCACTTTTGCCCCCCTCGCCCTCCTGGCAGCCGTTTACCTGGCCGAGAAGTTTTGGCTGCGCCGGCACGAGCCCCTGCTCGGCCGCTTGAGCCCCGTCGACCTCTACCTGCCGGCCGCACTCCTCAGCCTGTGGTTCGCGGGCAAGGCCGGCTCCTGGGAGAACTATTTCTTTGAGGCGCAGGTGGCCCTGACCCTCGCCGCCGGCCTGGCGCTGGCCAAGCTCGCCGCCCATGCCTCGACCTTGGTCCGGGTCGCCGCGCCGCTCCTGCTGCTCCTCCAGGTAGGTCTCATGTGGCACACGCCCCGCGATGCCCTGCGCTACCTGCGCCTGACCGCCGCGTCGAACGAGGCCATGGCCCCCATCCTGGCCGCCACCCCCGACCCCATCTTTTCCGAGGATATGGGGCTCCTGGTGACGAACGGGAAGGTCCTCGACTACTGCTCCTTCCAGTACAGCCAGCTTGCCCGAGCCGGCCGTTGGGATCAGGCCTGGGAGCTGGGCCAACTGCGCAGCCGCGCGGCGAACCTGGTCGTTCTCGAGCGCGGTACTCGCCTGGACGTCGACCGCTACCAGCGCTTCACGCGCGAGTTCCTGTCAGAGCTGGACCGCAGCTATCGCCACGAGGCCACCGTGGGCAAGTACGAGCTCTACCGGCCCGATCCCCTGCAGCGCGAGACGCAGGCGACCTTCGGCCCCGACCTGGCCCTGGCCGGCTGGAGCCTGGAGGGCCTGGACGGCACCGGGTTGGAGCCCGGCCGGCCGCTGACCGTGACGGTCGTCTGGCAGGCGCAACAGGTGCCGGCTGCGGACTACACGGCCTTTGCCCACCTCGTGGACGAGGCGGGCCAGGGCTGGGCCGGCGACGACCACCAGCCGTACGATGGTCTCTATCCGACCAGCGCCTGGGGCTCGCGAGAGATGGTCCGCGACCAGTTCAGCCTCTCCCTGCCTGCCGCCGCCCCTCCCGGGCTCTACCGTCTCCTGCTCGGCTGGTACAACCCTGCCACGGGCGAGCGCCTGCCCGTCGACGGCGAGAGCAGCCTGCCCCTGGCCTTCCTGCCCGTCGACTGGAGTGGCACGGGCAGCGCGGACCTGCAGCCCCTGGCCGCCCGCTTTGGCGAGGCCATCGACCTGGAAGGCTGGACGTGGCAGGCGACTGCCGGCGAGCTGGCTGTTACCCTGAGTTGGGCAGCCGCCGCCTACCCTGCGGCCGATTATACCGTCTTTGTGCACCTGGTGCGGCCCGGTGAGGATCAGGCCCTGTCCCAGGGCGACGCCCCGCCCCTCGCCGGGCGCTGGCCCACCTCTCTGTGGCTGCCCGGCGTGCGCGTCGACGACGAGCACCGGGTGGCCCTGCCCGGGGACCTGCCGCCCGGACCCTACGAGCTGCTGGTGGGCCTCTATGACCCCGCGACCGGCACGCGCCTGCCCCTGGCCGGCGGCCACGACGCCCTCCGCCTCCCCGTGCGGCTGGCAGAAGGAGAATGACCTGCATGCCCACCTGCAACCTGTGTGGCTCGCTCGACTCCCGGCTCCTCTTTCGCAAGAACGGGACCGACTTCTTGCAGTGCCGGAGCTGCGGCCTGGAATGGGTGCATCCCCTGCCCGACATGGAGAGCGCGCGCCGTCTCTACTCCAGCCCCGCCTACTACAACACCGACAACATCTCCCAATACGGCTACAGCGACTATGTGCGCAACAAGCACCTGTACGTCAACCTCTTCAACCGGCGCTTGGACGAGATCCTCCTCTACACCGGTGGAGAGACCGGCCGGCTGTTGGACGTGGGCTGTGCCACCGGCGTACTTCTGGAGCTGGCGCGGCTGCGGGGCTGGCAAGTCCGCGGCGTGGACGTTTCGACGTATGCCACGGGCATTGCCCGTGACTATTACAACCTCGACGTCTGTACCGGAGAGCTCGCCGAGGCACGCTATCCGGACGCCCATTTCGACGTCGTGGTCATGGATGACCTCGTAGAACACGTGGCGGATCCGACGGCCCTGGTTGAGGAGTGCCGGCGCATCCTGCGCCCCGACGGTCTACTGACCCTGAACACCCCGAACCGCGCCGGCCTGTGGCACCTGTTGATGGGCCGCCGCTGGTTCCACTACAAGCAAGTGGAGCACACCTACTTTTTCTCCCCGGCCGTCATGCGTGCTCTCCTGAACCGCCACGGCTTTCAGGTGCTGGCCATCCATCACAGCAGCAAGATCATCGACCTGAATTATGCCTTTGGCCGCCTGCGCTATTACAACGGTGGCCTGTCTGGCGCCCTCTCGCGCACCGTCGGCCGTCTCATGGTCGCCAGCATCACCTTTCCCATCCGCGTCGGCGAGATGGCCGTCTTTGCCCGCCGGCTCTAGCCCGGCGGCTGGGGCAGCCTCCCTGGCTTCGACATTCTTTTTGTCATCATTCTAGCCAAAAAGAGGCAGCTTGTTAACTTTGCCGGTTGGTCCCCTGTGCCTGGCTCCCGGCCCCCCTGACAGACGCGCCCGATGATTTGCGAGCTCGACACGAATGTGGTAAAATGTGGCTGCGAATCGAGGTTCGCGGTATAGGGTTCGCACATGCAACGGGGCGTAGCGCAGTCCGGTAGCGCACTTGAATGGGGTTCAAGTGGCCGCCCGTTCAAATCGGGCCGCCCCGACCACAAAGAGGATGGTCGATGGTAAGTTGCCGTCGACCATCCTCTATCTATAGACCCTCCTGGTTCCGAGTGTGGAGAGGCTGCGTCGAGACGGAAGTGTGAACATGCATTCGTCGTGGGCGAGACGGGATGGGCTTATTCTCGGAGTAGAGAAGGGGATGAGCAAGGTCGATCAGCGCTGCGTACATCTGAACAAGGAGGATCTCGCCACCCTGAGCAAGATCCAGGGCGACCTCAGCATTCTGGCCGACCTCAGCCGCGCCGATGTCTTGCTTTATTGCGCCTGCGAGGGAGAGCGGGCGGTGGTTGTCTCCCAGGCGAGGCCGCATTCCATCTTGCCCGTCTACGCCGAATCGTTGGTCGATCAGCACGTCGCCTTCGCCGATGCACACGGGCTCATGCGCACCCTCACCGAAGGGCGCCGGGGGACCACAGAGGTCCGCCACGCTATGGGTCAGCGCCCGGGCCAGGCCCGCACTGCCGCAGTTGTCCAGGAGATCTTTCCCGTCTACGGCGCGCAGGGTAGGGTGATTGCTGCCGTCTCTATCGAGACGAACCTCATCGAGCAGGAGCGCCACCGGCGCCGCGGCACACTCTTTCGCCATGCCATGCGCCAGTTCCGAGAAATGGTCCTGGCCGGTCGCCTGCGCGGCGCCGAGCGCCTGACTCCGATTGCGGAGCAGGACGGGCTGATGGTCGTCGACGCGCAGCACCACATCCAGTACGTGAGCGACACGGCAACCAGCCTCTACCGCAAGCTGGGCTACGCCGGCAATCTCTTGAAGCGCCGGGTCGAAGACCTGGAATTGGATGATCACAACCTTCTCTTCGATGCCCTGGAACACGGCCGCTGTTATGAGCGTGAGGTCAGGGTCGGCGACCTGGTCTGGATCAAAAAGGCCATCCCCCTGCTTGCGCCGCGTACCGGGCTCCTAGGCCACGGCCGTGGCGAAGGTGTTTGGCGCATCCAGGGCGCGATCCTCGTCATTCACGACGCCACCGAGGCCCGCCGGCGCGAAGAAGAGCTGCAGGTCAAGGTGACCATGATCCGCGAGATCCACCACCGGGTCAAGAACAACATGCAGACCATCGCCTCTCTGCTGCGCCTCCAATCACGCCGCGCCGGGTCTGAGGAGGTGCGCCGCGCCCTCCAGGAGGGCATCAATCGCATTTTGAGTGTGGCCGTCATCCACGAGTTCCTGGCCCATCAGGACGCGCGCGTCATCAACATCCGCGACGTGGGCCAGCGCATCATCAACCAGGTTCGCGAGGGCGTCTTGGACCAGGAGTGCAGGATCCGCCTCGAGCTTAGAGGGCCAAACATCTACCTGCCGACGCAGCCGGCCACGGTCTGTGCCCTGGTCATGAACGAGCTGCTGCAGAATGCCCTGGAGCACGGCTACGACCGCCAGGACGTGGGCACGGTCACGGTCAATTTGCACGACAATGGAGATCAGATTACCATTGCCGTTGAGGACGATGGCCTGGGCCTGCCCGGCGACTTTCAACTGGAACAGAGCAACAGCCTGGGCCTGCACATCGTCAAGACCCTGGCCGAGGGCGATCTCAAGGGCAACTTTGAACTTCGAGGCAGGGACAAGGGCGTCTCGGCTGTCGTAACCTTTCCCAAACATACCTGAGGAGGTACCTATGACAGAGCGGACACGTGTGATTATAGCCGATGACGAGTCAATCATTCGCATGGACTTGCGCGAAATGTTGACGAACCTGGGCTACCTGGTCATTGGCGAGGTTGGCGATGGTCGCAGCGCTGTGAACCTGGCCCGAGAGCTGCGGCCGGATATCGTCATCATGGACATCAAGTTCGAGGGGGAAGGCTTTGACGGCATCGATGCCGCCCGCATGCTCACCGAGGAACGCATTGCTCCGGTGCTGTTGCTCACCGCCTACAGCCAGCGGGAGCTCGTAATGCGCGCGCGGGAGGCAGGCGTCGTCGGCTACCTCGTCAAGCCCTTCCGCGAGGCGGACCTCGTCCCCGCCGTCGAGGTCGCCCTGGCGCGCTTTGCCGAGTTCCGGACGGTCGAGGAGCAGGTCGGTGACCTGCAGCAGGCGCTGGAAACGCGCAAGTTCGTGGATCGCGCCAAAGGGATCCTGATGGACAGCCAGGGCCTCTCGGAGGCCGAGGCCTTCCGGCGCATCCAGAAGATGAGCATGAACACCCGCAAGCCGATGAAGGACGTTGCGGAGGCCATCATTCTCGCACACCAGACGCAGCAGCAGTCCCTCGTCTAGTGAGCAGGTGGCCGGAGCACGTTACCCCGTACGCGGCCGGCGACCGGCTGCCGGCGCTCAGCGTGGGCGCGCTGCCCAAGTACCGGGAACGGATTCTGCCACCACCTGCGAGGAGCACGCGCTCTGCTGCCAGGCTCTAACACCCCCCAGCCTCCGCCCGTTGTGAGGGCGGTAAGGCGGGCCCGAAGAGCCGGCAGCAGTGCGTCCAGGAGCGGCACAACCAACGGGCAAGCAAACGCCCACTGCCCTGCCAGGCATTGATCGCCGGCAAGGCAGAGGGCACAAGCCCCTGCGCTCTGAACCTCTGGCCCTGTACGGGCGTTATTCACAGTGAGAGCCGTTTCTGTGCGGGTAGGCACGGGCCGGTCTCTCATGCCCGTTCAGATTGCCGAACGAAGCTCTGAACGGGCTTTCCTGTTCAGTGGCAGGGATTGTAGTTGGCGCCCAGGATCACGACGACGTCAACTGGCTCCCCCGGGTCGGGTTGTGCGGCACCGGCCATGTCCTGCACCGCGGTCGTCGGTGCTCCCAGGGTCCGGGCTATGTCCATCGCCGCCGCCAGGTCAGCGCTGTAGGCCTGCACCACCGTTTGGCCATAGTTCGTCGTGTCTGCCGCGCCGCGGCTGACCACCTTGTAACCCTCCCAGCTCAACGCCGATGCCGCCAGGTCTTCTGCCTGCTTGCGCTGCGATCCGTTGAGGACGCGAACGCGAACCTTGTTCGAGACGTCGAGGCTGGAGGTGTCCATGGGGGCGTAATAGCTCTGCAGCATCGCCCTGATCTGTTCTTCCCGCGGCAGCAACACCGCTGCTCCTTCCGGCGTCACCCAGCTCTGCACGTGCGAAGGGCCGATGGCCCGGCTCAGGATGCGCTGGGGCTTGAGCTGCACCCCCATGTAGGCCATGTTGATCACCTGGTCGAGACTCATGTCGGTCTGAAAGGTGTTGGCCATTGCCCGCCACAGCTCCGGGATGCGAGGGATAATGTCCAGGGTGAGTGACTGGTCCCAAAGGGCCATCAGCACCTTGCGCTGGCGCCGGCCCCGGTCAAAGTCGTTGGTGCTTTTGCGCGAACGCGCGTAGCGCAGGGCATCCTGCCCGCTCATGTGGTGCATGCCGGCCGAGAGGTTGATGTCGGGCAAGGGGCACTCGACGTCAACGTCGATGCCACCTACGGCGTCAATGATCTTCATGAAACCTGCGAAATCCACCCGCACGTAATAGTGGATGGGTATCCCCAGGTTCTGGTGGATCGTCCGTTTCACCCGCTCCGGACCACCGCCCTTGCGGTCCAGCTCGCCCCAGAGGTCCGCGGTGTTGATCCGGTTGTAGCCGTGCCCGGGAATAAAGACCCACAGGTCGCGCGGGATCGACAGCAGCCGCACCACGTTGTTCTGCATGTCGACCGAGACGACGATCATGCTGTCGGTGCGCCACGCGCCGCTGCCCGGCCGCTTGTCCGATCCCAGCAGCACGATGTTGATATTTTGGTTGGGGACCTGAAGTGCCATCGCCGGCCGTGGCGTAGCCGTACCCTGGGCCGCAGGCGGTACGGTCGGCGGAACGGGGTTCGGTACGACCCCGGCCGATCCGGCGGGCGTTGGCAGCGGTCCCTGAGCGATGGCGGTTGCCGCGATCCCGGGGGTCGCCATGCCCGGCACATACAGGTGCTGGCCGATAAAGATGGTGTGGGTGTTCAGGCAGTTGACGGACATCAAGGTCTCGACGTCACTGCCATACCGCCTGGCGAGCGAATAGAGGGTATTGCCCGCCTGCACGACGTGAATGCCCCAGTCTGCCGGAGGCACGCAGGGCAGCGGCGTCACCGCTGTCGGAGAGATGGCGGGTGCTGTCGGCGTCACCACCACCGTCGTCGTCACTGTCTCGGTTGCTACCACCGGGGCCGGCGACAGACTTGGTTCCGGCAGCGGTGTCGCCGTGGCGATGGGTGCCGGAGCCACAGCGGCCGCCACCGCTCCTTCGCCGGCCGGCCTCAGGAAAAGATCCGCGGCCAGGGCGGCCACAGCGGCCAACAGCAAAAATGTCACCAGGGTGAGCACTTGCGTCAGACGGTCGGACCCAGGCCTCCCGGGCCTCGCGGTGTCGTCATGCGGTTGAATATCTGTGGGTCTCATTCCATCTCCGCACGTTGTTGGGGCCAATACCCTCGCCGAGAACCCTCGACAGACAGACCGGCCAGGGGGCCGGCGGGCTCTCAATACTGGCCGGCGAATTATAGCACGATTCGTCGCGATTGGCAATCTCTACGGTTGGTGATCGGCGGCCGTCTCCTCGCCCCTCTCCTCCTCGAGCTCGCGCAGCAGCCGCCGGTCCTCGTCCAACAGGTTCGCTCGCTGCAAGAGGTCCGGCCGCCGTCGCAGCGTGCGGCGCAGCGCCTGCTGCCGGCGCCAGCGGGTGATTTCGGCATGGTTTCCCGAAAGCAGCACTTCGGGTACCGCCTGGTCGCGAAAGACAGGAGGCCGGGTGAAGTGCGGGTACTCCAGCAGGCCCTCCGCGTGGGAATCCTCAAACGTCGCACCCGGGTCGCCCAGGACGCCGGGGATGAGGCGGGCGACGGCTTCGACGACGACCATGGCCGGCAGCTCGCCGCCCGACAGCACATAGTCGCCGATGGACACCTCGTGCGTGGCCAGGCCGCGGTGCACACGCTCGTCGACCCCCTCGTATCGGCCGCAGATCAGAAGCAGGCGGCGCTCACGCGACAGTTGGCGCGCCAGCTGCTGGTCAAAGAGCTGTCCCTGGGGTGTGAGGAGCAGCACCGGCACCCGGCCCAGGTCTTCGCCCAGGACGGCTTCCGCCGCGGCAAAGATGGGCTCGGGCTTCATGATCATGCCGCCACCACCGCCGTACGGCGCATCGTCCGTCACCCTGTGGCGTCCGGTCGCATAGTCACGGATGTTGTGAATGTCGATGCGCACCAGCCCAGCCTCGCGAGCGCGCTTGAGGATGCTCTCCTCGAACGGGCCGGAAAACATGCCCGGGAACAGGGTCAGAATATCGAAACGCACGATTTCTATCGCCTCCCCGCATTCTCGCTCCATTGTAGCATATTTAGCGCGAGACGGCAAGCACCGCCCAGCGCCTGCTAGGCCGGTGAGCTGCGGGCACCCGTCGTACCCGCCGCGCCCGATCTTGTTTGACAGGTCTCACCATATCGTGTATAATAGCGTTGCTCTGTGTTCCAGGAGATCGGATTCCGATCATTGACACCTCGCTGCCCGGCCCCAACTGCGCCTGTTGGCCCGAAGCCAAGGGGTGACAAGCGGCCAGGGCTCGATTTGCCCGCCGGCATTTCGAACCGGCCGTGTCGGCTGTGCAGCAGTGCGCCCAAGTGGTGGGAACCCAACGTGGTGCACGTCCCTTGTCCTGCGCAGGTGCGGGGCCGGGATGTAGGGGCCGGAAGTGGGGCTCGACTCCTTCCTGGAAGTTGAACAGGCAGGCCGCGGGCCTCTTTTCTTCCGGGGACACAGGGTGGAACAGCTTATAGAGGAGTGGTGCGTCTATGGATGCAGAAAACACAGTGGCAGGCGAACAGGTCCCTGCTGAGGAAACGGCCCAGGTCGTGAGCGTTGAGGAGCCCGAAGTCCAGGCCGTGGACGAGGGTGGTGAAGAGACGGCCCAGCCGGTGCTCGAGGGCGGTGAAGAGACGGCCCAGCCGGTGGTCGAGGCCGGTGAAGAGACGGCCCAGCCGGCGCTCGAGGCCGGCACGGTGGACTCGCCGGAAGGTCAGGGTACCGTGTCTCCGGCTCAGGGCGGGAGCGAGATGGCCGATCTGGCCATGGCCGACTGGGACTACCAGCGGCCCCGCCGTGGCGAGGTGCGCGACGGTACCATCCTGGCCATCCGCGAGCAGGAGATCATTGTCGACGTCGGTGCCAAGCGCGACGGCCTTGTCCCTTATGCCGACCTGCAGCGCATGGAACCAGAGGCTCTGCAGAAGCTTTCGGTCGGCGACTCCGTGCCGGTCTATGTCCTGCGGCCCGAGGACCAGGACGGCAACCTGCTGGTCTCGCTCTTCCTGGCGCGCCAGTCGGCCGCCTGGAAGCGTGCTCAGGAGCTGGCCGACAGCGGCGAGGTCTGGGAAGCGCGCGTCGAGGGCTACAACAAGGGTGGCCTCGTCGTGCCCATCGATGATGTGCGTGGCTTTGTCCCGGCCTCCCAGATCCCCGGCTTTCCCATGGGCATGAGCCCGGAGGAACGCCTCGGCCGCCTCGCGAAGCTCGTCGGCGAGAATCTGCACGTCAAGGTCATCGAGATCAACCGCCGCAAGAGGCGCCTGATCCTCTCGGCGCAGGCCGGTCAGAAACAGTGGCGCCAGCGACAGCGCGAGCGGCTCCTCGAGGAGCTGCGCGAGGGGGAGGTGCGCAAGGGGGTAGTCAGCAGCCTGGCTACCTTTGGCGCTTTCGTCGACCTGGGCGGGGCCGATGGCCTGGTTCACCTTTCGGAGCTGAGCTGGCGGCGTGTCCGCCATCCCAAGGAGGTGGTCAAGGTCGGCCAGGAGGTCGAGGTCTTTGTCCTCCGCCTGGACGAGGACCGCAACCGCATTGCCCTCAGCCTGAAGCGCCTGGAACCCGAGCCCTGGGCGATGGTCGAAGACAAGTATGAGCTGGGCCAGCTCGTCGAGGGCGTGGTGACCAACGTCGTCGACTTTGGTGCCTTTGCCGAGATCGACGAAGGCATCGAGGGTCTGGTCCATGTTTCGGAGTTGGCCGACGCCCCTATTTCGCACCCGAAAGAGGTCGTGAAAAAGGGCGATCTGTTGCTGCTGCGCATCATCCGCGTTGACGCACGCCGCAAGCGCCTCGGGCTGTCGCTCAAGCGCGTCCTCGAAGCCGAATGGGCCTAGTGGGCCGCGCGGCTGGCGCCTCCTGCCCGCGAGCAGGATGCCGAGGCCGTCGAGCCTGAAGAGCAGCCCGCCGCTGTGGGCCAGGCCGGCGAGGAGGTAGCCGTCGCGGCCGCCGTCGAAGAGCCGGACACGCCTGCCTCCGCAGAGGATGAGGACCAGGGGCTGGAGGCCGAGACGCCACAGGCCGAGACGGACGTCGACCCGGAGGACGTCGACCCGGAGGACGTCGACCCGGACGGCCTCCAGGAGACGGACGAGCAGCCCGAGTTTGCCGTGGTCTAGGCCTGGCGCAACTCCCACAGCTCGTCTCCGGCGCTTGGGTGCCGGGGAAGCGCACGCGCTCTTGTACGTGCACTGTGAGCGGGCCGCCCGACCTGGCAGGGAAGTGATGAACCGAGCATGACTGCCACGCCGATTGATCTAAAGCAACGGCTGCAAGAGCGTTTGGCCGAAACGCTGGCCGAGCTCGCGCGCCTCGAAGAACGCCTCGAAGGCAAAGGCGATTATGGCCTGGGCAAAGGAGACCCCAGCATCTACGAGTGGGAGATGTGCCTGGCCCTCAAGCAGCGCGCGGAAAGCCAGGCTCGTTCCCTGGAGGAGGCGCTGCGCAAGGCTGAAGAGGGCGATTATGGGATTTGCGAGCGCTGCGGCCAACCCATTGATCCTGCTCGCCTCGAGATCGTGCCGGATACCAGGCGCTGCATCACGTGTGCGCAAAAGCGATAGCGCGAACCAAGCAAGGCAACGCCGCCTGGGAAACCGATTCCCAGGCGGTGTTTTGTTGCGCTCCAAGACCGAATTCGGACAGGAGGTCACATGTACAAACTCGTTCCCATCCCCGAGCGCATTAGGCGGCTTCCAGACCTGGCCGGCAACCTGTGGTGGAGCTGGCACCCACCTGCTCGCCAGCTCTTCAAGGCGGTCAACTATCCCCTGTGGCGGAGCACCCGACACAACCCCTGGTTGATGCTCCAGTTGGTGAATCCGGAGCGCCTGCAGCGGCTGATCCAAAGCGAGGAGTTCCTGGCACTCTACGACTCGGTGGTGGAGGCCTTTGATCAGGACATGGCCGACGGCCACCTCTGGTTCCAGCAGAACCATCCCGAGCAACAGCGCGCCGTGGCCTATTTCTCCGCCGAGTTTGGGCTGCACGGTTCGCTGCCCATCTATTCCGGGGGCCTGGGCGTGCTCTCGGGCGATCACTGCAAAGAAGCCAGTGACCTCGGCCTGCCTCTGGTGGGCGTGGGCTTTATCTACCCCCAGGGCTACTTTCGCCAGCGGATCCCGCCCGATGGCTGGCAGGCCGCCGTCTATGACAGCCTGGACTTTGACAAGGTGCCCCTCTGGCCGGTCCTCGACGGGCACGGCAACCGCCTCCTCGTGACCGTCACCCTGCGGGGCACGCCCCTCCACGTCCAGGTGTGGCAGGTCCAGGCGGGGCGTGTCAACCTCTTTCTCATGGACAGCAACGTACCCCAGAACTCGCCCTGGGATCGCGATCTGTCGGCCCGCCTCTACGGTGGTGACGAGGAGACGCGCATTCGCCAGGAAATGGTTCTCGGCCTGGGTGGCGTCCGCGTCCTGCGGGCCCTGAACATCGAGCCGGCCGCGTGGCACCTGAACGAAGGCCACTCGGCCTTTCTCGTCCTCGAACGGCTGCGTGAGCTGACCCAGGCTGGCCGCCCCTTCCACGAGGCAGTCGAGCTCGTGCGCCACAGCACCGTGTTCACGACGCACACCCCCGTGCCGGCGGGGCACGACGCGTTTCCCTACCACCTCATGGACGAGTATTTCGGCCGCTTCTGGCAGGAGATGGGCGTCAGCCGTGAGGATTTTATGCGGCTGGGCGAGCACCAGGGCCGCTTTAACATGACGGTCCTCGCCCTGCGCCTGGCCAACTGGCGCAACGGCGTCAGCCAGCTCCACGGGGAGATTTCCCGCCGCATGTGGCAGCCGGTCTGGCCCGACCGTCCGGCCGAACAGGTGCCCATCGGCGCCATTACCAATGGCGCTCACGTGCCGAGCTGGGTGTCCTCGCGGTTCGACGAGGTTCTGACCGAGTTTGTGGCCGAGGATTGGCAGGAGCGCCACGACGAGCCGGAACTCTGGGATCGCCTGCGCGACATCCCGAACGAGGTGCTGTGGGCGACCCACCAGATGCTCAAGGCCAAGCTCCTTGCCTTTGCCGACCAACGCATCCGCACCAGCTGGCGAGCCGGGTCCATGGATGCCAGCCAGGTGCTGGCTTCGGGTGCCCTCCTCGAGCCCGACACCCTGACCATCGGCTTTGCCCGCCGCTTTGCCACCTACAAGCGGGCGACCCTCATCTTTCGCGACCTGCGCCGCCTGCAGGCCATCCTGCACTCCGAGCGCCAGCCGGTGCAGATCGTCTTTGCCGGCAAGGCCCACCCGGCCGACGCCGGGGGGAAGGAGTTCATCCAGGAGGTGTACAAGTTTGCCCAGGATGCCCAGATGGGGGGCAGGGTGGCCTTTATCGAGGACTATGACCTCCACGTCGCCCACTTTCTCGTCCAGGGCGTCGACGTCTGGCTGAACAACCCGCGCCGGCCCAACGAGGCGAGCGGCACAAGCGGCATGAAGGCCGCCATGAACGGCGTGCCAAACCTGAGCGTTCTCGACGGCTGGTGGCCCGAGTCCTACCATCCGGCGCAGGACGGCCGCCCGGCCAACGGCTGGGCCTTTGGCGATGTGCAGTATGGCGACTGGGAGGCCCAGGATGAGGCCGACAGCCAGGCCCTCTACCGCCTGCTGGAGGACCAGATCGTGCCGCTCTACTACGACCGCGACGCCAGCGGCATCCCGCACGGCTGGGTAGAGGTCATGAAAGAGGCCATGCGCACCAGCTTGGCCGCTTTCTCCATGCGGCGCATGGTCAAGCAGTACATCGAGGACCTGTATCTGCCTGCCATGCGCTGACGGCCGCTCGCCCTGAAAGCTCATGGCGGACGACAGTCCGCCTTTCCGCATGGGCGCGCGTCTGCTAGTTACAGCGCCAAAATGCTTTTGACGAAACAGACTCCGTATGTTATACTCGGTTTCAGGACGAATCCGGAGCGAGACGGCCCGCCGCTGGTATGACCCGCGGCACGCTCCTGTCCATCGCGAGGAGGAGGCAAAGCCTTTCTATGGCAGAGAGAGGAGACATGAGGCGCATCCTGGTCACGGGCGCCGTGGGCCAGATTGGCTCCGAGCTCACCGTCGAGTTGCGCCGCCGCTATGGCACCGGCAACGTCGTCGCCGCGGGCCATCGCACCCGGCCCGCTCCCGTTCTGTGCGAAGGGCCCTTCGAGTACATCGACGTCGCCCACCGGGACAGCATCGAGGAGGTAGTGAAGCGGCACAACATCGACACCATCTACCACATGGCCGCCATCCTCTCCGCTGTAGGCGAAGCCAAGCCGCACCTGGCTTGGGACGTCAATATGAACGGCCTCTACAACGTCCTGGAGATCGCCCGCGAGCACGGCCTCACCCGGGTGTTTTGCCCCAGCTCCATCGCGGCGTTTGGCCCGGAAACCCCGCGGCACAATACCCCCCAGGAGACCGTTCTGCGGCCCCGGACCATGTACGGTGTGACCAAGGTCGCCGGTGAGCTGCTGTGCGACTACTATGTGCGCCGCTTTGGCCTCGACGTCCGCGGCGTGCGCTACCCGGGCATCATCAGCAGCGAGACCCTGCCGGGCGGCGGCACAACCGACTATGCTGTGGCCATCTACTACGAGGCCGTGGCCAACAGGCGCTATACCTGCTTCGTGCGCGAGGATACCGTCCTGCCCATGATGTACATGCAGGACTGCATCAAGGGCACCATTGAGCTCATGGAAGCCGGCTTTGACCGCTTGGTGCACCACGCCGACTTTAACCTGGCGGCCATGAGCTTTTCCGCAGGCGAGCTGGCGGCCGAGATCAAGGCCCATGTCCCCGAGTTCGAGGTAACCTACGAGCCCGACTTTCGGCAGGCCATCGCCGATTCCTGGCCACGCTCCATCGACGACAGCGCTGCCCGGGAAGAGTGGCATTGGCAGCCGGACTATGACCTGGCGTCCATGACTGTGGACATGCTGGCCAAGCTCAGCGCGCGCCACGCCGCGGGGAATCTCTACCCGGGCCAGGAGGATGGCTGCCACTGAGTGGCGGCCGCGAATAGCGGCTCCGCTGCGCCCTACCGGGGGGGAACGAACATGCTTGACCCTCTTTGCCAGCAAAGTGTGCCGAACCTGGGTTCCGCCCAGGACGGGCCTTTCTGTTTTACGACGACGGCTTCATGAGGTGGGCCTCCCCCCTGTGGGAGGCCCGATGTCTTTCTAGACGGCAGAGGAAAGGAACGACCGATGGCAGACAAGTTTGACTTTATCCGCGACGACGTCGCCGGCCTCAAGGAAGCGGGCCTGTTTATCAACCTGCGCGTCATGGGTTCTCCGGCCGACGCCTGGATGGTCGTCGACGGCAACAAGGTTCTGAACTTTTGCACCAACAATTACCTTGGGCTGGCGAACCATCCTGCCATGAAAGAGGCCGCGCAGCGGGCCATTGAGGAGTGGGGGGTTGGCCCGGCCGCCGTGCGCTCCATTGCCGGCACCCAGGCGCTGCACGTCCAGCTGGAGCGGCGGCTGGCCGAGTTCAAGGGGGTCGAGGATGCCCTCTACGTCCAGAGCGGCTTCTGCGCCAACCAGGCGGCCATCGCACCGCTCGTGGGCCGCGACCGGGAAACAGGACGGCAGGACGTCATCTTTTCCGACCGGCTCAACCATGCCAGCATCATCGATGGCGCGCGGCTCTCGGGCGCCAAGATCGTGGTCTACGAGCACTGCGACGCCCGTGACGCGGAGGCCAAGATCCGGGAGAACCTGCCCAACTTCCGCCGGGGCATGCTCATCACCGACGGCGTCTTTAGCATGGACGGCGACGTTGCCCCCCTCGACCGGCTCTACGAAGTGGCCGAAAAGTATGGCGTCATGACCATGGTGGACGATGCCCACGGCGAGGGCGTCCTGGGCGGTGGCAAGGGGATCGTCCACCACTTTGGCCTCCAGGGCAAGTTTGACGTCGAGATCGGCACGCTCAGCAAGGCCTTTGGCGTGGTGGGCGGTGTCATTGCCGGCAAGAAGGTCGTCGTCGACTATGTGCGCCAGAAGGCGCGCCCCTTCCTCTTTTCCAGTGCCGTGACGCCGCCCGACACGGCGGCCTGCCTGGCTGCCGTCGACCTGCTGGAGGCGAGCTCGGAGCTGGTGGACAGGCTGTGGGCCAACGCCGGCTATTTCAAGCAGGGCATGGCTCGCCTCGGCTTCAACACCGGCCGCAGCGAAACGCCCATCGTGCCCGTCATGTTGGGCGAAGCGCCGCTGGCCAAAGAGTTCTCGCGTAAGCTGTTCGAGAATGGCGTGTTTGCCATGGCCCTTGGCTTTCCCACCGTGCCGCAAGGACAGGCCCGCATTCGAGTCATGAACACGGCATCCCACAGTCGTGAGGACCTCGACACCGGCCTGGCCGCCTTTGAAAAGGTGGGCCGCGAGTTGGGTGTGATCCCGGCTGCGGCGTGAACAAAACGTTGCCCTGTCGCGTTTGCTAGGTGAAGATGAGTTTTGCTGAAGGGACAGTCACCAACCGGCAGGGACACGTTCGGCACATTGCCCGTCCGCTTGACGTGCACAAGCAGTTGTGGTATTATGTAGAAAAGGCTACGCCTTCTGCGACCGCACGCGCTGACGATCTGATCGGGAGGTGACAAACGATGAGGCAAAGACTGTCAACACTAGGAACAGGTTTCCTGATTCTCGTCCTGGCGATGGCCGTGGCCGTGACCCTTGGGTCCTGCTCACGGTCGGCCGAGGAGCGAGCGATCGACACAGTGGAGCCGGGACAGGGTGTCGGTACGGCAGAGCCGGGCACCGGCGGCCTGGAGACGCCACTCCCCGGCGAGACGGTCGTGTCGGCCGTAACGCCTGCCTCGGGGACGACGGTGCCGCAGCCCCAGGCGACCCTGGTGCCGGCCGGTGGCACTCAGCCCGCGCCTACCGCTGTCTCGGCAGCAACCCAGCCGGTAGCCACCGCTGTGCCGGCAGCGACCCAGGCGCCGGCGAGCCAGCCGACGTCACCACCCGCGGCGCAGTCAGGCACTGTGGTCCACACCGTGCAGCCAGGCGAGACCCTGTCTTCCATCGCCCGGCG
>JBFYTF010000046.1:0-8132 GCA_041300865.1 Anaerolineae bacterium
CCATTGGATCTCCTTGGTTCTAGAATGGCGGGTCGAAGGACGGTGTTCTGAGGGCTGTGGCCTCTAGCCAGCCCTGCAGCCAAAGTCGCGCGCCGGGCGGCACGACCTGGGCCACGGCCAGCACAAAATCGCGGTGGTGGCGGAAGCGGGTCTGCCCTTCCTCGTCGTTGGGCGAAAGGCTGTACTCCAGCGCGGCACACATCAGGGCCACGCTCTGCTCAGGCTCACTCAACCAGTCGAGCGCCACGCTCTGGTAGGGCCAAGCATCGATCTGTGCCAGCAGTGCTTGCACGTCGGTCCCGTGGCGCTGCAGGGCGGTAAGGATCGATGCAGCTTCGTCCAGCGTCACCCTCCTGTAGCGCGCCCGAGAGTCTTCATCAGGGACGGGCACGTCGCAGTGCTCGGCGAGCGTGCGGGCCACCTGACGCAAGGTTGGGTCCAACCAAGGCGCCTCCATGACCTCCAGGAACTCCGCAGGGCCGAGCTGCCGAGGAAATGCAGGCGGGGTCTGGTCATCCGGAGCGGGCGCGGCGGCGGTCCCTTCCTGCTGCCTCTGCCACTCTGCAAACTCGGCGTCCACCCGCGCCCAGCGTGCGTCGTAGCCCTCGGGGTCATAGCGAGCGATGAGCGGGTAGCCGCCATCGTCATGATGCCAGTGAAAGCCGGGATCCTCTCCTGCCTCCAGCGCTCTCTTCAGATCGTCCTGCTCGAACTGGCACACCGGGCAGTCGTCCTCAAAGAACTCGGCGATGCGTTCAGGGTAAATGGGGTTGGGCTGGTCCATCTGTTCTGCCCAGATCAAGTCCCGTGGGGCGCAGCCGTGCAGGTCGTCCCGCGACGCGAAGAACCACTGCCGGATCAGATCATCCAGACGCTCCGTCTCTGCTTCGGCGTTCCCCCCTGACCCGGCCAAAAGCTCGGCCGCGCAGTCCCGCAGCCAGAGCACCAACTCGCCATAAAGAGCGCACTCCTGGTAGCACACCGCAGAGGTCCCCTTTCAATGTAGGCTGTGATCCTGAACCGCGAATCAGAGGCCGGCGCACCAGCTCTATCTGTGCGACCGCTCACCGCCTGGTAGCCAGTAATCGATCTCATCCTTGATGACTTTGCCCGGCCGCAAATCGCGCAACCGCTGGACGGTGATCCACCCATCGCATGATCTACCTCCGATTCTATCCGCGACGCGGCAGTGAACACCTGCATCTGGGAGTATATCATACGGCGGTGTGTGCGTCAATCACAGTCTGTCGGCTACTAGCGGACCGCCCTCTCGTTCCCCTTCACCAGAACGCCGTGGAGCAGAAAGGATGTCCTGCCCGCTGCCGGGGTGCGATGCGGGCGAGCTAAAGCGACGTGAACATGAACAAAAGACTCGAGCCCCTGTGTTCGCCACCGGGCCACTTGGCCTACCTGGGAACGAGCCAAACTGCTCTTGAGCTCTGTGTTCGACAGGGGTATACTGGCCTTTGGCAGGCCTTTGAACCCTTCCTACAGGGTTTCAATCACCACTGATCTCAGCTAATTGGGCCCAGATCGCCGTTGGCACTGGCTGTGAAGTGCATTCCTACGGTGCCCTTTGGGAGGAGCGCTCCCATCTGGGGGCGGGTGCATCCGTCGATGCACCCCTGCCGATCCAGGCAGTCCAGGGATGGCCGAGGATGACGAGAGCTCTCGCCGCGCAGTCAGTGGTGGGAGCCGGGCAGGCAGCATGCCCATTCGATCCCGCGCCCTGAAAGGAGGCTCATGATGTGGATCAGGTAATTGGCAACACGCCGCGGCTCCGTCAAGGGGTGCTGCTCATCTCGTTTCTGCGCTATCCCGTCACCCTGTACTACTTCTCGCCCGTCCTTACCCTCGCCGGTGCCTTACAGAGGGTGATCAACGGTTCGGTCCTCATCTTGTCCCTGATGCTCCTATCGTAGCTCATCCTCCGACGAACGTGGTGCGGTTGGGCGGGCCCAACCGGCGCCCTCCAGGAGCTGGCAGCAGCGGCCACTCAGCGACGCCTCACCCGCGGCAAGATCGAACGGATCAAGTGGGCCGTAGAGATGCCTTGGAGATGATCTGCTACATCATCCCACTACGCGTTCAAGAGGTCAAGTAGTCAGCTGGACCATTATAAGGAGGAACGGCATGAACAGGCTACTGCGTGTGAAGAAAGCACTAGCGTTATCGGCGTCGATGATGTTGACTCTCGGAATTCTGCTATCGACTGCCGGATCCGTCGTCTCCCAAGATAGCAGCGTCGCGGCGGGCACCATCGTAGGGGCGGCGCCCTCACAGCGACTGGGTCCGACCGATCCGGCTGAACTGGAGGCCTTCCTGGATAAGCTGTTGCGAACGGAGATGGAAGAGTACCACATCGCCGGAGCAGCCGTCGCTGTCGTCAAAAACGGCGAGATCCTTCTAGCCAAAGGCTACGGCTATGCCGACGTGGACAAGGGCATTCCGGTCGACCCGGAGCAGACCATCTTTAGCATTGGCTCGAACGGCAAGGTATTCACCTGGACAGCGGTGATGCAGCTCGTCGAGCAGGGCAAGCTGGACCTGGACGCGGATATCAACACCTATCTCGACTTTCGCATCCCGGATACCTACCCACAACCGGTCACCCTCAGGCACCTGATGACCCATACGTCAGGGTTCGAAGACCGGTGGTTTACCGGCGGGGAGACCAATGCCGATAAGCTGCTGCCCGTGCGCGAATTTCTGGTCTCTGATATCTGGGCGCGGGTGCGTCCACCCGGGGATGCCGGTTACTCGAACTACAATCCCGTGCTGGCAGGATATATCGTAGCGCGGGTGTCGGGCCAGCCCTACGAGCAGTACATCCAGGAGAATATCCTGCGCCCGTTGGGCATGGCGCACTCGGCAGCCCGGTATCCGGTACCGCCGGACCTGCGCGCATACGCATCCAAGGGGTACACGTATCAGGATGGCGGCTTTCGGGCGTTCACTGAATACGTGGGCCAGCCGGCTGGGGCGCCATCCGGCTCACACCAGGCCAGTATCGCCGACATGGCTCGGTTCCTGATCGCGCACCTGGAGGGCAGCGGCGGCGACGCGGACAGTGCCGAGAGGCGCATCCTGAAGGCAAGCACATTGCGGCAAATGCACACCACTTTGTACGCGCCCGACCCCAGACTCAATGGCACAGCTTACGGCTTGTTCGATATGAGCGAAAACGGCCAGCGAACGCTGGGGCATAGTGGGTATTTGCCCCCGATGCACAGCCTGCTGCTGCTTTTGCTCGACCAGAACCTGGGTGTGTTCGTGGTCTATAACAGCGAGGGGGGTGGGGCCCTGACCAACCAGCATTCCGGGTTCCAGAAGGCGTTTTTCGACCACTACTTTCCCAGCTCGAGACCAACTCCGCTGCAACCTCCGGCGGATTTCGCGGAGCGAGCCGACCGGTTCGTGGGCCTGTACAACGCCAGCAGCCGATATACCACCATCTCCAAGCTCACCGGGTTGGGTGGCGGCGGATTCACCACCGAAATCAGCAACCCCGGCGACGGGACGCTTCTCTATAACCTGATGGGGGACAAGAGGCGGTTTGTCGAAGTAGAGCCGCTGTACTTTCGCCAGGTAGACGCCCCGTTCGGAATCGTCTTTCGGGAGGACGATCGGGGCCGCATCACCCACATTTACACCGACATCGTGCCGCAGTATGCGGTTGCCAGACTGCGCTGGTACGAAACGCCCGGTTTCAGCATGATGTTCGTCCAGGCGTGCCTCCTGATTTTCCTGTCCGTGCTGCCCGCGGGTTTGATTCGCGTGGTTCGGGATCGCCGCCGGGGCGGTGACCGGCCACTCGCGCCCCGTGGCGCTCGCGTGTTCCCTTGGATGTTGATAGGTATCAGCATTCTGAATCTGGTGTTCATGGTCGCCTTTCAGTTGGGTCAGAACCAGGTCACGTATAACGTATTGCTCGCCCCCCCCTTGTTCTTCCAAATCCTGCTGGGACTCGGAGTCTTGTCGGCGGTACTTACAGCCGGCGCGCTGCTGTTCATCGTGCTGGCCTGGATGAACCGCTACTGGGGCACCACCGCCCGCGTGTACTATACGCTGGTGACGGTCGCTGCGGTCGCTTTTGTCTGGTTCCTGAATTACTGGAACCTGCTGGGTTGGCGGTTCTAGTTGGCAAATGTGTTGGGGCTGGCGGGGATGGGGTGACATCCCCGCCAGCCACTCACCGACAAGCGAGAAATATCACACGAAACTAGGAGCGTTCTTGTTCAATCTTGACACAAAGATGATATTCAATATCGAGGTGAAAACCATCGTAAAGGTGCAGCCCAAGAACACTGACCAGTAGACCTCCAGGTTCGTGCTCTGGAAAAACGGATTGAGAAGGAACCCAACTGCAAGGCCAAGATACATCACGGGAACCAGGTACCAATAAGCCCTGCTTTGTTCTACGCGCTCGTTTCTACTGAACCTGTAAAGATACAATGCAAACACCTGAAAGATTAGGAACACGGTAAGATACCAACCGAAGTAATTAGAGATGGGTACACCATGGTAAGGGCCGCCATCTTCCCATACCCAGGCCCCGTCGATGGTTGACCTCAATGGGTCAAGGCAGAAATCCCACATAACCATGACAAAACTGGCAATAAAAGGCACGAGAACCAGATTGCGCCTCTCAATCCCTGTGCCCATATTTGCATGGAATACTGTGCTCATGGTCCATGCCAGATAGCCGGCCACGAAGTAAGCAGGCATAACCGCCATCGGAACAGTACCAATCATTGGACCGAGCAGCTCGGTATAATAGAAATCTCCAAATGGAAAGCCCATGGCAATGCTCGTCGTTTCCGCTGACCAGGAGATTAGGAACGTGATAGTAAAGAACGCGAACAAGTTGTCCCAGCCATACCGCTTGCTGCCATGAACCAGAACAAAGGCAAGCCAAGCCAGGTTCTGAATATAGTAGACAGCCTCATTGGCATTACCAAACACATTCCACGGACTGAGCAAAGCTACGCCCCAGTAGATTGCTACCAAAACCGCCATTAATAGGTTTTGCTTGTTTCCAACCAGGGCGCTCATTGAGTTTGTATGCATCTTGTGTCTCTCCACCGCGGTGCGTACTACCAGTTCACGGCGCCCAGGCTCGGATTGGCCACTGGATGGCGCCGCGGGAGGAGTGTCTATCGCGGCTCAGTCTGGTCGAAACTTTGCCCGGATCACGTGCAAACGCGACGGCAAACCGCTTTCGTGCACCAGAAGGCTCCATACCTGGCTAGCCAGGCCTCACCTACCTTCTGGAGAGGATGAGGAAGCCTTCATAATAGGGTCACGACTGAGGCCTCCGCGGTAACCTTGGCACGGCTACAGGCTTCCGCCCACAGCGTATCCGGCCTTGGTCGCCTCGAGGACCCGGCCAGGCATAAAGGCATCGCCGATGGCGTGGATCTCGGGCGCGACCTGCGCCTGGAGGCACGCCTGATATAGCGAATCGTCCGACCTGAGCCCGGTGGCGAGTACGACCAGGTCAGCCTGGAGCGTAGCGCGCTCCTCGCGCACCTGCGCTGGCCTGGCAAGCGGGTTCTTGACGTTATCCGGCAGCACCGGGGTCCAGGTGACATAGGGGTCAGGAACGGTGGGAGAAACGTTCCTGACGACTGTGACGTCTCGCTCCCCTACCTTTTCGAGCCTGGTGCAATTAAGCAGCTCGACCCCCCGCTTTCTCAGGTAGTAAATGAGATAACCGCGGTTGGCCGTGCAAGCTTCCTGCATGAAATGGGGCAGCATCTCGATGACTGCTACGCGCTTGCCTCTCTCATGGGCCAGGTAGTAGGCGGTCTCACAACCGACCTCGCCACCGCCGACGATGATCACCCGCTCTACCCCCTCTAGCCCAGGCGCCGCCCGCAAAAGATCGATCGCCTGAACAACATGCGGGCGATCTATTCCTTCGACCGGTGGCACGAGAGGAGTGGCGCCGTTGCAGAGTACGACAACATCGAACCTGGCCGCAAGCAACGCCTCAGGCGTGACCGGCGTGCTGTGCCGGACGACGAGATTGTGTTGAGCAGCATGATCGCAGAGCAGCTGCCGGAGGTACGCGAGATAGTTCGCCGCGTCGAACTTGACCTTGGGAGCAGAGCCTGGGATGAGCATGCCACCTGCCAGCGGGTGTGCGTCGAACAGGGTTACCATGTGGCCCCGCTCGGCTGCCGTGCAGGCGCAGACGATGCCAGCCGGGCCGGCACCGACGACCGCGACCTTCTTTTGCAGCGGAGCACGGCCTACATCTGCCGGGAGCAGCTCCTCAAAGCCGGTACGCGGGTTTACCGCGCACTGGATGTGTCCGCCGTGGATGAACTCGTTGATGCACCCTTCCTGGTCTCCAATACAGGGCCGGATCTGCGCGACCCGGCCGGCGTACGCCTTGCGCGGCCAGTCCGGGTCGGCCAACAATGGGCGGGCGAGCATGATCATGTCGCACGTGCCCTCTCGCAGCGCCCTTTCGGCCAAGTCGGGATAGCCAAGCTTGCCCACAGCTACGACGGGCACGTCCCGGCCGGCATTTGACTTCACGCCCGACTGGGCAAGGTAGTCCTTGGCGATTTTGGCAATGGGCAGATAGCAGCCGGGCGCCATCGGTCCGGGCGGGTGGGGCAGCCACCAGTTGTCGTACCCGCCCAGGTCCACGTCAAAGATGTCGACGCCGGCCTTGACCAGGTTGGCCATGTAGGCGAGCGTCATGTCCACCGTGCGCTCGGCCCCGAACTTGCGCATAGACCGGATGCGGCGCAGCTCGTCGCCGTACGTTGCGTTGAGTGCCAACGACAGATCGATGCGGTACATGATCGGGTACGTGCTCCCGCACCGCTTTCTCACCTCCTCCACCATTTGCAGCCCAAAGGCCTGCCAATCGGCAAATGCGCCCAACTTCCTGCGGTTGAATGCGGGATTGGTCATCTGCTCGAGCAGGTACCCCTCATGGCCATGGAGGTACACGCCGTCGCACAGACAGGCCTTGGCGTTGGCGGCGGCCTGGCCCGCCGCCCGGATGATCCTGCGGCACTCGCGATCGGTGAGGGGCCGGCAGGGGATGCTGGGCAGGTAGAAGTTCGGATTCCAGGATGCGGACACCGGCAGCCTGAGCCTTTTCACTAGACACTCGGGCGATCCGACCCGGCCCACGCCGGCAGTGAGCTGTATGAAGAAGCGGGCGCCGTAGGCGTGGACGCCCTCTGTCAGGTCCCGCCAGCCAGCGAACAGAGTCCGCGAGCCGTCGATGCGGGGTAGATAGGCCAGGTCGCCGGGCTCGAGGAGCGACGGATCCGCGGCGAAAGAGACCGGCACCAGGCCGGAGGTGATCAGGCCGGCGCCGCCCCGCGCCCTCTCGACAAAGTACTGGATCATCTTGGCGCTCGGCCGGCCTGTCTCATCGACCATGGACACGTTGCCCATGGGCCCCATGACAATGCGGTTCTTGATCTTCAGGCTATTCACCTGGATCGGTGAGAAGAGCTGCGTGTACGGGTACAGCTCGGCGGTCATCCGGCCGTCGCGGAGTTTCTGATCGTCGTCAAACCAGTCACCGAAGCTCTCGACAAGCTCCCTCACGCGCTGCTCGTAGTCCATCATTGTATTCCCCCCATACGGCCGTTTTTGCCAGTGGGACTGGCCCATTTTCCCACAAAGCGGCCCTGTCCGCAATTCGAGGTGTAGACGTGGCTGCCGACTTGCGTGACGCTCGCACATGGCGAGGATTCCATCCCGTGGAAGACCTGCTTCTGGATTCCCTCGGTTTGGAGCTGAAATGCCGTCTGTAGTCAAGCTTACAGACGACTATGTTGCGGGAGGCGTAGGATTGGGTTTGGCGATGTCGCATGCCGTTTCGGCCCTGCGAATGCCATGACCAGTATGACGCGATAATCCTTCCCTCAACCCCGACCCGACAAGGACCGGTTCGCAGCCCCTACGCGTCGCCGATGACGCACGACGTCCCGCACTGTGAGCACCCATTGCCAGCAAAACTGAATACGAGCATCCGCATCAGACTGTTCGAGTGAGAAAGGAGTGTTTTATCTGATGGAAAAGCTCATGCGTCCGCGTCGCCCGCAGGGGTTGTTCGTCCTGTCGGGTCTGTTGCTCCTGTTTGTGGTTGGGGC
>JBFYTF010000053.1:0-8808 GCA_041300865.1 Anaerolineae bacterium
GGTTGCGCAAGCACACCACCATTTTCTACTGCACCCACATCCTGGACGACGTGCAGCGCGTGAGCGACATGGCGGCCATCCTCGTCAAGGGCAAGCTGGTGGCCAGCGGCCCCATCGAGGATCTGCTGGCCGGAGGCGAGGGCGTCGTCTACACCGTCAAGCTCAAGGGCGACGCCGAGAGCGCCCGGGCGCGCCTGGCCGGTCAGCCCTGGGTGACCGGCATCCAGACCCAATCGCGCAACGGCACCATGGCATGGACCGTTGCGGTCAGCGACGACATCGCCGCCGAGGCACAGCTCCTGCGCCTGCTCCTGGCCGACGAGCAGCTGGCCGTCACCGAATTTGGCCGCAAGAAGTACGCGCTGGAAGACGTCTTTGTACAGATTGTCGAAGGAGGCCCAGATGTCAAGCGGAAATAGCGTCATGAACCTCGACACCGGCACCGGCTGGAGCCGAGGCCTGAGCAACCTACTGCGCTCAGAGCTTGGGCGGTGGTTTGGCACGAAGCAGTGGTGGATCCAGATCCTCATCTGGTCGGCCATCGCCAATGGCATCCCGCTCATCGCTGCCCTGAGCACGCCGGACTCCGAGGGCCTCGACATGGCCATGCTGTTCAACGCCATGCTTGGCGTGGCCGCACCGATCGGCGTCTGCATCGTCATGCAAGAGGCCATCGTCGGCGAGAAGCGGTCGGGCACGGCCGCCTGGGTGCTCTCCAAGCCGCTGTCGCGCCTGGCCTTCCTCAGCGGCAAGCTGGCCGGCAACGTGGCGGGCATCGTCCTGACAATGGTTCTGGTCCCGGGTTTGCTGTTCTACCTGTCCTGCGCCCTGGTTACGCACGCGACCCCCTCGCCCCTCGGATTCCTGGCAGGGATGAGCGTGCACGTGGTCCACCTGCTGTTCTACGTCGGACTGACGCTGATGCTGGGCGCGTTGTCGGACAGCGGTGGGGCGGTCATCGGCCTGCCCCTCGCCTTCCTGTTTGGCCAGCAGTTTCTGCCCAGCCTGTACGCGGGCCTGCTCTACGTGATCCCCTACACCTTGACCATGGCCCCGGGTGGTGGCGCCCAGCCGGCCGTCGCCACGGCGCTCATGACGGGCGTTCCGGCGGCCAGCTACCTGCCGCTGATCACGACGGGCGCCGCGGCGGTGGCGTTCATCGTCCTGGCCATCGTGATTTTCCGCCGGCAGGATCTGTAGGAGAACCGGACCTACACGAGAGAGGAAAGAGCTGGATGGACAAGCAGTCGTTGAGCGGCTTCGAGAGCAAATCTTTTCCCCGAAACCGGGACTTGATGCTGGACGCGGGCTGGAACGGGCGGCGCAGATACATGATCCATGGCTTCGTCGAGCTCGACGTCACCGAAGCACGGCGCACCATCCGCGAACACAAGGCGCGCACCGGCGAGACGCTTTCGTTCACTGCCTTCCTCCTGGCCTGCCTGGGCCAGGCCGTGGCCCTGGACCGTGACGTCCACGCCTACCGCGCCCCGCGGCGCCAGGTTGTTCTTTTTGACGACGTCGACGTGATGCTCACCGTCGAGACCGAGATAGACGGGCGAAAGCTGCCGATCATGCATGTCATGCGGGCAGTGGACAAGCGCACGGTGCAGGACATGCACGACGAGATCCGCGCCGTTCAGAAGCAGCCCTCGGCTGCCCCCGGGACGCGCATGGCGCGCTTTGCCCCGTTGGTGCCGGCCTTCATCCGGAGGCTCATGTACCGGGCCATGGACTGGAGCCCACGCCTGCACCGGCAGTACGCCGGCACCGTGGGCTACACGTCCGTCGGGATGTTCGGCAACCGCGGTGGCTGGGGCCTGGGCATGCCGATCCACACCCTGGCGGTCACCGCCGGCGGCATCTCCGAGCAGCCACGTCTGGTGCACGGCCGGGTGGAGAACCGCGAGTTCCTGCACGTCACCCTCAGCTTTAACCACCACCTCGTCGACGGCGCACCGGCCGCCCGCTTTGCGCAGCGCTTTGCGGACCTCGTCGAGCAGAGCTACGGCCTGGAGAACCTGGCCGCACAGCCGTCCTGAACCACTCTTTTTGAACGGCTAAACGCGATCGCCAACTCCGGCGACCCAGGCCCGGATGTAGCCATCAAGACCGAGCAAACGGCGAGGCTGACCCCACTCGGCACTCAGATTCACAATAGCTATGTCAACTCGGGCACAGTTGACAGTTAGCCGCTTTCATGCTAAAATGGCCACAGATCCTGCGCACAGGACGCAGATCGGTCTCTTCTTTTGAGGCCGTCCAACTGCGCGCACGTTGACATGCTCGGGTGCACGCCCGCCGTTGCGCCCGCGAGAGAATGACAAGCCTCCGACTCATTTGCTCCCCGGGGGGACGAATGAGCGTTCGGTGTGGGAAGCAATTCCCGCGCCCGCCGCATTGCAAAGGAGGCGACCTTGCTTGCACCAAGACTGGCGCAGCAAGGTCGTCTCCTTTTGTTTTGGGAATCGGCAATATATAGCAAGGAGGGCTATATGAAAGGTTCTACAGGCAAGATGCTGGTGGTCGATTTGGGCTCGAGAAAGGCCGAGCCGCGTCCCATCCCAGAAGCGTGGCTGAAGGATTACCTGGGTGGTGAGGGCGTGGCCATGCGTCTCTTCTACGATCTGGTGCACTGGGACTCCGATCCCTTGGATGCCGTGCAGCCGATCATCTTTGCTACCGGCCCGCTAACCGGGACGGCAGCGCCATGCAGCGGGCGGTGCTGCGTCGCGTTCTACTCCCCGGCAACCGGCACCTTGGGTGCCGCAAATGCGGGAGGGCATTTTGCTCCGGCCCTCAAGAAAGCGGGCTGGGACCATCTGGTGATCGTCGGCAAAGCGGACAGGCCCGTCTACCTCTACATCAACAACGACCAGGTGGAGTTTCGTGACGCGGCGGGACTATGGGGCCAGGGGGTGACAGAAACTGAAGACACCATCAAGGGGGAGCTGGGCGTGAGGGGTCTGCAAGTGGCATCCATTGGCCCGGCCGGCGAAAAGGGCGTCAAGTTCGCCGCGATCTTGACCGACAAGCACCGGGCCTTTGGGCGCGGCGGCCCTGGCGCGTCGATGGGCAGCAAGCTCCTGAAGGCGATCGCCGTCAAGGGTACTTTGCGCCTGCCCATCGCAGATCGTGACGCACTCCGGGAAGCGGCTGTCGATGCCCGTGACGAGCTGTTCGCCGAAGCTTTTGTCAGGGACGAGCTGCACCCCTTCGGCACACCCTCTTTCTACGATGCGATCAATGCCCTGGGCATCCTGCCCACCAAGAATTGGCAGCGGACCGAGTTTCCCGAATCGGTGGGCAAGCTCACCCACGAGGCCTATCACAAGATGCTCAAGGTCAAGCCCTATGCCTGCTTTGGCTGCCCCATTGCCTGCGGGCGTACTACCACCATCAAACAGGGCAAATACGCGGGCATGCATGGAGGTGGGCCCGAGTACGAGACCGTCGCCGCCTTTGGCAGCAAGTGCGAAGTCACCGACCTTAACGTCGTGGCAGCTGCCAACCACATTGCCAACGACCTGGGCCTGGACGTAATCTCGACCGGCCAGGCGATTGCCACAGCCATGGAGTGGTACGAGCAGGGGGTGCTGACCAAAGACCAGGCCGGAGGCCTGGATCTCACCTGGGGCAATGGCGAGGCTGTCGTGGAGGCGGTGAAGCTCATCGGACAGCGCGAGGGAGTGGGCGATCTGCTGGCACTGGGCGTCAAGCGAGCGGCCGACAAGCTGGGTCCCCAGGCCGAGCGAGCGGCGCTCCACGTCAAGGGACTGGAGATGCCGGCCGACGGAGTGCGGGCCAGCAAGGCCGAAGCGATCGTCCACGCCACTTCGGCGCGCGGCGCCGACCACCTGCGGCCCTTCGCGTCGACTGTCGATGCCTTTGGCTATCGTGAACCGGAGTTGGGCATCGTCGGCGACATCAGCTACCTGGAGGATGGCAACAAGGCTTGGGTCAAGCCGCTCCAGGAGCTCGCCATGGCCACGAACGTGCTGGGTGTGTGCTTGTTTGCCTCCATCACCATTGCCATCAAGGCTTCCACCTGGGCGCGACTGACCTCGGCTGCCGTCGGCTATCCTGTGTCCAAGGACGATCTCTTGCTGGTTGCCGAGCGCGTGATCAACCTCGAGCGGATGATCAACGCCCGCCTTGGCTTTGACCGCAAGGACGACGTGCTTCCCCGGCGCTTTACCGAGGAGAAGGCGGTGGACGGACGGGGTAAGGGCGAGGTCGTCAACCTCCCGCTGGCGTTGGACAGCTACTTTGAGTCAATGGGCTGGGATCAGAAGACCGGCCTCCCCACGCCGGAGAAGCTCGCCAGCCTGGACCTGGCTTGGCTCTAGATAGCCGGGAGGGGATAAACCGATAGTTCGCCCCCTGGCAAGCTAACAGAAAGGATCGGCGAGGGAGTGCGGGCCTGCACTCCCTCGTTTCTTGTTGCCAGACGCCGAGAATGGCAGCAGCCTCGGCAAACGAGGGCGCGCGTCTTGCGTTTTCCGCCATGGGGAAGTAAACTTACGCTCGAGCCACAGATCAGAGGTCGCCGTCAAGACCTCACAACGGCAAGGGGCAGGGAGGAGAGAGCGCATGGATGAGCTTATCGAAATCCGCTGGCACGGTCGTGGAGGCCAGGGCGTGGTGACCGCCGGCAAGCTGCTGGCCGAGACGGCACTGGGTACCGGCCTCTACTTCCAGGCCTTCCCCGACTATGGACCGGAGCGCATGGGGGCGCCCATCCGCGCTTTCACCCGCCTCAGCCCGCGGCCCATTACCATCCACTCCCAGATCGAGCAGCCGGACGTCGTGCTGGTGCTCGATCCAACGCTGCTGGCGACGGTGCCGGTCGTCGACGGCCTGAAGGACGCGGGCATCCTGGTCGTGAACACCCCCGCGAGCCCGCAAGAGGTGCGCGACATGACCGGGTTTCACACCGGCCAGGCGTTCACGGTGGATGCCAGCCACATCGCCATCGAGGAGATGGGGCGGGAAGTGACGAACACGCCCATGCTGGGCGCCTTCGCCCGCGCCACGGGCATATTCGACGTCGAAGAGCTGGCCGCGCAGCTGCGCGCCTGGTTTGGCCAGAAGATACCGGCCGGCGCCGTCGAGGCCAACGTCCGGGCCATGCGCCGCGCTGCCACCGAGATGCAGGCCGGTTAGGAGGAAGGGCATGAGCTTGAAGGGTTGGCGCGAGATCCCCATCGGCGGGATGATCCTGGAGGCGGGCAACGCCGTGGAGTATCACACCGGCGGCTGGCGGGCTTTCCGCCCCGTCCGTGGCGAGGCCGAGTGCACCCACTGCTTCCAGTGCTGGCTGTACTGCCCCGATTCCAGCATCCTCGTGGACGCCGAGAATGAGAAAATGATGGGCTTTGACCTGGAGCACTGCAAGGGCTGCGGCCTGTGCGCGGCCGTCTGCCCGGTCAACGCCAAGGTGCAGCGGAAGGCTGGGGTCGAGATCGCACGCGATGACGCCCGCCTCTGCATCCGCATCGTCGAAGAAGGGCGGTGCAAGGAGTAGGGCCATGGGCACATTCGAGGCATTCACCGGAGACCAGGCCTTTGCCGAGGCGATGCGCCAGATCAATCCCGACGTCGTGGCGGCGTATCCCATCACCCCCCAGACCGAGACCGTGGAGTTCTTTGCCGAGTTCGTGGCCGGCGGGCGCGTGGACACCGAGTTCGTGACGGTCGAGAGCGAGCACAGCGCCATGAGCGCCTGCGTCGGCGCGTCGGCCGCCGGGGCGCGCGTGATGACCGCTACGTCGGCCAATGGGCTGGCATTGATGTGGGAGGTCCTGTACATAGCCGCCTCCAACCGCTGCCCCATCGTCATGAGCCTCGTCAACCGGGCACTGTCCGGTCCGGTCAACATCCACTGCGACCACGCCGACGTGATGGGCATGCGAGACAGCGGCTGGATCGTCCTCTTTTCGGAGAGCGGCCAGGAAGCGTACGACAATGCCCTCCAGGCCGTGCGCATCGCCGAGCACCCCGACGTCCTTCTGCCGGTGGCGGTCTGCCAGGACGGCTTTATCACCAGCCACGGCATGGAGCGCGTCGAGATCTATGACGATGGCCGGGTGCGGGCCTTTGTCGGCGACTACCACCCCCAATGGCCGCTGCTGGACCTGGAACAACCGAAGACCTACGGCCCGCTGGACTTTTACGACTATTACTACGAGCACAAGCGCCAGCAGATGGAAGCCATGGTCCACGCGCAAAGGGTCATCGCCGAGGTGGCAGCAGCGTTCAACGGTGCTTTTGGCCGCAGCTATGGCCTCTTTGAGCCGTATCGCCTGGAGGACGCCGACGTGGCGGTCGTCGTCGCCAATTCCACGGCAGGAACGGCCAAAGTGGTCGTCGACAGGCTGCGGGGCCAGGGGCACAAAGCCGGCCTGCTCAAGCTGCGCGTCTTCCGGCCCTTTCCGGCGCAAGCGCTGGCCGGGGCGCTGGGCCATCTGAAGGCCGTGGCGGTAATGGACCGCTCTGTCTCCTTTGGGGCGACGGACAATGCCGGCCCTTTGTTCCTGGAGCTGGCGGCGACACTCGCCGTGCACGGGCTTCGCCTGCCGGTGAGTGGTTACGTCTACGGCCTGGGCGGCCGAGACATCCACCGGGCCGAGATCGAGGACATCTTCCACGACCTGCTGCGCGCGGCAGCGACGGGGCGCGTGGACCGGGCGGTGACGCACCTGGGCGTGCGGGAATAGGAGGCACGATGGCGACGAAACTGGTTCCGAAAGAATTGGCCAAGCGGCCCGAAAGGCTGGCCCCCGGGCACCGGCTGTGCGCCGGCTGCGGGGCATCCATCGTCGTCCGCCAGGTCTTGGCCGCCATCGACCAGCCGGTGGTCGTAGCCAACGCCACCGGCTGCCTGGAGGTGGCCACTTCCATCTATGCTTATACCGCCTGGCGTGTGCCCTGGATCCACAACGCGTTCGAAAACGCTGCCGCCACGATCAGCGGCGTCTAGGCCGCCTATCGCAGCCTGGTCCGCCAGGGCAAGGTGCCAGACCAAGATGTCTGTTCGTGGCCTTTGGCGGCGACGGCGGCACGTACGACATCGGCCTGCAGGCCCTGTCGGGTGCCCTGGAGCGGGGTCACCGCTTCCTCTATGTGTGTTATGACAACGGGGCCTACATGAACACGGGGATCCAGCGCTCCAGCGCCACACCCCTGGGCGCCCATACCACCACCTCGCCGGCGGGGTCAGTCAGCCCGGGCAAAGAGCAACCCCGCAAGGACCTGACCGCCATCGTGGCCGCGCACGGCATTCCCTACGTCGCCCAGGCCGCACCCAGCCAGTGGCGTGACCTGATGACCAAGACGCGCAAGGCGGTGGACTGCGGCGGCCCGGCCTTCATGAACGTGTTGGCGTCGTGCAACCGCGGCTGGCGACACGGCACGGACGAGACCGTCGAGCTCACCCAGCTGGCGGTGGACACCTGCTACTGGCCCCTGTTCGAGGTGGAGGCCGGTCAGTGGCGGCTGACCTACCGCCCCAAGGAAAAGCCGCCCGTGGAGGAGTGGCTGCAACGGCAGGGTCGCTTTCGGCACCTCTTCACCGCCGAGAACCGGCACCTCATCGCCGAGTTCCAGGCCGACGTGGACCGCCGCTGGGCGCGGCTGCTGTCCTTGTGCGGCGAAGCGTAGGCCCTGCCTTTGGGTCATCCTGGACCCTGACTTGACGTCAATTCAGACTTACCATTATGTCGCGTGGGCAAAGTGAACGATCTCACTTGTGCCGGTGCGCGATTCTGCGTTGCGCCCCGCTCCGCTCACAATGACGGCATCTGCACGGTCACTTCAGGGTCAAGAAAGACCTCTCCTCTGCGGCGGCCAGCATTTCCCGGATGTCGTCGTAGGTCCCATCCTCGACGGCGACAAAGCGGTCGACCAGGCCGTGGGCCAGGCGGGGGCGGTAGCGCGCATCGTCACCCATGGCCAGGAGGGCAGCACGCAGGTCCGCCTTGAGCCGGTCCGGCAGGCGCCGGGCGGCGACCACCGGTTGGATGGTCGACGGGCCAAGGACGTCGATGACCCGCAGCCGGGCAGCCAGCTCGGGGTGATCGCGCAGCTCGACGGCCAATACCTGCGAGTCAATTGCCGAGGCATCGACCCGCTCATCCTCCGCTGACCCTGCACCGGCGGCCACGAGCCGGATCGCCCGCTGGTGGTAGCCGGCCTCCACCACCCGCCCGAAAAAGCCACCCGTCTCGCCCATCTGGATAAGGCGGTAGCGGGTGACGTTGTACCCCGAATGCGAGTCCGGGTCGTTGTACGCCCAGGAGCGGCCTCGCAGCCCCGCGAACGAGCGGCAGGGGCTGTCCCGGTTGACGATGACGTCAGAGAAGTAGACCGGCCGCCCGCCATAGCGCTCTCCATCGAGGACGGGCGCCGCCAGAACCTCTACCGGCGGCGGGTCCTGGTGGGCGAGGCGCACGTATGGCAGGCCACAGATAAAGCCGGCGTCGGCCTCGCCGCTGGCGAAGCTATCGAACGACGAGCCGTCGACCAGCTCGACCGGCACGCCCAGGCGTTCGCCCACGTAGGCGGCCACGGCCTCGTATACCGGGCGGATGTTCGGCGCGAGGAACGTCACGATCCGAAGCGGTCTATCACTTGTCATGGCGATCATCTCCTCGGTGCAGTGAGCGCAAGCTTGTGAAGGGCGCTGGTAGCCCTACATCGCCTGCAACTCCGGCACATCGGCGACAGCGCGGTCCACGGACCTGGTCCGGCCCTCGGCCCACGCGGCGTTCAGAGCACTCTCGTCGAGCCGGCCGCGCAGCTCCTCGA
>JBFYTF010000069.1:0-22834 GCA_041300865.1 Anaerolineae bacterium
GGAAGTCTGATTCCGTCGTAGGCGACAGGCTCGCTCACCTGTCGGTCTTGGTCCTACATCACCCCAGCGGGAGGAGCAGGGAATGGAGGGCGAGGGGGTGGGGCTAGTGCCCCACCTCCTCGGTCTATGCTCCAACAGAACGTTGTCGACGTCCCTGTCGCTACGGTTATGCGGCACCATAGGATCGAAAGCGCAGGTAGTGAGGATGCAGTCTGTTGAACGGCTGCATCCTCGCCACTGGTGCCTCGCACCTGTATTTGCCCGTTCGCTTAGCCGCGGTCCGTTTCAATGACGAACGTCAGCTTTGCGTTAACCCGGTACTTTACCACCACGTCGCCTTCGACGAGGGCCTGCAAACCCTCCACGTAGACATGCTGGATGCCTCGCACCGTCTCAGCGGCTTCGCTGACAGCCGACTGGACAGCAGCCTCGATGCTGTCTCCCTCTGCCAGCACCTCAATTACCTTTGCGATAGACATGGCTTCCTCCCTTCCTGATCTTTGTGCGAACCAATTCAGCCGACCCGACTATCAAACTCGATACTCTCCCTCCTCTCGCCCGTCGTCCCTGAACTCCAGGCAGTTGACCAGAGCGTGGCGGCTGGAGAGGGTTCGCCTACGCCCCTCCGCCGTCAGGTTCAGCTTTCGACGATCACAATGCCTGCACCATGCGATGATAGCCCGCGTAGCCTCCAAGGCGCTTTGGGCTGGGCCAGGCTGACAGTCATGTCTGGCATGGATTCCTACCTCGTTTACCGCAGTGTGTGGCCCGGCGGATCAAGCGTCTTGCGATATGCCCTTCCGATGTGCAACGCGGCGCAGCGCCTCACCGAGGACAAAGCTGCGCCGCGTGTCAGGCGCGCCGAAGAGGTTCTAGCGTGCGGCGCGACGCAGGGCTGTGCCGGCAAGCATCAGCATGAAGCCGAATGCGATAGGGATGACAACCCTGACCGCCTTCGGCTCGGTGAGCAAATACGGGAACTACTGGACCGTGGTGTTCGCTGCTCCATAGACAACGTAGAGCTGCATGCCTGGCCGAACAGCGCCGTCCGTGCTGGGGTTGACCGGTCCCGGAATAGCGCCTGAAGGTGATCCCTTCATGGGGAGGTTCAGTGAAAGTGTGACTTTGGGGTCAGTGGGCGGAAGCATGAGATCCATACGCCGGCAAAGGGTCTGTACGCGGTTTTCGGAGGCCAAGTGGCTGAAAAAACCTGGTTAAGGCTGCGAAAGCGGACCCGAGGCCGTTTTGCGATTTTCGCGGGTTGTGGTAAACCCCCCCCCCACAGGTTTTCAGTCCTGCAAGGGTGGCGACATGGCGTGCGCTCGAGGTCCCTTGGGGGCACACATGTCGCCATTTTCCATAATGTTGGCGATCAAGAGGGACCGCTTCAAGTATTCGAAGCGGTCCCTCTTTGCTATTGCTGAAAAACATTGAAATCATTGGATCGGCAGCGTACACAGCTGGATTGCACCCCCAGTTGACCGGAGTGATCCGTTTGCTAGAGTATGCGCCAGCCAGACAGCCTGGCCGCATGGCGTGCCTCGAATCAGGCTCGAATCACCAGTCGCCACTACCACCCAATGTCGACTGGAGGCCGAATGGGCTGGTGTCTTGCTGGATGAGCATGTTCGGCCACGACAGCTCTCCTTGCTCCTCCGCAGCCCTGCAGTGCTGACGACATGGCGCGCGTTCGAGATCCCTTGGGCACCTGTGACTTGTACCAGGGTGGAGACTTGGACTTCTTAAAGAGGGGAAGACTGTGAGAACAAACAGGGGAGAAGCTTGGACATCATACAGGGGGCAAGACTTCGAAAACAAACAGGGCAGGAGCTTGGACATCGTACAGGGGGCAAGACTGCGAGTCCAAACAGGGGAGCAGCTTGGATATCATACAGGAGGAAAGACTGCGAGAACGATCAGGGTAGAGCCTGAGACATTTCACATAGGGTAGACCTGCAAAGAATACCAGGGTGTCTCGCCAATCCTGATAGACCCCCCTGGCAGGCGTTCTCCTGGCTTGCCGGACCTCCAGCAGGGCAAGCTTTCGTTTCCGATGGTGTGCCTCACGACCAGCGGCAAAAGCGTTGACCTTTGGAGCCGTGTGCAAACGTTCGAGTCGCCCCGACGGTACCCTGCGTTTCTAGCGGTTCGTTCAAGCTGATTGGGCCTGAGTCACGCGTTCTCGTGACCTGCTCTCACGCCTTGGTGTTTCCGTACTGTCTTGCGCGCTTCTCTGCGCTTCTTTCCTCCGGGAATCCTCGACATAGAACGGGGCGGGCAATACGGAGGTCGGCCGCCGTGCCGGGATGCAGACAGCAAGTACCACGGCGACCATCACGGATGGCCTGTTGGCAGCTGGCGAATTCTCTCGCATGGACCGAGATCTTACCGAGACTACCCCCGCATCCGGAGTTGACCGTTTTGTGACAAATCCATCATACTGGTGTGACAGGTGGGGTCTATCATGGTCCGTGATTGCCGAGCCAGGAGTGAAGGATGGGGTGGATGGACCGGGGGCGCTTCTACGGGCACTATGCGCTGCGCAACCTGTGGCGCGAGGGGCGGCGCTCCGCCTTTGCACTCTTTTGCGTGGCCGCAGGCGTGGCCGCCATCGTCGCATTGCAGAGTCTCGGCCTGGCACTCGGCGAGGCACTGACGAGTAACGCCCGCACCGGCAACCGGGGCGACGTGGCAGCCATTCTCGGCGGCGACGGATTCTTTACGGCCGGGCAGATGACCGCCTTCGAGCAGCTCGTGGACCTTGGGGAAGCGACCGGCCTGACCTTCCGCTACCGCACCCAGGAGCTGCCCATCTCCCTGGCACAGGGTGAGCACGCCGGGCAGGGCCTGCTCGTGGAATCGTTCCTGGTCGATCCGGCCGTCTATCCCTTCTACGGGCAGATACAGGCCGTCGATCCACCCGGCGCCTCGCTGGCAGCCCTGTTGGCCGGCCCGCAAGACGTGGTGATCGGCAAGAGCCTGGCCGACAGGCACCGGGTTGCCGTCGGCGACCGCCTGCAGATCGGCATCGGCGAGGCGCCACAGGTGGCGACCGTGCGCGGCATCGTGCCCTCGGCCAGCGCCGCGCCGGGCGGCAACCTGGCCCCCCTGTTGGTCGGTTTTGTTTACCTGGAATACGAGTCCGCCCGCCATGCCCTCGACCTGGAGCCGGTGGCCAGCGAGGTCTTTTTCACCACCGAGGACGAAGCGGCGGCGACCGCCCTCGCAGACCAGGTCGCCGGCATCGCGCCCGAGGCCGAGACACGCACGGCAGCCGACTTGTTGGCCCAAAATGAACAGGTCGTAGGCGTCGTCCGGCCCCTGATCCTGGTCGTTGGCCTGCTGGCCCTGCTCATCGGCGGCCTGGGCATCGCCAATACGATGCGCGTCGTCGTGGCCCGCCGCGGGGCCGAGATCGCGCTGCTCAAAGCACTGGGGCTGAAGGGCCGTCAGGTGACGGCCGCATTCGTGGCCGAGTCGGCCCTGCTGGGGCTGGCGGGCAGCCTGGTCGGGCTACCCCTGGGACTGGCCATCAGCCAGGGGCTGTGGAGCCTGGCAACGCGGTTCGTGGCCACGCCGCCCACCCGGCACGTCTATCCCCTGCCGCTCGCCACGGGGCTGGTCGTGGGCGTGGCCGTGACCGTCGCCTTTGGCATGCTACCCACCCTGACGGCAGCCCGGGTCCGGCCCGCGTTGGTCCTCCAGCCCGGCGACGGTGGTCTGCCCAGGTCGGGCAGAGGCCGGCCTCTGCTCGCCGTGCTGGGCCTGACGGCGGTCGTGGGCCTGCTCATGGGCCTGCTCCTCGAAAGCCCCGTGGCAGGGCTCGCCGGAGCCTATGGAGCACTGGCCATTCTGGCCCTGCTCCTCGGCCTGCTCTGCGTCGTAGTGTGGATCGTCGAGCACCTGCCAAGCTGTCCGCCCTGGGCGGCACAGGCGGGCCAGGGGGGTTGGGTCTCGCTGCGCCTGGCTCAGCGCAGCATCGGCCGCCATCGGGCCCGCGCCGCCTCGGCGCTGTTGGCCCTCGTCGTCGGCGTGCTGTCCATCAGCCTGGTGGCCATCCTTGGTCAGAGTGTCGTCGACACCGCAACCGACCTGATCGCCCGCACCGTGGGCGCCGACCTGCTGGTCCCGGCGCCCGCCGACGAGACGACCCGTGCCGCCATCCTGGACGCCCTGGCCGAGACGCCGGGCATCGCGTCTTACACGGAGGCTGCGAGCTTTCCCGTCGACCTGGTGGCCATCGACGGTAACCCGGCGGCCATCGAGCGCCGCATCGCCGCTTACGAGCTGGCGCAGGATGCCGCCTTGACCGCCGGCCAAAGACGGAGCCTGGCCAGCTATTTCGACGCCATCGCGGCCCGGGACCTGGGCAGCAACCTGCCCGACCTCGAGTTCGCGCCGGGCATGGGCCGCAATCTGACCCCTGCCGACACCGGCCAGCCGCTGGTCCTGCTGCCGGGCAGCGAGGCCTTGCAGCCCCTCGGCTTGAGACCAGGCGAGACGCTGACCCTGCGGCTTGAGAACGGCACCGAGATCAGCCTCGAGATCGTGGGCATCAGCCTAGCGGCAGAGGGGCAAGTGACGATGGGTGGCACCCTCATCGCGCCCCTGGATACCTTGCAGTCCGTGGCCGAGCCCGAGTCGCGCCTCTTTCTCGCTTCTCTGGATGCAGCACAACCGGACGCGGCCGTGACGGCCCTGGCGGCCCGCCTGCCATCCGGGGCAGCCATCCTGGAGACCGCCGCCTTTGGCGCGATGATCGCGGAGCTGTTCCGCCAGTTTGCCATCCTGCCCCTCCTGGTAGCGGCCCTGACCCTCTTTGCCGCAGCGACCATGATCGCCAACGCGACGGCGCTGGCCACGATGGAGCGGCGGCGGGAGATTGCGATCATGAAAGCCGTGGGCGTCCGGGGTAGCCAGGTACTGGGCCAACTGCTCTTGGAGAGCGGCATCCTGGCGCTGGTGGGTGGGGCATTGGGCATCGGCCTGGTAGCCGCGGCTGCCGTGCTGCTGCGCCGGCTGTTGTCGGAAGCGCCGGCGCGGCTCAACCCGTGGATCATGCTGGCGCTGCTGGTGCTGGCTGTAGGTATTTCGTCGGCGGCGACGCTGATCGCCGCCTGGTCGGCCAGCCGGCAGCGGCCGTTGGAGGTGTTGCGTGATGAGTGAGCGACAGGAGAGCGATGGGCATGGGTGCAGTGATGCCGTGGTACGGGCTACCGACGTCACCAAGGAATTTCGAATGGGCGCTGTGACGGTGCACGTCCTGCAGGGCGTCAGCCTGGCCGTCGAGCCGAGCGAGATGGTGGCCGTCGTCGGGCCGTCGGGCAGTGGCAAGTCCACGCTGCTGGGGCTGATCGGCGGGCTGGATACACCCACCAGCGGCCGGGTCGAGATCGACGGCCTGGACATCAGCGCCATGGGCGAGAACCAACTGGCCGACATTCGCAACGAAAAGATCGGCTTTGTCTTCCAGGCATACAACCTGATCCCAACCCTGACCGCCCTGGAGAACGTGGCGCTGCCGGCCCAATTTGCCCGCCACCGCGGCGGCAAGCCCCTGACGCGCGCGCGCGAGCTTCTGGAGCTGTTGGGATTGGGCGACCGGCTGGGGCACCGCCCGGCGGAGCTGTCGGGAGGCCAGCAGCAGCGGGTAGCCATTGCGCGGGCACTGGTCAACCGGCCGGCCCTCCTCCTGGCCGACGAGCCAACGGGCAACCTCGACTCCGCCTCGGGTGAGCAGGTGCTGGCTGCGCTGGAGCAGGTGCGGCACGAGACCGGCACCACTCTCGTGCTGGTGACGCACGATCGGGCCGTAGCCGGCCTGGCCGGGCGCACCATCCGGCTCGAGGATGGGCGCGTCGTGGCCGGCGGAGAGGCAACGGCATGACTGTGGCGACACCGGGTGTGGTGCGGAGAGGGGCATCCTGGCTGAAAGCCCGGCTCGAAGTCCTGGTGCCTGGCCTTGGCCTGCCTCTCTTCTTACTCATGGCCGGCCAGATGGATGTGACCCTGAACGCCTTCCAGACCGCGTTGCTGTGGGGCGCGGCCCTCGTCTATGCTGGCCTGGTGCTGTGGTCGCCGATGGCGCTGCCGGCCAAAGACGTACGGCCCATCACCCGGGTGACGCTGGTGCGCGCTGGCCTGCTGGTAACCGCGGCCGTGGTGGGCGCCACGCTGCTCCAGGTGGCGGTCTACCAGTCGCCTGCACTTGCGGCGCAGGCGCAAGCGTCCGACCAATCCGGGAGCGGAGGCAGCCTGCTCAAGCTGCTATTGATGATCACCCTGGGCACAGCGGGCGTCCTGGCCGAGGGCACGCTGCCGGTGGACCTCTTTCCGGTGCTGCGCCATCGGACGGTGCGCCGCATCGCCTACGTCGCCGTCGCCGCCTTCTTTTTGATGGTGGTCACGCAGCTCTGGAGCGAGCTGTTCGGCGGCCTCGCCCAGGTCGTCGGCGGAGCACTGGGTGAGACGGCGCCCGAATTGGGCGACGTGGTTGAGTACTTTCAGGAGTACACGCCGGCTGGCCTGTTCCTGACCCACCTGGTGAGCGCCGGGTTGGAGGAGCTGCTGTTCCGGGTGGGCATTCTGACCGGCGTCTGGGCGCTGGCGCGGCGCGTCGGCATCGGCGGGAGAGCTGCGGCGTGGCTCGGGCTGCTGATCTCGGCCGTTTGCTTTGGGCTGTACCACGTCACTCTGAGCAGCCTGCGCGGCTACTTTGTGCAGGCGCCGGTGACAAGCATCCTGAGCTCGTTCGGTGCCGGGCTGGCCGACGGCGTGATCTACCGCTACCGCGGCTATACGGCCGCCGTCCTGGTGCATGCCCTGGGCAATTGGCTGTTTCTGATGTTGTTCATGGGGGGAGGGGGATGATGCGTCATCGTGATTCATGGAGAAGGCAGGTATTCCCTTTCATGGTGACGAGGGTGCAAGGGCGGCACGGGCGAGTTGTCGAAATTGGCTTTCGCTGCTATACTTTTCCTGGGAGCTGAGCGATGACGTCTATCCTGATCGTGGAGGACGAGCGTAACCTGTCCAACGTGATCCGGGATCGCCTGCAAGAGGAAGGGTACCGGGTGTTGCAGGCGTTCGACGGCCCCTCGGCTCTGGCGGTCGCCCGCGACTACGCGCCGGACCTCATCGTCCTAGACATCATGCTTCCCGGCATGGACGGGCTCGAGGTGTGCCGCCGGCTGCGAGCCCAGTCAATCGTCCCCATCCTGATGCTCACCGCCCGCGCCGAAGAGCTCGACCGCGTGCTGGGCCTGGAGCTGGGCGCCGACGACTATCTCACCAAGCCCTTCTCCATGCACGAGCTCAGGGCCAGGGTGCGCGCTCTGCTGCGCCGTGTCGAGATGATGCACGCTGCCGGCGTCCCCCCACCAGGCGAGGTGCTGACGATTGGCGATGTGCGCCTGGATACTGCGACAAACGAAGCCAGCCTGGGCGGGCAGTCACTGGACCTGACGCCCAAGGAGTTCGCCCTGCTCTTTCTGCTGGCGCAGCATCCCGGTCGGGTCTTTAGCCGCGCCTACCTGCTGGACGAGGTATGGGGCTACGAAGCCGCGGCGTACGATCGCACCGTCGACACCCACGTCTACCGGCTGCGGCAAAAACTGGGGGCCGATAGCGAGCTGGCACAGCGCATCGTCGCCGTGCGGGGCACGGGATACAAGCTGGAGCGAGAGTGAAACGTGACACGACTGCGTCGCCGGATCGCCGCCCGGCTGTGGCGGCGCTTGGCCTTTAGCCATTTCACCATCATCTTTCTCACCCTGCTGATCTTGCAGCTGGCCGTGGCCGGCCTCGTGGCCCTTGTGTTGCGCGGCACCGCTCCCGTCGAGGGCGATGCCGGCTGGCTGGCGCTCCGCTTTGCGCGCGCCATCGGCTGGACGATGGCCAACGAGCAAATGGAGCAACCATTCCTCGTCGTCGACATGCTTCGAGAAGGAATCGTGTCGCCGGGCGAGGTGGAATCCACTGTCAACGTCCCGGGTGTCTACATCAAGACGGGTGACGAGCCCATCGAGCGGTTGACAGGGCTCACGGTGCTGGACCGTGAGGGCAGGACGTTGCTGACGAGGGGCGAGACGGTAGCACAGGCAGAATATCGAGAGACCTGGGACAGGCTGGTTGAGTTGGCCCTATCAGGAGAGACGAATCCCTATGAGCTGAGCCGTTGGCTCAGGAAAAGCAAGGGCGGACTACTGCTCGGCATGGCGGCCATCCACACCGACGGTGAGGTCGTGGGCGCTGTCGCCGTCGAAACATACCCCTCGCTGCGGCTAGAGACATCGGGGGCAGCCGCACCCCTGGTCGCATTTGTCAGCATCGTAGTTGCCACGGGGCTGTTGGGGCTGCCGGCCCTCCTCGTGGCCGGGCTGGTGGCCGGCCTGTCGGGGACCATCGTGTCGCGCTCCCTGGGCCGCCGGCTCAAGCCGCTGGAAGAGACGGCCAGTGAGATGGCCGGAGGGAATCTGGCGCTGCGCGTGGCCGACGACTCGGCCGATGAGATCGGCCGAGTCGGCCAGGCGTTCAACCGCATGGCGGGGCAACTGGCCCACTCGCTCAGCGCGCTGGAGGACGAGAAGGCACAGGTGGAGGCCCTGCTGCGGGCGCGGCGTGACCTGGTGGCCAACATCTCGCACGATCTGCGCACGCCCGTGGCCTCGCTGGCGGCGCACCTGGAGACCCTGGCCGAGCACCCCGAGCGTCTGAGCGAGTATCTGCCCGTCCTGGCCGACGAGGCGGCGCGCATGTCGGGCCTGATCGCCGACCTGTTCGAGCTGGCCCGGCTGGATGCCCGCGAGCTGAGGCTGGACCTGCGCCCGGTGACGCTGGCCGGCGTGGTGGACAAGGTCATAGCCGGCTACCGGCCGGTGGCCTGGGAGCAGCGCCGCGTTGTCCTGGAGGCGAACCTGCCCGAGGGCCTGCCGCCGCTGCACGCCGATCCACAGCGCCTGGAGCAGATCCTGGTCAATCTGGTCACCAACGGGCTGCGCTTCACGCCGGAAGGTGGCATCGTGACCGTCGAGGCAGAAGCCGCGGAAGGTGCGGTGGAGGTGCGTGTGATCGATACCGGCATCGGCATCGCACCGGAAGATCTGGACCACATCTTTGAGCGTTCCTATCGCGGCGACCGGGCCCGCGCTGGGCCGGCAGCGAGCGAGCGCCTGAGCAGCGGCAGCGGGCTGGGATTGTCCATCGTCAAGGGGCTGGTGGAAGCCATGGGCGGCTCGGTGCAGGCCACCAGTATGGTCGGCGAAGGGACGTGTATCGCCTTCCAGCTGCCCACAGACCAGAAGCTGCGGACTGATGGTTGACTTCGGCAAGGTACCACCGTGCGAGAAGTAATGACGGTAATTTGGAGAATACGCGTCTGAAGGAGGACACGTGAAACCCGCATACTGGATTGGCATTATGGCCATTGCCGGCGGGCTGATCGGCTACGCCGTTTCGTCATCGATCGGCTGGTTTGGCACCGGCATCGGCACGATCATCGGTATCCTGGTAGGGACCCTGATCTATGTGCAACTGAGAGACAGGCAGAAGCGCGCATAGCGGTACCGGCGCATACAACTTCCTTACAGCTCGCCGGCTGGGCAGTCAAGCCGCGTGCTTGAGTTGCGGACGAGACAGGCCGGTAGCCTAACTCCACTTGTAGGCCGCAGTTGCTGTGGCCTGCGGCATCCTGAAGCGTCCGGTGAATCTCAGGAACGCCAAGCCTCTGGCACAACCCTCCAGGACATGGCTCACTCGCGGCCACGCTTGAGCGATTATGGGGAACGCCGGCAAACAACAGAAGCTGATCGACGATGAAAAAACAAGGTTCAGGCGGCCGACGATGTAAGCCGACTCCAGAAGAGAACGATATGCGTCGTGAAGATAGGAGCAGCCTGGCGAGGTTTGGCGTCGAATACTCGGACTATATGGAGCAAGTGCCGAGGATCAACTTTGGTAGGCGTGATTCGGCTGGTACGCCGTGGGACGAGAAACACTGGTGCGGTTAGCAACGGGGGGGGCGCTGAACAGAGCAATGACCGAACCCGAAGGCTGTCAGAAGACGGCGGATCTATGAAAAGAACGCACTCATCATCAACACTGGAGTTCTTGACGCGCAGAAAGGACTATTCCAGGCTGATAGCGGCGCGTTCTGTCTCGGTGTTCGGCGATCAGGTCCACACCATCACCAATATGTGGCTCGTGCAGCAGTTGACAGGCTCTGCCCTGGCGATGGCTACAGTCTTTGTCGCCAACACGATTCCCAGGATCCTGTTCAGCCTGGCGGGCGGCGTCTCGGTCGATCGCTTCGATCGCAAGCGAATTCTCATCCTGTCCGACCTGCTGCGCGCCCTGTGCGTATCGCTTCTGGGTCTGCTGGTCCTGGCGGAGCGTGCCCAGTTGTGGCACATCGTCGCCGTCTCGGCGCTCAACGGAGCGGTCGGTGCTTTCTTTGGGCCGGCAGTCAGCGCCATCGTGCCCGGCATCGTCGAGCGCGATGAGCTACAAAAAGCAAATGCTGTCAGTGGTATGAGTGTCCGGCTTGCCAGTATTCTGGGTTCGGCAGGTGGCGGCCTGATCGTCAGCGCTGTGGGAGCAGGAGGGGGATACCTGGTCGATGCTTCTACGTTCCTGGTTTCTGCTCTGGTGATTTTGGCGGCGGCGATCCCCAGGCTGGGTCAGGTGCGCGGTGTTGTGTCTTCAGGTATTTCCGGGGTGTGGCGAGATCTCAAAGAAGGCCTGGCGTATCTTTTTTCTCAGCGAGCATTGTTGATGGTGGTCATTCTTTCAACGGCTGTGACATTCGTCGCCATCCCTGTCGCCCAGTTGCTTCCGTCCTTTGCGGAGAATGCGTTGAGCTTGACCGATCCAAAACAGGTCGGATTCCTCTGGTCTGCAATGACCGTGGGATTATTCCTGGGGGCTTGGTTCTTGAGCTCTGTTTACGAGGTGCCCAACCAGGTCCTGGGGATACTCGTCTCGGCTCTGCTCTTTGGCGGCGCTTCGCTAGTGCTGGGGCTATCGTCCGGATTCCTGGTCGCCTTAACCTGCATCGTTCTGATGGGTTTCAGCCTCAGCCAGGTAACGGTCTTGTCCAGTGCCTTGTTCCAGACGCTTGTTCCACGAGACATGCTCGGGCGTTTCTTTGGCAACGTCGGATTGGTCACGCTCGGGCTGCAGCCCCTGATCATGTGGCTGGCGGGATTTGCCGCCGATTCCTCCAATGCGGCACTGGTCTTTGGTGCACTCGGGGGCCTGCTGTTGCTGTTTGGCTCTGGCTGGGCGTTGCAGTATCAGGCCACGATCCAGGACGTCAGACAGCGGCACGCTGACCTGGCGAGGGTGGAGAGCGGAGAAAGCAGCCGTGAGTGAATCCCCCAGCAGAGCGCGGCTGGATTGGTTGCGATTGCTGAGAGAGGGTTGCGCAGTGCTGCTGGTGCTGACGCTCTTCCTGGTGGGCTGCGGCATCGAAGCCTGGGAGCGAGACCCTGCGGTGCAGGCGGCAAAGCAGGCCTGCACAGGGCTCGACGAGGGAGATACGTACGACTGTATCGAGCGTCGCGCGGTCGAGAGCCTCAACCCTGACCTCTGCCGCCTGGCCGGCAAGTGGATCGACGACATGTGTCTCCAGGCAGTGTACGAAGCGGCCGGCGACCCGGCCATCTGCGAGCAGCTCTACCTGCAGGGCGTACGGCCCACGTGCCGTGCCTACTATGCCGCCCGGCTGGCCCCCTTGCAGACTCCACTGCCTCCCGAGCCGTTGCCTGCCTTTCTGGTCGAGGTCTTTCCGGAACCCGCGGCGGTCCTGTCGCTCGACGAGTATTCCGGTCCCGGCTGGAGGCCCGGACGGCCGGGAGTGCAAGAGGTCCCGAGCTCGGTCTGCGTGGAGGTCGATGCCAGCGCCCTGTTGGCGCGGGGCGATTTCTGGGAGGCGGCCGACGTGCAGAACCGGACGACGGTATACGTCGACGGCGGCCGAGTGTACTCGGGCGGGCGACAGGAGCTGATTACGGCTTTCGTAGACCACATGCTGCTCCACACCCTGGTGGAGCCGGCAGGGGACCCGTCCGGCACGGTCGTCGCTTCGGTGGGCGGACCCTACCACCTGTGTGTGTATGCGCCTTTGCCCGCCGGCGTCCACCGCGTGGACGTGAGCTTTGAGAAGAGCTCCGGCGAGGTAGTATCGTATGCCTGGACGTTCGAGCTGCTCGCCGCCCCACGGCCCCTGCATACTCCATTGCCCAAAGCAGTGGACACCGCGGCCGACCAGGGCGCTCCTGGCGCTGTGTGGCAACGTATTCTCTTCAGTTACAGCCACAAAGGGCGGACCGAGCTGTGGACGGTAGATCCCACATGTGGTGCAACGCAGCAACAGATCCGGCCCGACCAGATGATTAAAGATCCTGCCCTATCTCCCTCGGGTGAGACGATCGCGTACGTCCGCGTGACCGGCGACGATGGTGGTGGCGGCTCTGAACTGTGGCTGATGGACAGAGATGGCGGAAACGCTCATCCCCTCTACGTTCCCCCGGCCATCCAAAGCGTGCTGTCCAGCCCTGCGTGGTCATCCACAGGCCAGCAACTCTACTTTTTGCAGCATGGCGCCTTCACAGACAGCCGATTGATGCGTTTGGCGGTCGCCGGTAGGGAGTTGACCACCGTCGTGACCGACTGCCTTGACTTTGGCCTCTCGCCGCAGGGGGAGAGGATGATCAGCGTGAGCCTTGACCGGCAACTCACCATCTCGGATCGAGAGGGAAATCGCCGCCGAGATCTGGAGCCGCAAGGCGTTGCCTTCACCGACTACCACTCGCTGACGGCCTCTCCCGATGGCAGTCTGCTCGCGTTCCGGGCGATCGAAGCAAAGGGCGAGGACACCTGGAACCTGTACGTCATGGACTGGGAAGGCCGCGGTGTGCGCCGCTTGACCAACCTGAAGGAGTTTCATCCTTTCACCCGGTCCAGCGGCCAGGTCAATGGGCTGGCCTGGACCGCCGACAGCGCGCATCTGGTTTACTCCGTGGATGGTCACCCGGAACAGTGTGGCATCTGGGCGTTCGACCTCGACGTTGGACAGGCGCGACGGCTGTTTATCTGGCAGGAGGGCGAGTGGGCCGCAGTCGAGGGACCATGGTTTGAGCCGGGACAGTCGAGCGTCGAGGAGCCTGTGCCGTGATTGCCCTGTCCCGGCTACATTTGCCCTCCTGTGAGGCTGCGCCGTGCGCCTGACAGTGCTCGCCCTCACGACCTTTGTCCTGTTCCTGAGCACCCTGGTGGGCACGCCGGTCATCCCGGACCTGGCCGCCGAGTTGGGCGCCGGCCCGGGCGCAACGGCCGCCACCCTGTCGTCGGCGCTGATGACGGTGGTGCTCCTCCAGTTCTTCACTGGCGGTCTGGCCGACCGGTACGGCAGGCGCCTCGTCCTGGGCAGCGCGGCGCTCGCCGGCGGGTTGACCTCGTTGGGCTGCGCGCTGGCCGGCGAATGGCGCTGGCTGCTGGCGATGCGCATCCTGGGCGGCGTAGCCGATGCAGTCTCCATGCCAGCGCTATTAGGCCTGACGGCCGAGATGAGCGAGGGGCGGCAGGGCACGTTTTTCGGGGTGCTGCGTTCGGCCCAGGGACTGTCTTTCATCCTGGGGCCGGCCATCGGCGGTACCCTGTCCCTCCTTTCCCTGCGGGCGCCGTTCCTGGTGGATGCGGGGCTCTCGCTGGTTGCCTGTGGGCTGTTGGTGCGCTTTGTCCCGGCGAGGGGCACGCATCCCGGTGAAGGGCACGAGTGGGCGCAGTTGCGCAGGCTGAAGGTGCTGTTCACCGACCGGCGGTTCCATGCCTTTGCCCTCTTCTGTGGGGTGAACAACGTGGCCTTCCCCGTGCTGGCCGCCTTTCTACCGGTCAAGGCCCGCGCGTTGGGCGCCGATCCGCGCCAGATCAGCCTGATGTTGGCTGTGGAGGCAGCCTGTTTCTCGTTGGCTTCCTGGGTGGCCGGACAGGCAGCCGACCGCTGGGGGCGGCGCCTCTTCGTCATCGTCGCGCAGCCCGGCGTAATGCTGGCCTGCCTGGGCCTGGCAATGGCGCAGAGCTGGCCCAGTCTGGTGGCCTGGTACGCGCTGTACGACGTGGCAGGCGGAACGACGTTCCTGCTCGGACTGGTCATGGCCGCCGACCTGACGCCGGCCGCCGACGCGGCCGGCCTGCTGGGCGCGTTCGATGCGGCCGTAGACCTGCTGCTTTTCCTTGCTCCGGCGCTGGCCCTGGTCGCCTACGGTCAGTTGGGCAGTCCGGAGTCGCTCATTGTAGCCAGTGGCCTGCCGGCGTTGCTGGCCCTTCCCGTGGCCCTGATAATCGGTGAAACGAAAGAGAGGCAGAACGCAGTTCGATTGCGCAACGACTAGACTGGCCAGGATACTTCGGCCGTCACGGGAGAAGCCGGTGCACCTTGGATCAGGATCAGGGAAGGACGATGCCTAATGAGAACGAAAAGGTCGAGTTCTGATGCCGAAACTACAGCGTAGACACAACCCATGACAGAGCACTCGAGAGCGACCGCCATTGAAGAGGGCTGGGCACATAACGGGGCAATCAAGCTCCATTTTCTTCACAGCAGCGGCCGCACGCCTGGCCTGACGCCAATCGTGTTCATCGCAGGGGTGTTTGGCTCGGCCGAGTCGTACAGGACCGAGATCGAGTTCCTCGCGCCCCGCCAGTGTCTGGGGATCAGTCTGCGTGGGCAGGGCAAAAGCGATGCACCTCCTTCCGGATATGGCCTGGCCGACTTTGCTGCAGACATTCACTCGGTTGTCAGTTACCTTGGGCTTTCGGGATTCGTGGTCATGGCCTATTCGAGGGGTGTACCCTGCGCCATCCGCTACTGCAGCGAGCATCCGCAGGAGTTGCGCGGCCTTATTGTCGGCGACTACCCGGCCCGGCTCACAAGGCCCACGCGAGAATGGGCTGAACGCATGCGCCGCACATTGCCGGCCGAAAGCATCCCTTCCCACGTGATCAATGCGTTGATCGATGAAGCTCAGGACATTGAGCTTTGGTGTGAGCTGGAATGTTTGGACTTTCCTGTATTGGTTCTGCGCGGGATGCAGCAGGGAGCCCTACTCAGCGATCAAGATGTCAGCCTCTATCTTGCTCACCTACCTCGAGCTGAGGTCATCGAGATGCATAATTCCGGCCACGAACTCTGGATGCCGGACTATTCCGCCTTCGTGCGAACTGTCGAGGCGTTTCTGCGAGAGGTCGATGGGACGAGTGCGCGGTCCGCCGGCTGACAGCCCGCCACAGCAGTGGAGTCTGAGGGCGATGTGAGGATCGGTGTAGTTTTGCGCTGCTCCGCGCACCGCTGTTGGTGTCATTGGCCGTCAATCGTGAATCATCTGGTACCAAACCGAATACCGGAAGGGAGGGACTGCGGTGACACACACGTTCGATTGGATCGAGATACGGACCCACAACATGGAGGCAACGGCGGCTTTTTACGAGTCGTTGTTCGGCTGGCGAATCACCGACCGGCAAACCGCTGACGGGCTTGATGTCTGGATTCTCGATACCGGCGGCGAGCCGCGTGTCGAGAACCTGCGCAGGGGCGGAATCTGGCTCAGACCCGAAGGTGAACGGCTTGGCTTTGTCGTCTACGTCCTGGTGGATGATATCGAGGCAACGTTGGAGCGCGTGACCCAGCTCGGCGGCGAGGTCGTCGGCCGCAGGATTTCGGTGGGCGCCGGTCACGCGGCCTATTTCACCGATCCGAGCGGCAACCTGGTCGCCCTGTACGAAGAGAGAAAACCGGGATAGCGCGCTTTGCCACGCAAGGTGACCTGGCGCTGAACGAAGGACAAGAGAGGTGTGCGATGACAGGTTGGCAGAACGATCTCAACGGTAATCCGCTTGGCTGGCTGTTGAGCCCGGAAAACCCATCTGTCTGCTACTGGACGCTGGTCGATACTCTCGATCGGCCCACGGACGACCCTGAAGTGGTCGAGGCCAGAACAGCCATCGCCGATCAACCGCTGGTGAAAGAGTTGTTCTCCCTGCAGCGCCCAGAAGGCTACTGGGGCGACGATGAAACCAAGCCATATACCGCCCAGGGTGCCGTGGCCGCACTCACGTTGCTGCACATGCTGGGCGTTGCTCCCGATGCGCGCACCGCTGCCGGCTGCGATTCTTTTCTGCGCTTTTGCCAGCACGAGAGTGGTGGCTTGTCCATGACAAAGAAGCTTCGCAGCGGGATCTTTCCCTGCACCACGGGTGAGCATCTCCCCTTCCTGGTCTATTTCGGGTTGGGCGACGATCCGCGGGTGCGGGCTGCATTCACCTTTCTGATCGAGAACATGTCGGCGGACGATGCCCTCGATTGCGGGCGCTACCAGCATCGAGATTGCCTGTGGGGGGCTATCGCGGCGCTCAAGGGGTTCGCCGTGCTCCCTGTCGACATGAGATCGGAGGAGTCGGAACGGGCGGTGGAGCGTCTGGTGGACGCGCTTCTGAATGCCGCGTACGACTTTGAAGGAGAGCATAGGCGCTGGCTCACGTTCGGTGTGCCGCGTGGCTGGGACCTGCTTAGCGCGCTGAGAGCGCTTGCTGCTCACGGCTATGGGCAGGACACGCGATTCAGGCCTTTGCTCAAGCTGATGTTGAGCCGCCAGGACGATCGAGGACGCTGGCCATGCGGGTCGGTCTCTCGCACCTGGCCTTTAGAGAAGCGCAATCAGCCGAGCAAGTGGATCACGCTGGATGCGCTTCGGGTTCTCAGCCAGGCAGGGTAAAAGTGAAACCAATGCTGAAACTTTGCGACGAGCTTGCGTGTATGAGGCTTGCCCTCCAGGTGCCCCGCACCAGGGATGGGCACCGATGAGCATCCGCACTCCTCTTTCCGCCGGGGAACAATGGACCTGGCCTCGCTGCCAGGAACAGATCCTCGGGCTGAGGAATCGCCTGGGCTACGACGAGCGCCTGTGGGTGCTGGGCTTCGAGCTGCTCGACGACGGCCGGCTGCGCGACCCCTTTCACAAGGCGGAGGTTTTCGACCCGGCGCTCGCAGGTCAGGCCAGGCTGGTTCCGGCGCAGTACAGCGCCGTACCCGAGATGTACTGCCTGCTCAGCACCTATGCCGCGGCGAGTGAGATGCCACTGACCGGGCAGCCGCTCCCCCTGTCGGCCCTCGACCCGGTGCGACGCGCGGAGCTGCCGGCCGACGACTGTGCGGCCCTGCTCCACTATGCCGGACAGGACTGGGCGGCGTTGCAGGCTGCCGGCACCCCATTCTTTGGCGACAGACTGGCGCAAGGCGACCTCTCGTTTCTCATGTGGCCGCTACCCATGTTGCCCATCACCCTGACCCTGTGGCGGGGGGAGGAGGAGCTGCCCGATGGCGGTACGTTACTCTTTGACCGCTCGGCCAGCCAATACCTGTCCGGCCTGTTGGCCGAGCTGGCCGGGCTGACCGTGTGGCGGCTGCGGAACATCCTCGACCCGGAGACGCGATGGGGGTACCATTCGCGTGGAGGAAGGACTCATGTCAATCGAAGAAAAGAAAAAGCTTGTTCGTCGATATTTTGAAGACGCCTCATACAACCCCGCTGCCTGCGGTGAGGGCGCAGAAGTCCGGAATGTCTTTGACCGATTGTGGCTGTGGCGACAGCCTGGAGTCCTACCTGACATCCAGGAGACTCTCGCAAGAGCAAGAGCGGTGGAGTGAGATGACGCAGGATCTGGTCCGAGCCTACTATGCCACCTTTGGCGAAAATGAATGGCAGCGGCTGACCTGGCCGGCCGGGGCCATCGAGTTTGCCGTCACCACGCATGCGCTGGAGCGGCATCTGCCCCTTGCCGGCCGCGTGTTGGACATCGGTGGGGGGCCGGGGCGATACAGCATCTGGCTAGCAGAGCGCGGCTACCGCGTCGTGCTCGCCGACCTGGCTCCTAACCTGCTGGAGCTCGCTCGCGACAGGATTGCGGAGGCAGGTGTTCAAGCCCAGATCGAGGATGTCGTGCCGTGCGACGTCTGTGACCTCTCACGCTTTGAGGACGGGTCCTTCGACGCCGTGCTCTGCCTGGGGCCGTTCTATCACCTCATCGACCCAACGGATCGGGAGCGGGCTGCCGGCGAGTTACTGCGCGTGCTGAGACCGGCCGGCACTATATTCGTTGCCCTCATCCCCGTCTATACCTTTCTGCGCCGCACCCTGGACCACAAGGACGAACGCCATCACCTGGCCCAGCCCGAGTTCATGGCTCGCTTGATGAACGAGGGCGTCTTTCTGAACGATGTGCCCGGCCGGTTCACCGCCGGCTATGGCGTGCGCCCGGGCGAAGTCGCTCCGTTCATGGAGCGGCATGGCTTTCAGACCCTGGAACTGCTGGCTGACACAGGCTTTGCCACGGAGCAGGGCCAGGAGCTGCAAGAACTCGCCACCTCAGACCCCCAGTCATACGAGATGGTCATGGAGCTCATCCTCGACACCGCTGGCGATCCGAGCCTGTTCGGCTCCAGCGTCCATCTCCTGTACGTGGGTCGAAAGAGCGCAGAGGCGGCTAGAAGTTAGGGAGTTGCGGACAAGATGGACATCATCGACCAGGATCTTACGTGCAAGGTAATCCTGGAGGTAGGAAGTGGACGGGGCGGCACGACGCGCAAGCTGGTCGACGTACTCTCCCGTCGGCCCGGTGCCAGTTTGATCGTGACCGACGTTTCCGACATCCACTTTCAGCGGCTCCGAGAGGGGTTTCGAGGCAAGCAGGTGCCGATTCGATTTGTCTGTACAAGAGCCCAAGAGCTCGAAGGCGTTGCCGCCGGCTCGGTTGACTGTCTCGTATGCAATTACACGCTGTGCGCTGTCAATGCAGAGGCAGGTCAGGCGGTGTTGGCCCTGAAGCGGTTCAGAGAGGTCTTGAGAGACGATGGGCGCTTGCTCGTGGAGGAAGAGCTTCCCATTAGCCATGCACGGACACCACGACAGGAAGTGTGGGCTGAGAAGTGGCGCATTCTGAAGACAATGACGTTGGTTGCCGGTGGATCTCCTTTCAGCGAGTTCGCGCCAGACGTTTTGGCCCGCTTGTGCCGTTTGGTTGGATTTCAAAGCGTTGAGTGGGAAGCGGCTACTTCCGAGTGTCAGGGCGTTGCGGCGTTGAGCTTTTTTGAGAAACGAGTGAACAAGCTTTCGGTAGAGATGCCTAACGAGGGGCTGCGGGCAGGTTTTGAGCAGTGGGCGTTCGAGTTGAGAGAAAAAGCAGAGCGTGCGGGTGGCATGGACGTGCTTTTCTACCGATTGACAGCACGCAAGTAGCGTGCGGGTCCACTCCAGGCTGCCCAAGTTAAGCTGTCATACTGTGAACCCGCATCGAGAAGAAAAATGCCTGATCACAGAACCTTTTCCAGGATCACGTTTCGCGGTCGCACGGGGCACATCGTGGCCCCCTGGATCTCGGGTGCCGGCTATGCACCAGCCATAATCCGCCACAGCGCCGCCGTGCCGCCCTGGAACGATCACGACATCCATCTGCACACCGATTCTGAGGAATACTACTTCGTGTTTCAGGGCGAGCTACACGTGCTGGTGGATGGGGCGACGATGACACTGAAACCCCATGAGGCGCTGATGATCAAGCCCGGGGTGCCCCACGCGGTGGTCGGTGGCATGGGACCGATCGAGCACTTTGTGCTGCGCATGTTGGCCGCGGAGGACCGGCGGGCGGTCGGCAGAATACCGGCCGGGCATGCGGCCATCGTAGGGGAAAGCGAACGCGCGTTGCGAGCGGAGTGGGGATGCCGCGTCCCCCTGACGGGGGCGCGGTATCAGAACTGCTGGCTGTTTGGCGCAGGCCAGGCCCATTTCCATTCGGACGTGATGTGTCTGGCCTACCTGGACTTTCCCAGTGCAGAGAGCCTTGGCACAGACCGTCACTCGCATCGGTTGCACCTGCATCGGGAATCGTGGGAGTTCTACGTCGTTCTACGTGGGACGAGGGTGCTGCGCATCGAGCAGGAGCTGGTCAATGTCAGCGCTGGGGAGGTTCTGGCGGTGCCGCCGCAGGTCAAGCACGTGCTACAACGAACACAGACTCCTTTAAAGGGATTCACGTTTCGTGTGCCCTTACTGAACGACAAGGTTGAGTTCTGAGGTTGAGCCAGGGGTGGCCTACCACCGCTGAAGGCAGGAGGGATTGCTATGGCAAACACATTCGACTGGATCGAGATACGGACGAATAACATGGAAGCAACGGCGGCTTTTTATGAGTCGTTGTTCGGTTGGAAAACGACCGACAAGGAAACAGCAGACGGATTGGCGGTCTGGATTTTCGATACCGGCGGTGAGCCGCGTGTCCAGAACCTCCGGAGGGGCGGAATCTGGCTCAGGCCCGAAGGTGAACGGCTTGGCTTTGTCGTCTACGTCCTGGTGGATGACATCGAGGCAACGCTAGAGCAGGTGACAAAGCTTGGAGGAGAGATCATCGGCCCCGAGATTCCAGTAGGTGCCGGGCACGCAGCCTATTTCAGGGATCCGAGCGGCAACCAGGTTGGACTCTACCAGGAGTCAATTGCCGGATAGTGCCGCTTTGGCTACCACGCCGACAGCATGCCGTTGCTTCTTGGACTTGACAGGAAGAGATTCGAGTTGCACAGTATGGATGCCCTGGGGCCTGTACTACGAGCCCGATTGGCTTGTAGGGTGTGTTATGGCTAGAACTCGTCATTAGTTAATCCGTGGAGAGCCGTTTTGGGGCATCGAGGACGAAACGCTTGACGGTAAGACCGCTCTTGAGGTTGGCAGCGGGCTCGGAGACACAACGCGAAAACTGGTTGATCGGGCCGCATATGTCCAGTATGCCAGTATCGACCGGACATGTGGGGCCACGAAGGGACAGCAAATGGGACACTATTCTGTCGTGGATGGGACACCATTTTGGCTCAATGGGACACCAAATGGGACACTACTTGGCCCCGATGGGACACCATTTTGCCCCGATGGGACACAAAAAGGGACTCCATTCTGCCCCGATGGGACACTATTTTGCCGTCATGGGACACCAAATGGGACACCAATCTGCCAAGATGGGACACAAAGGGACACCAACGGACACCACTTTGACGTCCGTTGATGTTATGGTCAAGCGCAAGGCTAGAAGAGGGGGTTCTACGCGGTTTTCGGGCGCTGAGCGGCCGAAAAATCAGGTCTGGGTGACAAAAGCGGACCCGACGTCGTTTTGCATTCTTTGCGGGTTGTGGTATACTTCTACCAACAAGTTCTCAGCCCAGCAAGGGTGGCGACATGGTGTGCGCTCGAGGTCCCTTGGGGGCACTCTCTAAAGCCCCACCAAAACTGGTGAGCTTTACCTGGTGAGTTGGCCTGCGGGACGGCCCACTTCTTCTCGAACTCCTTGCACTGTCTCCCAGAGCCGCGACCGCGAGTCCTCGGCGTTTCTTGGCCTATACACCATGACCGAAAAGGGTTACTCGTCCCGATCGGCTTACCTCTTGACGGATGAGCATTTTCGGCCAGGACAGGTGCAGGCAGGGACGCAAAAGCCGGCCCGCAGGCCGGCTCACGGAAACGGTGCAGCACGAACCTCGGTGCGACCAGCCGTGGTGCACCGAGGTTCGTGCCTGTCGAGCTATCTAGGCGCCAACAAGCATGTCAGATTCGAGCGGCCAAGGCGTGTCGTGCCCTAGTCCTCAGCCTCGGGGTTGCTAACGGTAACCATGATGGCACCGGAAGCGACATAGTTGCCCGTGTTGTCGACAACGACAGCACGCAACCAGTAGGTACCATCCTTGAAGACCGTGGTGTCCCAGGTGACGAGGGTATCTTCGGTGACTGCGGTTTCGTGCATGTAGGCGTCACCGTCGACGGGGAACCAGGTGTCGCCATCAACAGAGTACTCGACCTTGTAGTAGGAAAAGTCGGGCGAGGTCGCCGTGCCTGTGATCACCGCCGCGCTGCTGACCATGTCGTCTGCTGCCGGTGAAGAGATGCCGACCGTGCCGCGCTCGCTGGAAACAAGCCAGGACGGGGCGGCAGCTTCTTCCTCGGCTGCGACCTCTTCCTCAGCAACGGCCTCTTCGGCCACCATCTCCTCCTCAGCTGCGACTTCCTCTTCGGCCTCGGCTACCACCTCCTCCTCAACCTCAGGGGCGGCGACCGTGACACTCAGGGGATCGGAGGCGACATAGTTGCCCGTGTTGTCGACAACGACAGCACGCAACCAGTAGGTACCATCCTTGAAGACCGTGGTGTCCCAGGTGACGAGGACATCTTCGGTGACCGCGGTTTCGTGCATGTAGGCGTCGCCGTCGACAGGGAACCAGGTGTCGCCATCAACAGAGTACTCGACCTTGTAGTAGGAAAAGTCGGGCGAGGTCGCCGTGCCTGTGATCTCCACCGCGCCGCTGACCGTGTCGTCTGCTGCCGGTGAAGAGATGCCGACCGTGCCACGCTCGCTGGAAACAAGCCAATCTGTTTCCTGCGCTGCAGCAGGTAGGGACACCGCAGCCATACTGGCGACGAGAACCACACAAAGCAGCGTTTTGAGTAAAACCTTTCTGCGCATCATAATCATATTCCTTTCCTTGATGGGAACAAGCTCTCGGCCTTTCCGAGAGCTCACGATACAGAGAGCTACTGAGGGGCAATTACTCGGAGCAAAGCCTGCACCACAAGTACATTATATCACGGATGTGAATTGGCTGCAAAACGGGAGGGGTTCATGGTCCACTATCTTTGCACTTTAAGAACTTGATATAGCCAATTGGATGCCGACCTCCTCAACGGTGAGACCGGCCTGGAATTGGGCTTGCAGCCAGTGTAACAGGTTGCGGCGATGATCCTCTTGG
>JBFYTF010000073.1:0-2629 GCA_041300865.1 Anaerolineae bacterium
ATCTGGTAAAAGCCGGTCATGCGCCCTCGGTCCAGACGGCTGCTGCTGTCGAGGATCATGGTGTAGGCGCCGACATTGATGAGCGACCAGGCGCTGCCCCACAACAGCCGCGCGGCCAGCATCGGCCAGAAGCCGTGGACGAGCCCATAAGCCAGGGTGGAGAGGACCCCGAGGACAAGCCCTAGAAGAAACAGCCTACGGCGGCCCCGCCGGTCGTAGAGGGCCCCGGCCAGCGGATTGCCCGGAATGCGAACCAGACGGTTAGCCCCCAGCAACAGGCCCACGGCGGCCAAGTTTACGCCGACGACCTCGGCGTAGTTGGGCAGGACGGCATAGAGGGTCGAGTCGCCGGTAAGCGACAGGGCCACGGCCGCTCCCAGCGGCAGGAGCAGCTCCCTCTGAGCGCCGTTGCGGGTCACGAAGCGCTGCCTAGGACCAGCTTTGCCAGACCCGCTGCACGTCCTCGGCGCTCCCGCGCCAAGGGCCCGGCTCCTCCTGTTTCAACGTGGTCACGGCCGCGGCCCAGCGAGTCGCCTCCTCCGCGGGGAGGGAGAGCCGCTTGCCCAGGTAGGTGGCAAAGCAGGTATCGCCCCGGCCGGTGCGGCCCGCCAGCGAGCGGGGCGTAAAGGGCGCGCTGTGAAACTCCCCGTCGGCCAGCACTGTCACACCCGATGACTGGGTAAGCACAATCTCGCGCGGTCCATACTCTGCCAGCCGCTCCGCTGCCTTCCAGAACTCGGTGTGCCCGGTCAGCAGTTCTGCTTCGGCCCGGTCCACCTTCAAGTAGGTGACATATTTCAGGCCCTCGTCGATTTCAGGCCAGGGGCGAAAGACCAGCTCCGCGGCCTCTCGCACGCGCACAAAGCCCTGGATGTCAATGGCGACCGGCCCGCGTGCGGCCAGCGCCCGCAAGAGCGGCAGGTGCACCTCACCGGCGATGATCGAGGCCACCACCTGGATGCGGGCCGGGACATCGGGGATGTCCTCCAGGGCGAATGCGCCGGCAAAACCCAGGGGCCTGCAAATGCGCCGTTCCATGTCGGCCGAGGAGTAGATGTTCTCGAGGCCCGACGTTGCAGGCGCAGGCACGGCCCACACGCGGACTCCTGCCTGCTTCATATCAGCCAACAGGTCAAAATCGTCCGGGTGCAAGCGTGTGACGACACCGACGCTTACGTCTAGGCGGCGGAGAGCCATGCTGCCATAGTAGACGCCACCGCCGGCGGCCATCTCACCGCGGCCGTCGACCACCAACCGGTCCTTGGCCATGTGGCCAATCATCAGAATATCGAGGTTCTCTTCCTGGTTCATCGTCCTCTACCCATGGCGATCCTGAGCCTGATAGCGCTCGCGGATCAAGTCTTCCACGTCGCGCGTGGTCCGGCGGAAAGGTCCTTCTGCTTCCATCTTCAGGCTGGTGGCAGCCGCCGCCCAGACCGTGGCATCCGCGGGCGAGTGGCTCAAGCGCCGTGCCGTGTAGGCAGCCAGACAGGTGTCACCACGCCCGCTGCGCCCCACCAGCTCCCGCGGGTGGAAGCCCGCCTCGAAAACCTCGCCCCGGGCATGGACGAGCAGACCATTCCGGTGGGTCAGCACGATCTCCTCAGGCCCCAGGGCTGCGAGCACCTGGGCTGCAGCCCGGATGTCGGTCTCGCCCGTCAGCATCTCGGCCTCGACCGCGTCGGCCTTCAGCACATCGATATGCTTCAAGAACTCGCGTTGCTCAGGCCAACGCTCGTACCGCAATACTCCCCCTCGCTCCACGCGCACCCAGCCCTGCACATCCACGGCCAGGAATCCCTCCTTGACCGCCAGTGCCTCAATTACGTCCAGACCCACCTCGCCGCGCAGGGTGGGCCCGACGACGAATGCGCGCGCCTCCAGCTCTTGCACCTGGTCAGGCGTGAAGGTGCCGGCGGTGCTCGCCACACGGATGAGCCGCTCGTCGACGTTCGCCGTGGGATACTCGAGTGTCAGGCAGGTTGAATGGGTGGTCGCCATGGCCTGGACCTCGATCCCCAGCTCCTCGAGGTGCCGGACGACGTGCCAGTGCGCCGCGGCCAGGCGTGTCACGGCTGCAACGCGCAAGCCCATGCTCGCCGCCATCTGGGCGCCATAATTGAACGCGCCGCCGTCTACGAGCCGCGTGCCGGCCGCAGAGACAATCGTGTCCCGAGTGTAGTTTCCGATAAAGACAATGTCGGCTTCCATGATTCTCTCCCAGGCAGGATGTAGAAGGAGCTCCCAGGCACTCCGGGCAGATCTGGGATCCCTTGGACCAGACCGTCGCCCGGCCATAAGGCGTGCTCTACCAGGCTGAGGCGGTGGTTCCGCCCACACAGCCGCCGCGCGGGCCTTCTCGCTTCCGAAAGCAACCGGTGACTACAAGGGCCAGGTGCTGCTCGCGGCGACCCTGGCACCTGGACAAACCACCGTCACAGTGATCAGGATTGGCTTGACCGTTGTAGTGTACCACCTGAACCTTGCTTTGTCAAGGCAACGGTTCCAGCCCAGCTCGCCTGGGTCTGCGGCAGGCATCTGCCTGCCGCACAGGATGCCAGTTGGCGGTCGTTGGACCCTGGCTGCATTGGCATGGAAGCCGGCTTATATGGTATAATAGGCGGGGCCC
>JBFYTF010000098.1:0-51856 GCA_041300865.1 Anaerolineae bacterium
CTGTCCCTTCGATGGCCCTGATATACCGCTCAGCCGACAGGCGCACTGCCTCCTCTCCGCCCTCAGGCGTGATCGAGTCCCACCAGCCGCCGTATATGCGCTGAAAGCGGAACGGCTCCAGAGTGGCAGCAATCTGCCGGATCGTCCGTGCGGGCAGCGGGATCAGGTTGGGATAGCTGTACATGAAGCTCACGTAGCGCCGGTCGCGCACGACGTTGACAATATCGGCCGAGAGCAGGACGCCTCGTCCTCCGGCGCCTGCTGCCCAGTGGAGCACCGTTCCGCCTGCAAAGTGTCCGCCGGCGTTGATGAGGGTCATGCCCTCGCCTAAGGGTTTGCTCTCACCGTCCCAATACGTGATAGCGGGATTGGGGCGCATGACGTGCGGCCGGTCGGCTGCGTGGACGTAAATGGGGGCGTCGAAGGCATGAGCCCATTCGACCATGGTCGAGTAAAAGTGGGGGTGCGAGACGGCGATGCCGTGGATGCCGTCCAGCTTCTGCACAGCCTCAACTGTGGCAGTGTCGACGAGCGGCGTGCAGTCCCACAGGATGTTGCCGGTGCTTGACCTGATCAGCAGGGCGCGCTGACCGATGGCGACTTGCGGTGTGGTGCCGATACCGAACAGGTCTGCCTCGCAGGCGCGAATCTCGTTACGATGGCCGGCCCGGAGTTCGTCGAGGGTCGTCCACTCCTGGCCATTCCAGCCGACGTATTGGCGCTCGTCCTGACAGATGGGACACGGGTCCGGGGGCATGCTCGACTCGGGATACTGGCTGCCACAGGTTTTGCAGATGTACGCAGGCATGGTCTCACTCCGCGGATAGGTTAGCGTAGTCTATTTGCAGGCTTTGGAGAACGCGCCGGCCGGGAGACCCCGCCCCTGACCGTCAAGAGCCGCGCGTCACGCGCACGGGAACCGGCTCGACGATGCCTTTGAGCTCCAGCCTCCGCGCCTCCATTTCGCCGAACTCGATCCCGGCTGCCCGGAGCACCTGCTCGCTGAACAGGACCTCCCCCGCCCGGGCCTCAGAGGCCAGGCGGGCCGCCATGTTCACCTCATCGCCCAACGCGGTGATGTTGGTCAGCCCCTCGGCCGTGCCCACCACGCCGAAATACGCCACCCCTGAATGTACGCCGATGCCCACCGGGATCTCTTGTTGCGCCATCAGCCTGGACAGGTGCTGGGCAACTGTCACCGTTCGCCGCACGAAGTCTGGGCCGGCAAAGCCTGCTCCCCAGAAAGCCGCGATGGCATCTCCGGCCAGCTTTTCCACCAGCCCATCCTCCTGCACGATCAGCTTGGTTGCTGCGGTGTAAAAGCGGTTGATGAGCTGGCTGAACGCGAGCGGGCTCATGGTTTCCGAGAGCGCCGTAGAACCGCGCACGTCGGCAAAGAGCATAGACATGTTCACCTCGGAGCCGCCCGGAAACTGGCGCGAAGCCACGTCGCACATGTTACAGAAACGTGGGTTTAGCGCAGAACGTTCCTTCTTGAACAGCACGCGCACCACACCCGCGCCAACTCCCTCAAAGGGGGCGTTGCAGAATTTGCATCGAGGGTCGTGGGGCAGCGTCCGAAACACCTTCATCAGGCGCTTGTCGACGGCAAATGCATTGCCGGCGAACCAGTCTCCCCATACCTCATCTGGATTCTTGACTCGTCTCGGACTCATCTTCCATCCACATTCGAACGAATAAGCTTAAACCAAATATACATTTAACATTATACCACCCCACCGGGCCGTTGTCAACAAGTGCCTATCGTTCTGTTTATTCCGTATTGACAGAACGTTAAGGATGTGCTACACTATGGGTGGCTGGTAAATGCAGTGCGAAGGAGTGCGGATGCGCTATTTCGAAGAAAAACACTTTGTCGAAGACATCAGCCTCTACTTTGAACAGATGGGACTGCCGCGCATGGCCGGCCGGGTGCTGGGTGTGCTGCTCATCTGCGATCCGCCCGCCCAGTCCCTCACCGACCTGTGCGAAATCTTGCAGGCCAGCAAAAGCGCGGTCAGCACGACGACTCGGCTGCTGACCGAGATGGGGCTCATAGAGCGGGTTGCCTCGCCGCTGCCCAGGCAGATCTCCTTCCAGTTCAAGCCCGGCGGTTGGTTGGTCTTTATCCGGCAGCACCTCAGGCTCTGGGCCTCGCTCCACCAGCTGGCCGAGCAGGGGCTTCAACTGCTAGAAGATCGCGATCCGGAGTTGCGCGAGCGCCTGCAAGAGGCGCACGACATGTTTTCGCTAATCGAAGATGAGCTACCTGGCTTGCTGGAGAGGGTAGAGACAGGGCGCGGCTGAAGTGTCATTTTAACATCCACTTCGTGCCGCTTGCCGAGCTCGGGCATTATCTGCGGTGAAGGGGCATGGCGACACTCGGCCGCCCAAGAGCCCGGTATCACCTGGCAGAGTCCTTTGGCAAGCCGGCAGTGTGCACGGCCAACTTTCGCGAGGGAGAGTGACGGTGGCTACCGCAGTCGACACCCACGCCGAAAAGGAAAAACGAATGGCGGCCGGCAGCTCTGTAGCCGCCGCAGTGTTTCTCACCACGCTAAAGCTGGTCGTCGGCCTGCTGACCGGCAGCTTGGGCATCCTGGCCGAGGCCGCCCACTCGGCCTTGGACCTGATCGCGGCGCTGGTCACCTTTTTTGCCGTGCGTATCGCCGACCGGCCGCCAGACGAGCGATATCGCTACGGCTATGGCAAGGTCGAGAACCTGTCCGCCCTGATCGAGACCCTGCTATTGCTCATCACCTGCGTCTGGATCATCTACGAAGCCATCCAGCGCCTGTTCTTCGAGACGGTCGAGGTTGAGGCCACTTTCTGGGCCTTTGCGGTCATGCTCACGTCCATCGTCGTGGATGCCTCTCGCTCGCGATTGCTTTACCGGACGGCGCGCAAGCACAACAGCCAGGCCCTGGAGGCCGATGCGCTGCACTTTTCCACCGACATCTGGAGCTCGACCGTGGTCATTGTTGGGCTGGGCCTGGTCTGGCTCGGCGCCCGGCTTGGTCCGGAATGGGCCTGGCTGGTCAAGGCCGACGCCGTGGCGGCCCTGGTGGTGGCCGTCATTGTCGTCTACGTCAGCCTGCAGCTGGGCAAGCGGGCGGTGGTCGTCCTCCTGGACGTAGCGCCGCCCGGCCTGGCCGAACAGATCGCGGTTGAGGCGGCCCAGGTACCCGGCGTGCAGAGCCTGGGCCCGGTGCGGCTGCGCCAGGCCGGAGCCTCGGTGTTTGTCGACCTGGTAGTCAACGTCGAGCGCAGTGACTCGCTGGAAGAGGCCCATCAGGTAGCCGAGGCCGTGGACGCGCGCCTCACCCGGCTCGTACCCCGCGGTGACGTGGTCGTCCACGTCGACCCCGTGCGCGGGACGGGCGAGAACCTGTCGCAGGCGGTGAGCGCCATCGCCGCCCGGTTGGGCCTGCGCGTCCACGACGTCCATGCCCACGAGGTGCGGGACCGGTACTTTGTGGATCTCCACGCCGAGGTGCCGGCCGACCTCAGTCTGGGGGAGGCCCATGACCGGGTGAGTCACCTGGAGCTGGCCTTGCGCGAGGAGCTGCCTCAGGTTCGCGACATCCACAGCCACATCGAGCCGCTGTCCGCGCCCGTTGTGCCCGTGGCGCCTCTGGACGCAGAGGAGGGAGAGCGGCTGCGGGCGCGAATTCGAGCGGTAGTGAACGAGGTGCCCGAGATTGACGGGTACAGCCGACTGCACATCCGGCCCGGCCCGGGGGGCTACGACGTCGTGCTCCACTGCCTGGCCGATCCCGACCTGCCGGTAGTCGAGGCGCACCGCGTAGCCGACCAAGTGGAAAGGCTGCTGCACGTCCAGATACCGGGTCTCAAGCGGGTGTTGGTCCACGTGGAGCCGGAAGGGGAGAGCGGCAGCCGGGTGTCGCCCGGCGACGGGAGTACGTCAGGCGCAACGGAAAGGCGGTGATCTGGCACACATCTGCCGAGATGGTTGGGTCATGATCCGCCCCCAGAAGGAGTCACTGCGTGATTTCTATCGAGTCCAGGATACGCGTGGCCGGCATCACCGCCAGGCAGCTCCTCGAGTTCATGCTCAACTGCACCGATGAGCAGTACCAGGCCTGGTGGCCGGGCACGCACCTGGCGTTTCACACCGTGAAGCGCCGGCCGGGAGACGTCGGCAACGTCGTCTACATGGATGAACTCGTCGGCAAGCGGCGGATCAAGATGCAGGGCACCGTCACCAAAGTCGTCCCCGGCAGAAAGGTTATGTGGCAATTCAAAGAGGTCGTGCGTCTGCCGGTCTTTCTCGTGCTCGAAGCAGCAGACGAGGACGGCGGAGTGGCTCTGACACACACCATAGAAGCCGGTTCCCAGGGCGTAGGCAGGATTTTCGACCCTCTCTTGCGGCTCTACTTCTCCGCCAAGTTTGAGCGAGCCATGGAAGAACACGCCCGGACCGAGTTCGCTATGCTCGGCGAGATGCTGAGCCCAAGTACCCCGGACACGAGGTAACCGGTCACCCGCCCGTTGAGGAGGGCAAGCTGAACAAGCCGAGGTTCGTTGGTTTGCTCTTTTTCGTCCTCCTGTGCTGCATCGCCATCGTCCTGGCCGGCGGGGGGTGGGCGTTCTTGCAGCGGCCGGTGGGCGCTCTCTACCTGGCCCTGTGGGCTGTCTGGTGGCTGCTCATCGCCGTCGGGCGACAACGCGGCGTTCGCTCGACCTACAATCGCAGCCAGCGGGTAATCTATGCCCTGGGCATCGTAGCCCTGCTGGGGTTGGTCCTCGGGCCACCCTGGGAGTATGCCCATCTTTCCGGCCCTATTCCGCGGGATGGCCCGCTGGCCTGGCTTGGACTGGCCCTCTTTGCGGCGGGTATCGGGCTGCAGGCGGCGGCCTTCTGGGAACTGCGCGGCCTGTACACGTCCCGCCTGGGCATGCAGCCGCATCACCGTCTGGTCACCGGCGGACCCTATCGCCTGGTGCGCCACCCCGGCTACCTTAGCAACCTGCTGTGCCTGGCCGGCATCGGCCTGGCTTTGAGCAGCCTGGTTGGCCTGGGTCTGACCCTGTTCGTCGTGCCGCTCATCGTGCGGCGCATCGAGCGCGAAGAAGAGATGCTGGCCGCCGAGTTTGGAGCGGAATACGAGCGCTACCGGCAACAGACGCGCTGGCGCCTATTGCCCCTGGTGTTCTGACCAGGCTGGAGGTTGACCATGTCTGAGGCAACGTCGCAAAATCAGGAGACGCAGGTATGACTACCCAGGTTCAGGCAAAAGATACCGGAGGCTGACCCATGGACACGGACTATTATCTCTCACGGAAACGCAAACTCCTGAAGGAATTCGACAAGACGCTAAGCCGGGTACGCAGGCTGTTTGCCTCCCGCTACGGAGAAGAAGCGGTGGAGGCCATGCTCAAGGAAGCGCGGCAGGAGTATGAAGCGCTGATCCCCCAACTTCCCTATGTCGGCGGCAAGCAGCCGTTCACCCAATTCCTGATCTCCACAGCCTGGATACTGACCATGTACCGGGTCCTGAAGCGTCGCGGCGAGACGATCGAGGAGATTGGCGTGTTCGCGTTCCAGGCCGGCGAAGCCTATCTACAGGCCTATCCTGCCTTCCTGCGACGCGTTGTGGGCCACATGACCTTTTCCCGGCGCTACCTGCAGTTGTTGCAGAAACGGGCGGTGGAATCGTGGGAGCGCCGCTATCCCGGCGACTATGTGTACAGCTTTGTGCCAGGCGACGGCGCGATCTTTGATTACGGGGTGGATTACGTCGAGTGCGCTGGGTTCAACTTCTTGCGAGACCAGGGAGCGGCCGAGCTGGCACCCTACATCTGCCCGGCGGACATTCTCTACAGCGAGGCCCTGGGCTGGGGGCTGCAACGCACCACCACCCTGGCCGAGGGTGGCGCGCGCTGCGACTTTCGCTTCAAAAAAGGCGGCGAGACGCGGGTGGCCGTGCCGCAGCCTCTGCAGCGGTACCTTCGCAGCCGGGCAAAATGAACCGCTCTGAGCCAGTCTGCCCGTAGTCCACCTTCATTGGACCGCGGCAGTCCGCAGGCCCTTTACCCGGGCCGGTAAGTGGCCTCCGACATGTCCCCCACAAACTGGGGCAGCTCCCCATGCCCCAACACCTGCCGGATGGCATGTGCCTCGCCGGTGTGGAACCAGTAGTGGTAGATGTTGCGCTGCAGCATCGTGCCGATGTTCTCCGGCAGGTGGCGGCCCTTCCACTCCAGGTGTTCTTGCGCTTTTTCGGCCGTCAGGGTGTTCAGGAAGCGATCGGCCGCCTCGGTCACCGTGCGCCAGGTGGCCCTCATCTCGTCCAAAGGTGGAGTGCTGGCCGGCCTGCCGGAGCCAACCAGGTCATTCAAACCGGGTACAAGCTCATAGCCCTGCGCGACGCGCACCCAGTAGCTGTGTTCGTGGTTGGCCATGTGGCCAACGATCCAGCTCAGACAGTTCACCGGCTCGAGACGCCGGACTGCATCCTCAGCCGGAACGCCTTCCAGGCACCGGACAAACTCGCTGCGCGTAAAGTGCAGCTGCACAACCAATGGATGGCTCGACATGATTCCTCCTCTGCGCTGGATGAACTACTTTCCCACGCGGTAGTGCTCCTGAGGCAGGGCACGCAGCCGGGCGGCGGCCTGCTCGGCGGTTAGGTCGCGCTGGGCTTCGCCCAGCATCTCGAAGCCGACCATGAACTTGCGCACCGTCGCCGAGCGCAAGAGAGGCGGATAGAAGTGGGCGTGGAGCTGCCAGTGGTCCACTGCCGCGGCGGCTTGTTCCACGAACGGGGCCCCGTGCCAGCCCATCGAATAGGGAAACGAGCTCTCGAAGAGGTTGTCGTAACGGGTCAGGAGCCGCTTCAGAATGTCCGCCAGCCCGTCGCGCCCCTCTCCGCCAAGGTCAGGCAGGCGCAGCACGGGGTGGCGCGGCAGAAGCAGCGTCTCGAAGGGCCAGACGGCCCAATAGGGCACCACCGCCAGCCATTGCTCGTTTTCGATGACCACCCGCTCTCCCTGCCGGGCCTCCAGCTCGGCATAGTCCACCAGCAGCGACCGCCCGTGTTGGGCCAGGTAGGCCCGCTGCTGCCCGTCCTCTTTCAGCGCTTCGTTGGGCAGCGCGTCGACTGCCCAGATCTGGCCATGCGGATGGGGGTTGGAGGCGCCCATCATCGCTCCCCGGTTCTCAAAGACTTGCACCCAGCGGTACTCCCGGCCCAGCTCCACCGTCTGCTCGGCCCAGACGTCGATGACCCGCCGGATGCTCCCCAGGTCCATCTCCGGAAGGGTCAGGTCGTGGCGGGGTGAAAAGCAGACGACACGGCAGGTTCCCCGCGCCGTGTGGTACGTCTGCAGTGGATCGGCGCTTCCGGCCGGAGGTGTATCGGGCAACAGGGCGGCAAAGTCGTTGGTAAAGACGAACGTGCTGTCATAGTCCGGGTTGCGTACGCCTCCGGCCCGCTCGTTGCCGGGGCAGAGGTAGCAGCCGGGATCGTGGGCCGGCCGCTCCTCCGCTGGCAGCTTTTCCACCTGGCCCTGCCACGGGCGCTGAGTCCGGTGCGGCGAGACCAGGATCCAGTCCCCTGTAAGCGCGTTCAAGCGGCGATGGGGGTGATCGGAAGGAGGAGAGACTTGCATTTCTGGGCCTATCCTTTCAGCGCGGCGGCCATGATCTCCCGGCCAGAGTCCTGCGTCATTATACTGTGGTGCCAGCCCGCCGTCAAGATCGCACCTGAGAGTTCTCCGCCCGCTGTCGGGTGCAAGAAGGCCGGCGAGAGGGACAGGGGCGCGTGTGGAACACGGTGTCACCTGGACCTCGAGTCGAGAATGCCGCGGTACAGGCCTTCGATCCGGTCCACGTGAGTCTCAAGATCAAAGGCCCAGGAGAGGGCGAGGGCCGCCTGTGAAAAGCGGAGGCGCACGCCCTCTTGCCCCAGCAGCTCTGCCAGGCGAGAAGCGATCTCGGCATCCGAGTCGACCAGGTAGCCGCTGGCTTCGTCCTGGACCACGCTGGCCGTTGCTTCGTCACGTCGGGCGACGACAGGCAAGCCGGCCATGGCCGCTTCGATGAGGCTCATCGGCTGCACCTCGCTCATCGAGGCGGTGACCAGGACGTCGGCGGCAATATAGAGCGTCCGCATGCTGTCCCAGGGCAGGGCGCCGGCAAAGATCACCTGCGACTCCAGCCCGGCGCCGGCGACCCCCTGCTCCAGGGCCCGGCGGCCGGGACCGCTGCCGGCCATGAGAAACCGGGTGCTGGGCTGGGCCTGGAGGAGGGGAATGAGGGCCGCCAACAACTCGGCGACTCGCTTCTCCTTGCCCAACCGGCCCACGTAGAGGATCAGCCTCTCGTCCGGCTGAACACCCCACGTGCCTCGTGCGCGCTCCCGGATTTCGCCCCGGCGCGACCCGCAATCAAACAGGGCTCGATTCAGGCCGTTGCCGATGACCACGGCCGGCAGGCCGGGCAGGAAGGAAGCCAGGTAGTTCTGAATCCGTTCCGAGGGGCAGACAATAGCGCTATAGGGCCCCAGGAAGCGTCCCAGGTAGGCCCGCACAAGGCCCCTCGGCAGTTCCTCGCCCAGGGGCAGGTAGTGGCGATAGGCGTCGATCAGAGTGTGGGCGGTGTGGACCAGGGGCAAGCCCCTGGCGGCGCCATCCGGGGACCGGTCGGAACCGGCCGCGCACCGGGCCGCCCAGCCCATGCTCCACTCGGTGTGGGTATGCACGAGCTGGACGCCCTCTGCCCGCAGAATGCGGGCCAGTGTCCGGGGGCTCACCAGGCCCAGGCGAAAGCCGCTGGCGGCGTTGAAGGGCAGGGAGGGGAAACGGTAGACGCCGGGCTCGGGGCCGCTGCCGCCCGGCGTCTCCACGGTGATGACGATGACCCGGTGCCCGCGCCGCTCAAGCCCCTCGCGGAGCTGGAGCATGGAAGTGACCACCCCACTGCTCGTCGGCCGTGAGCAGTCGGCAGCGAGGGCGACTCGCATCGCGGCGCTGGCCATCGGCCCAGGCCTCGTCAGACCTGTTTTCGTTCGAACTTCCGGCCGGTGGCCAGTTCTACGCAGCGGTAAGCACCGTCGTAGATGCCGATGCTCTTGTTCTTGACGATACAGTCGCAGTAGAGGTGGATCAAGTCCTGGTCCTGGGTGATGACGTCGATGGCCTGGAGGGTCTGGGGGATGCTGCGCGCCTCCACGGTGCCGTCGCCTAGCTCCGCGCCGCGGATGGCACCCCACATTTCGTGCCCACCCACCCGCTCGTTAAAGATCTTCGGTACGGGATAGAAGGCCAGCTCACTGGGCTTCGTGATCATCACGTCGACGACGCGCATGAGATAGTTGGTGGCGTACACTCCGTAAAAAGTGTTGTCGAAAAGGAAAACATGAAGACCGCGGGCCGGCCCGCAGCGGATCTCGTCGGCAAACGCCCGGGCATCGTCCCAGCCGAAATGCGTCTGGATCATCTCTTTGTGATCGGCCAGCTCGGCCTGGAGCCAATCCCAGTTGCTGCGGTGGTCACCGAGGTTGACCAGGAGCGTCAGCCGGTCTTGCTGGATGAGGGGGATGCAGTGCTCAATGATGGCCTTGAAGAGCTCTCGCTGAGCGCCGGCGCCACCCATGGTCAGCAGGAAGCGTCGCGGCTCGCCGGCGCTCGCCCGATCCAGGCGCGCCTGGCAGTCGGCCTCGATGTTCTCCACCAGCTCGTGGTCCACGTGGTGCCCGGTGTACACGACAGCGCCCGGCGGTAGGGGGCTCATGATCTTGCCCGACTCATCAAAGCCGCGCATGACCCGAAAGCCGTAATAACCGGAGGGGGACTGGACGCCATGGATCGCGCCCTCGGTCAATTGGAAGGCCATGGGCCAGTTGTCAAACATCATGTCTACAACGTTCGTCATGCCACCGGCCACCGCCCCCATGCAGTTCCACATGTGGGCCGTCAACACCGGCATGTCCGAGGGCAAGGCCTGGTGCAGGTTGCGAAAAAGCTCGCTCATTTTGTAGTCTTTGACGTTCGTCTTGGCAAAACGCCACGGCCAGCCGACGATCCAGCGGTTGAGAAACCAGGAAAGCCCGGGCAGCGTGGGCTCGCCGGTAGTCACCGGCTCCCAGACGTAGCGGTTAAAGAGCTTGCTGCGCTGCGACAGCCGCGACCAGCGGCTGTACCAGGTGTTGCACCAGTTGATGACCTCGGTGGTGATGCCCGGGATGGCAAGCAGGTCGAGCCAATAGGGCGTGAAACCCATGGCGGCGGCACAGGAAGCGCCGGCCATGGCTATGCGATAGTGGCCAAAGCCCATGCGGATGGTGCTGCAGATGACAGCATTCTCGTGCTGCAGCGGAGCACCGTGATCGCCGCGCACGATGTTCTTCAGCCCAAAGACCGGCCCCAGGTAGGGATTGTCCTCCAGGCTCAGCTGGTACTTTTCGTCCGGGTCGTAGCCGAACTTGCGGACAAACATCTTCTGCCAGTTGTCCGCCTGCCTGGTGTGCGATCTGCGAATTGGGTTCCCATACAGCGTGTAGCTGCCATCTTGGATCTTCATTGTCCGGCTCCCGCTGGTGGATAGGGCCCAGGTGCAACGCGGCACAAAACCAGGCGTTGCACCCCTGAGGCCGACGAATGCTAGCCTTTTAGCCCGGTGGTGGCAATGCCTTCCACGAAGTAGCGCTGGGCCATGAGGAAGACGAGCACCGTGGGTAGGATGGCCAGCGTCGCGCCGGCCATGACGATGGGCGGATTGGCGTGATATCCGCCCTGGATGTCGGCCAGGCCCAGGGTTACCACATAGTTGGCCTTGCTCTGGATGGCCACCAGGGGCCAGATGAACGAGTTCCAGGCATAAAGGAACGAGATAGTGAACTGGGTGGCGATGGCCGGGCCGGCGAGGGGCACAAAGATTTTACGCAGGGTGGTAAAGCGGCCGGCGCCATCGATGAGCGCCGCCTCTTCCAGCTCCCTGGGCAGGCCGGCAAAGAACTGGCGCATGAGAAAGGTACCGTAAGCGGTAAAGATCCAGGGAATGACCAGCGCCTGCAGCTTGTCTACCCAGCCGAAGGTCAGCATCAGCCGGTAGGTGGGGATCATGATCACCACGAAGGGGATCATCATCGTGCCCAGGTAGAGGCGAAAGATCAGGTCCCGGCCCGGAAAGCGGATGCGGGCAAAGGCATAGCCACCCAGGATGGACGTGATGATCTGGCCGATAGTCACTCCGATGGCGACAATCGCCGTGTTGAGCAGGTAGCGTCCCATACTCACGGAACTGAGGACCGTGGCATAGTTGTCCCACCTGAGCGCCTCTCCGAAGGGCTTCAGGATGTTGGCAAACACCTCGGGACTGCTCTTCAGCGAGGTAGTCAGGGCGAAGAAGAAGGGATAGATCATGATCGTGCCCAGGAACGTCAGGAGCAGGTAGAAAAAGAGCTTTTGCCCGGTGGATGCCCGTTCGATTTTTCCCAGCATAGCGGCTACTCCTCGTATACCCAGCGCCCCGCGACCCGGAACTGCAGGGCGGTGATGAGGAAAATGATGGCAAATACAATCCAGGCCAGGGCCGCGGCATAGCCCATCTGAAAGCGCTGGAAGCCCATGCGATAAAGATAGAGCACGATGGTCATGGTCGAGTTTGCCGGCCCACCCTGGGTCATGATGTAGGGCTCGGAAAAGATCTGGAGGATGGCGATGGTGTTGGTGACGAGCACGAAAAAGATGGTGGGTGACAGCAGGGGAACAACGATTTTGCGCAGCGTGTGCCAGCGCGAGGAGCCATCCACCAGGGCGGCCTCAAAGATCTCGCGCGAGATCCCCTGCAGGGCGGCAAGAAAAATGACCATATCGTAGCCAATGGTTGCCCAGGAAGTCATGATGACGAGGGAGAGCAATGCCCACTTCGAGTCCACCAACCAGCCGATGTTCGGATCCTGGATTGTCACCCCCAGCGGCGAGAGAAGCCAGTTCAACGCCTGGACAATGTATGAGATGACGATGTTCAGGACTCCCGACTGCTGCTTGTAGATCCAGAACCAGACCAGGGCGATGCCCACGATGGAGGCCACGACGGGAATGTAGAACAGGGCACGGTAGAACGTCACACCCTTGAGCTTGGAGTTGAGGAGCCAGGCCACCAGGAAGGCTGGGATGATGGTCAGGAACAGCATCCCAATGGCGTACACTGCCGTGTTGCGCAAGGCGATCCAGAAGGTCGCGTCGTGCGCCTTGACCACCGACTTGGCGGCCTCGAACCACGACTCGCCCTCGGCCAGGGACGCCTGCCACGCCTCGGGTTGGATGGTAAAGCCCAGGGCATTGCTATAGTTCTCCAGGCCGACGAAGCGGGGTGGGGTCAGCAGATCGTACTCGGTGAACGAGTAGTAGAAGGAGAGGCCCAGGGGTACGGCCATGAACACCAGAAAGCCAATGAGGTTGGGCAGCAGAAAAAGATAGCCTTCGATGGCCTCCCGGACACGGGCTTTGGAAGCGGGCACCCTCTTGTGACCGCGTCCGGCCCTCCGCAGACGGAACCGGGGGGCTTTGGCAGGCTCCGCCCCCGTTTCGCCAACAGCCGCGGGGACAGCCGGCACATTCCTGTCAGTCATGAAGCCTTCCTTTCCTCAGTGGCGGGGCCCCCCAAGGGCTGGGCCACGAGGGGCCCCGCCATGGCCTTGGACCCTCGAGCGCCAGGGTCCGGCCAGTCCTACTTGTTGAAGAGAGGATTGGCGTCTTCGCAGGCTTTCGTGGTCGCGTCGACAACCGTCTCCTGGCCACTCATGATCTGGTCAATGGCCGGCTGGTAGATACCATTCACCACGGCGTCCCAGTTGGCGGTGAAGAGCGGAATCTCGGCCTGGGCGTACTCGGCACCCGCGACGAAGGGCTGGTTGTCATCGGGCGGCTTGGAGTTGAGGAAGGCATCCACGGCGGCCTGATCCTTGCGCGAAGGAATGTTCGTCCCCAGCGCGGCGATCTGGCCCTGCACTTCGGGACTCGTCAGCGCCTTGAGGACGGTCCAGGCCTGTTCGGAGTATTGCGTCTTGGCACTCACGACGTATGGCCCCCAGAAGAGCCAGGTCGCCTTGCCACCTGGGCCCTCCGGCATCTCGACCACACCCCAGTTGAACTGAGCGTTCTCGCGCATGGCGGGGGTCATCCACCGGCCGTTGGGCAGCATGCCCGCCTGCCCGGAGATGAACTCGGTCTCGCCCACGCCGCCCTCAATGCCGGGCTGAGTAGCGACCTTGTGCGTCAGGAAGAGGTCGGCCATGAACTGCAGGCCCTGCTGTGCCTCCGGAGTGTCCAGGCCACAGGCGGTACGGTCCTCGGTGAACATGCTGCCGCCACCGCCATAGATAAAGTAGCCCCACGGTCCCCACCAGTTGGTCATGCTGAAGCCGTAGACCTTGGCGGCCGGGTCGGTCAGCTCCTGGGCCACCCGCAGGAAGTTGTCCCAGTTCCACTCGCCGGCCGCAGCCAGCTCGGCCGGGTCATCGACGCCCTTGGCGGCGAACAGGTCCTTGTTGTAATAGATGACCAGGGTCGAGATATCGCGTGGCAGGCCCCACAGCTGGCCTTCGACCAGCAGCTCGTTCATGGGTGCGTCATAGAAGTCGGCGATGTCAAACTCGGAGTCGGCATCGGCCAGGGGCTTCAGATCCAGGAGCGCGCCCTTGGTGGCATAGTCGGCCACGCTGGCGCCGGGGATCCAGACGATGTCCGGAGCATTGCCGGCCGAGAACTCGGTCGTCAGCTTGTCCAGGTAGCCGGTCACAGGCGCCGGGTCGTACTGCAGCTTGATGCCCTGCGACTCGAGCTGGGCGCTCAGGTCGTCGCTGATGGACTGGTAGACGTCTTGCTCCGCCTGGTTGTCGGGGCGGGTCCGCCAGCGGATGGTAACCATCTCGGCTGCGGTCTCGCCGCCGGTTGTGGGCGCAGCGGGCGGCTCAGTCGTCGGCTGGCCACCGCACGCCGCAACCATGGTGAGAATGGTGGCGATGGCGATAAGAGCGAACAGCTTGCTTTTCATTCTTCCTCCCTTTTTTACTCAAGACAGATGTGTCAAACAATAGGCCAAGCGCGAACGGTTTCGGTCGATAGGCACCTCCTCTACAAATCCTGGCGCCACGGCGTACAGGAGGATCGTTCCACAAGCTGGGCCTTGATCTGGATCTGCGCCGGGACTCGGTCCGGATCCTGGATCATGGCGATCAGCAACCGGGCCGCGTGGGCGCCGGACTCCTTCATCGGCTGGCGCAGGGTGGTCAACGGTGGGTCAAAGTACGAAGCGAGCGGAATATCATCAAAACCAATGACCGAAACGTCGCCCGGCACCCCCTTCCCCTCCTCGCGCAGGGCACGAATCGCGCCGACGGCCATCTGGTCGTTCTGGGCAAAGATGGCGGAAAAGGGAATCTTCGCTTCGAGGAGACGGTGGGTCGCATTATAACCCGAGGTAGCAGACCAATCGCCATCGACGCGCAGGCGCCCATCAACGGCGAGGCCCGCCTCGCGAAGTGCCTGACCATAGCCCTCCAGCCGGTCGAGGGTACACTCCTCGTTGGAGGGCCCGGCGATCATAGCAATGGCGCGGTGGCCCAGGTCCAAGAGATAGCGGGTAGCCTGATGGCCGCCGTCCCGGTCATCGCACCGCACGGACGAAACCCGCTCATTGCGAGGCGTGTTGTTCAGATAGGTGATGGGCACACCACGGTCCACGAGAGAGGAAAAGATCCGGTGCCGTCCGTCGGCTAGGGGATTGAGAACCAGGAGGCCATCGACCCGGCGCTGCAACATCTCGTCCAGGAGCGGCTCGACATCGGCTTCGTTAGGGGCACTGCCGGTGAGCACAAAGTAGCCCAGGCGGCGCGCTTCAGCCTGGGCTCCCTCGATGTTGTTGGCGAGGGTATAGTCCGTCAGATTAGGGGACACGCAGCCCAGAGTGTGGGTTTGGCCCGCCACCATGCTGCGAGCGACGGCGCTGGGGCGGTAGCGCAGATGCTCAATGGCGGCGAGGACGCGGGTACGCGTGTCAGGGCTAACCTCACCCTTGTCGTTGAGGACCCGGGACACAGTCTGTCGCGATACACCTGCTATTGCGGCGACGTCTTTGATGGTGGGCCTTGCCTCCACCATGCTGCCTTCCCCCCAACCGGCGTATTCCGTGAACGTTCACGTGAACGTTCACAGTATAGCATCCTTTGTCCTCTTTGTCAAGACCCTGTTTTTTTGGCTAGAGACGTGCGTGCTCGACAACGGTGAGGCGGCTAGACTGCCGGCTGCAACCCGGGCGGGTTGCGCCACGCGCTGCTACAATCCAGGAGGCGGGGCAGGGGACCGGCACGATTTGGCAGGGGTGCCGGCTGCGAACTCGGGGACTTCTGGCGATCAGCTAGACGCCGGACGCCTCCTGGCCATCCTGGTCTTCTTCCCCTTCTTGCTCCCCTTCGTCCTGCTCTTCTTCCTCGTCCTCAGGGGGGAGGCCGCCGGCCCCGCCGGCGAACACGCCCAGCATCCGGAAGAGGCGGCGGGCCAGCTTCTCTTTGCCGCCGGCCGCTTCACCCTCCTCCATGCCCTGGCGATAGTCCTCCATGGCCTCCAGAAACTTGCCGCGCTGCGCCTTGAGCTTGCTCAGCTGGCGGGCGACGGCCTTCTCATTTCCGCGCTCGCCCAGCTCGTGAAAGATGGCGACGGCTTGCTCGTAGGCTTCGATCGCTTTTTCATCCTCGTCCTGACGGTCGTACAGCATGCCCAGGTTGCCGAGGGTGATGGCTTGACCAGACTGGTCGAGCAGGGCCAGGCGAATGGCGAGCGCTTCGTCGAGGTAGGCCTGCGCGTCCGCCCACTCCTCCATCTGGATGCACACCACCCCGGCGTCATTCAGGGCTTCAGCCTGTTCTTTGCCGCGGTCTGCGGCGGCATAGAGATCGCGGGCCTCGAGAAGCGCCGCCAGCGCCTCTTCGTACTCACCGGCCCGATAGGCGTCAATTCCTTGGTCGTAGCGCTGGCGGGCGCGATCAACGTTCGCCATTTAACCTCCCACTTTCGTCGCTTCTGCTTGTTCTTGGCCGATGACCGGCACCCGCAGGATGATCCGCGTGCCGGTCTGAGGAGGCCTGTTGCTGGATTCGATGCGGAATTGGGCGTCGATGAGCTCGGCGCGCTCTTTCATGCTCAACAGCCCGATGCTGCCCTTGCGGTCATAGTTCTCCTGCACGGCCTGCGAGTCAAAGCCAGCGCCGTTGTCTTCGACCGTGACCTCCAGCCAGCTCTCGTCCGGTTGGAGGCGCAGCCAGACGTCACGGGCGGCGGCATGTTTCTTGGCGTTGGTTACGGCCTCCTGCACAATGGCAAAGACAGTGGCTGCCACGGCGCCGTTGAGGCAGGGCAGGAGAGAGGGTGCCTCGAAGTGGACGCGCAGCTCGCGGCTGCCCTGGAGCTGCTGCACGTAGCTTTCCAACGCCGCACTCAGCCCCTGGGTCTCAAGGATCAGGGGCCGCAGTTCGAAAAGAGCCAGGCGTGCCTGTCGCGTGGCTTCGCGGGCCAGGTCGCGCAGGGAGCCCACCTCGGCGGGGGCAGCTTCCGGTTTCAGCTCCAACAAGCGCTCGAGATGATCGAGACCCATGGTGATGGCCGACAGGAACTGAACCGTCCCGTCGTGCAGGTTGCGTGCAACCTGGCGACGCACGTCCTCCTGCGCGCGGATGATCCGGTCACGTTCGTCGCGCAGGCTCTGGTACAGCTGCGCGTTTTCGATGGCCACCGCCGCCTGGTTGGCGGTGGTGATCATCAGGCTCATGTCTTCCGCGTCAAAGCCCGCATCGCTGCGCTTGTTAAGTGCTTCCAGGACCCCGACGATCGTGCCCCGGATCTGGATGGGCACACACAGTACCGACTGGGTCAGAAAGCCGGTGCGGGCGTCAACCTGAGGGCTGAAGCGCGGATCCTCATGCACGTTGTTGACGACCACCGGCATACCGTGGGTCGCCACCCAACCGGCGATGCCCTCGTTTTGCCCGGTGCGCTGCTTGCGGAGCAGCGCGCCCATCTCGCCATGGGTGTATTCAAAGACGAGATCGCCCGTCTCTTTTTCAATGAGCATCAGGGCAGAGGCACTGGCATTCAGCACAGCGGTGGCTAGCTGCATGGTATCATCCAAGACCTTGCCTAGATCAAAGGTGGAGGCCATGGACTGCGCCACCTGGTAGAAGAGGCTTAACTGGCTCAGGCGATCCCTCGTCAGTGTCAGCTCGCTGACGAGGCTGACGATCCGGCCAAAAGCCTGCAAGTAGTAAAGGAACGTGTCCCGCTGGCCGCCGGCCGGCACCAGTGGCGCGGCAAAGGCCACGAACAGCGTGCCCACTACCTTGCAGTCGCGCACGATGAGAGCCTGCACGGCCACGCAGTCGGTGTCGGTGATCGGCTGCCATGCCGCTCGCAGCTCGTCCTGCCCCGCCACTTCCCAGGAACCGGCCGCGATCCTCTTTTCGACCCCCGATTCCCAGCGATCGGCAAAGTGTGCTATGGCCGGCGACATCTCGCCGCGGCGAACACTGAGGGGCGGCCGGCTGGCGCAGAACAAAGAGGCAGCCGTCGCCCCGAACTGGGAGATGAGCGTAGAGAGCCCCTCTGTGGCGAGGCCTACCGGTTCCGAATGATCCAGGAGATGGACGACCCGTTCCAAGCTGAAACGGGCGCCCACCGCCATCGCTAGAGAGTCTGTCCGGTTCACTTCTGTTCTTTAGCCACCTGGCTCTTCGCCGGCTGGTTTGGTGTGCACGGGCCGTAGATGTCGGTCAATAGGTAATGTCCAGCAGCGTTTCCGCAATCTGGCGTAGGCTGTCCGCTTTCATCGAGCTGAGCAGCATCGCAATCCGCAGATAGAGCGTATTGGTCGGCTTGAGCACAAAGTCGCGCAGGTCGGGGGGCAGATCGTTAAGGCGAGCCTCGAACTGGCGTTGCAGCTCGGCGTGGCCGAGAGGCACCATTTCCTCGTCGCACAAGTCGACGAGGGACCGGCCACACTGCTCGGTTGCAGCCTCTAGCTCGGCGATGGGTATCTCTCGCCTGCCTGCCTCGTACTGGAAGATTCTGTAGGCGGTACAACCCAGCAGGTCGGCCATTTCTTGCTGGCTGAGACCGGCGCTGTGACGGCACTGGCGGAACCTCACGGCCAAGATCCTGGTCCGCAGCTGGATCATGGCTGCCATGGGCACCGGCTCTTGGGCCTTTTCTTCGGGCACGACTTGGTTCTCGTCCCACAGGCTCGCCAAGGGAACTTCCAGGAAATAGGCCAGCGCCTCCAGCTGAGGCAAAGAAGGCCCCTGCCGGCCCTGCTCATACGCGGCAAAGGAACTGGGGCTGATGCCCAAGAAGTCGGCACACTCTCTCCGGCTCTTGCCTGCGCGCAGCCTGGCACGCTTGAGCAGGATGCCCACGATTTTGTGGCGGATAGCAATCGGCTGTGATGCCTCCATTGGACCTCTCCTCCAGCAACCAAGAGGACGAAACAAACAGAATGAGCGCCCCTATTATAGCACAAACGGCACAGGATACAACTTGTCGTTCTTCCCGTGTGCAACACCGGGGCGTTCCCTCAATTCCGCTGGTTGCCGAACGTTGCGGAATCTGTCAGGCTGCGCGCCTGTGCTTCGGGAGGAGTGCAAGCGACCGCGCACCCCTACAGCACCAACCTCAAAGGATGGCCCACGACCGCCGGTCGCTAGCGAACTGGTGCCGTGATGATCTGTCCCAAGGAGGCGATGGCCCCTTCGGCTTGCTCGGACCAATTGGCAGCATTGAGTCGGATAAAGTTCCTATAGTGATCCGTGGCGGAAAAGATGTAGCCGGGTGTGGTGGCGATACCTGCCCTGAGTGCCTGCTTGTAGACAGATAACGAGTCAACCTTCTCGGGAAGCTGAATCCACAAGAGAAAGCCCCCTGTTGGACGTGTCACTCGCGTGCCCTCAGGGAAATGGCGCTGGACGGCGTGGAGCATGGAAGCCACATTGCGCGCATAGGTGCGGCGGATGCGGCGCAGGTGATGTTCGTAGCTACCACTCTCCAGAAAGGCCGCCAGGGCGTGCTGCGGCAGGGTCGGAGTGGCGATGCTGGTAGTGTATTTGAGCCATTGGACGTCAGCCTTAAATCGACCGGGCGCCACCCAGCCCACGCGATGGCCGGGCGCCAGATCTTTGGAGAAAGAAGAGCACAACATCACCAGCCCCCGGCGGTCACAGGCCTTGGCCGTCAGAGGTCGATGCTCTCCAAAATAGATCTCGCCAAAGATGTCATTCTCGATGAGAGGGATCTCGCGGCTGCCCAACAGGGCCACCAGATCCTTCTTTTTCTCATTCGGAATGCAGCTGCCCAGGGGATTGTTAAAGTTAGAGATGACAATACAGGCGCGCACGGGCATGTGCTCGAGAGCAAAACGCAACGCGTCCAGGCTGATGCCATCTTGGGGATGAGTCGGGATTTCGAGAGCACGCAAGCCGAGGACTTCGAGACAGTGGAGCGTATCGAAGCAGATGGGCGACTCGATGGCCACCGTGTCGCCCGGCTTGCAGACGGCGCGCAGGCACAGGTTGATGGCCTCCGAGCATCCCGAAGTGATGACCAGGTCGCCTGGGGCCAGGCTGCAACCGGCAGCGACGGCACGCTGTGCAATCTGCACCCGGAGAGGTTCACAACCGGGCGGCAGCTCGTACAGGCTGCCCGAATCGCCGAGGCGGCGAGCCACGGCACTGAGCATGTGGTTGACCTGCTTTGTCGCCGAAAGGGCCGGGTTGGGGTGGGCGGCCCCCAACTGGATCAGATCGGGATTGAGGGTATCGCGGAGGACCATCATGACCAGCTCGCGGACGCTGACTCCCTGGGGATCCGGTGCGGGCGACGAGATCTCGGGCTCGGGCAAGGCGGCAGTCAGCGGGGAGCAAACATAAAAGCCCGATCTCTCCCGGGCCTCGAGCAAGCCCCGAGCTTCCAGGGAATAGTAGGCCTGAAGCACGGTGGTGATGCTAACCCCTCGTTGGCGGCTCGTTTCGCGCACAGAGGGCACCGCGTCTCCGGGCCGGAATGTGCCGGATTCGATGAGCTCCGCGATCTCGTCGGCAATCTGCTCGTATCTACACTGCCGTGCTCTCGTCACCAAGCCATTATACTCCCTTTCACCAGCGGACACAAGGCATAAGCGGTTGGTAGACCACCGAGGCCTTGAAAACCCAGGCGGTCGCGTACAAATGACGCCCGAGAAAACCAGCACAGATGACTGTAGCGCGATCTGTTACAGGTACAAGTCACCGTTTCTGTCCCTGTACTTCTTCGCTGCTCGCCGGTATACTTGGATCGTGGCACCGATTCTTGCCGGGTAGGAGGCACTGATGGACGATCGGACCCGCTCGCTTTGGACAGTCAACGTTGTGGCGCTGCTGCTCGTGGCAGGGTTGGCTCTCACCGGCTGCGGATCCGCGCCGGCCCTTGCGCCCGCTGGCGGGGCGCTGGCTGGCTCGGCAGCGTCCGCCCAAGCCCCAGGCATTCTCCGGGTGGGCATTCTAGGTCCATTTAGTGGACCGAGCGCGAGCACCGGCCTGGAGTTCCGAGGGGCGGTGACCATGGCTTTCGACGCCGTTGACTGGAAGATTGGGGACTACCGGATCGAACCGGTGTGGATTGACTCACGTTCCGATCCCGAGTTGGCAGCCAAGGCCTATGAGCAGGCCGTCGTTCAAAACGGGATTCAGGTAGGCATCCTGAACTGGCACAGCTCGGTGGCCGTGGCCTGTATGGAGGTCGCGGCCAAGTACGAGATCCCCCACATCTTTGCCTACGGCGCCACGGAGGTCGTCAACGAGGTGTTTTGGTCAGACCCCGAAAAGTACGGCTACTGGATGAACAAGGGATGGCCGGTCCCAAGCAAGTTGACCATCGGCTACGTGCAGGCTGTGGAGGATGCCGTCGCCAGGGGCGCGTGGACACCGGAAGAAAAGACGCTGGCGATCCTTGGCGAGAATACGGATTGGGGGCGCAGCTTTGGCCAGGCACTCAAGGAGCAGCTGGAAGCCAAAGGCTGGACGACCATCGCCGAAGAGTACTTTAACCTGGACGAAGTCGAGTTCTATGCGCTGTTGAACGAGCTCAAAGCGAAGGATGTGGCCCTCGTAGCAGCTACGAGCACCTCCATGCCTTCTTTCACCGCGCTTATCAAGCAGGCGCAGGAGGTTGGACTGGAGAGCATGTTCATCGCCGATGGGCTGGGCTGGGCCGGCGACTGGTACAAAATGACGGGCGCGGCGTCCAACTATGTGCTTGACCAGATTCCCGGTTGGGCCACGGCCGAAGGCGAGGCCTTTGCCCGTGCGTTCGAAGCTCGCTGGGGTGCAACGGCCAGTCCATCGGCAGCGGGACTGGCTTACGATGGAGCGAACCTTTTCCTCCAGGTGGCGGAGCAGGCCCTGGCCCAGTATGGCGAGCTCTCGAGTGAAACCATCTATCTCTGGGCGAGGGAAAACCTGCAGACGGGTGACTGGTCGTACAAGGGCGGCGTCGTCATGAACGAGTACAAGTACACCGCTGACACGCTGCCCGATCCGGTGGTCGGCGAGGGCTACTATCTCTTTCCCGTGCGCCAGTATTTTGATGGGGTGGGCAAGATCGTTTACCCGCCGGAATGGGCCGAGGCGAACCTGCAGGCCCGGCCGTAGCCCGCCGCCGGACAGGTGAACCATCCTCACCGACTGTCGTTTCTGAGGCCGGATTGGGACACGCTCAGCCGTGTAGCCGGGCAGTTGCTCCACAACATTGCAACATTGAGATAGGCGCAAGGTTGTGGTATACTCAGGCCCATGCACGCACCACGAGGGTCGTCACCGGTGCCGGCGTCTCTCGCCCGCCACCATTTTGCAATGGGTGGGCTGGTCCTCCTGGCCTTCGCCCTGCGCCTGGCGCGGCTCGACTTTCAGCCCTTGTGGTGGGACGAGGGCTGGAGCGTCTACTTTGCCGCCGCCGACATCCCCACGCTGTTGGAGCTGACGGCGGTCGACATCCACCCCCCGCTCTACTACCTGCTCTTGCGCGGCTGGACCGAGCTTGTGGGCTGGGCCCCCCCTTCCCTGAGGCTCTTTTCGGTCCTGGCCGGCACGGCCGCGGTGCCCCTGCTATACCTCGCCGGCCGGCGGCTGGTGGACCGGCGGGCAGGCCTGCTGGCGGCACTGCTCCTGGCCATCTCGCCGCTCCACGTCTACTATTCCCAAGAAGTGCGCATGTATGGACTCGTGACCCTGCTCGGCCTGGCAGCCCTGCTTTCTGCCCTGGCCTGGCAGGCGGCGCGGACGCGGGCGAGACGGTGGTTTAGCCTCCTCGGCTACGTGCTGGCTGCCACCGCCGCCCTCCACACCCAGTACTACTCCGCGTTTCTGATCTTGGGGCTGAACCTGGCCGTGCTGGCCCGTTGGCGGCGCCCCGTGAAGGCTGAGGGGAGCGCCGCAGCCGGGCCCTCGCTCGCTGCCTGGCTGGGCGCCCAGCTCGTCGTGCTGCTCCTGACGCTGCCGTGGCTCGTGTATAGTGGCCGGTCGCTGCTGACGTACGTGCGGTTCAAGGTGGGCGTCGAGCAGGATCCATCCTTGGGCCTGGTGCCATACCTCGCCCGGCACCTCTCCGCCTTCATTGCCGGCCACACTGAGGGCGGTCTGGCTGCCGGCTGGTGGCTGGGCCTGCTGCCCCTGGCCTTCCTGGCCCTGGCTCTGGCCCTCGCGCTGGCAGCGCGCCGCCGGGCGGGCAGCACGCCACGGGGTGCCGGGCAGACCGGCAGGGCCGTCACCTGGTCGCTGGCGGTCCTGGCGGCAGCGCTGCTGTGCGGCTGGGCCGTCAACATGGTGCTGCCCTTCAACCCACCCCGCAGCGAGCGGCTGTTGCTCCTGGGCCTGCCGGCCGGCCTTCTCCTAGTGGCCACCGGCCTGGCCTGGCTTGCCCGGCGCCGCCCGCGCCTGGCGGCCGCCGTGGCAGCCTCTTTCGTGGCCGTCGCCCTGCTCTCCCTCGGCTTTTTCTACACGGTGCCCCGCTATCCAGAGGATGACTACCGGCCGGTGGCGGCCCGAATTCGCGCTCTCGGCCTTCCGGGTGACGCCGTGCTGGCCGTCCACCCCTGGCAGTGGGGCTATCTGCGCGCCTACATTCCACGCGACGAGGAACGCCCGGCGCTGGTGCTCACACCCCGAGAAGTCATCCCCAGGGAGCGGCAGATCTGGGCCGGCGAGCCGGAGAGGCTGGCTGCCGATCTGGAAACGCTCCTCGCCCGCCACGAGCGGCTGTGGCTCCTCGACCACCGGTCCATGGGACGGGTGCTCGAGGAGCAGGTCGAGGCCTACCTGGTAGACAACGGCTACCCGGCCCTGCGCGAGTGGCATGGCGAAAACACGGTATTGTCGCTCTTTGCCGCCGGCCAGACCACGCCTGTGGGGCAGTCGGCCTCGGCCACCTTCAGCGACTGGCTCGAGCTGGAGGCTGCCACGATTGGCTCCGGACCAGTGCAGGCCGGCCGGGCAGTGCTGCCAGTCGATCTCACCTGGCGGCTCACCGCGCCGGGGACTCGCTCGGCCGTGGTCGGCCTGCGCCTCGTAGGACCCACGGGCCACGTGTGGGCCCAGCGCGACGCAGCGCCGCTGGATGGCCTGCTGCCCTTTGACGCTTGGGCGCCAGGGGAGACCGGTCACGACCACCACGGGCTGCTTGTGCCGGCGGGCACGCCACCGGGCGACTACCGCCTGGCGCTGCGCGTGTACGATGCCGGCAGCCTCGAGGTGCTGCCGGCTGCCTTCGAGGGGGGCAGCGGTGGCGAGGTGATCCTGGGCAACGTGCGCGTGGAGCGTCCCTCCCTGCCGCTCCCCATCGAGGCGCTGCCCGTGCTCCGCCCCCTGGATGTGACCCTGGGGCCGCTGCGGCTATTGGGCGCCGCCGTAGCGGAGCGGGGACCCCTCCTGCCCGGCCAGGCCGTCGACGTGGACCTGTTCTGGCAGGCCGTGTCGGACCCGGGCCAGGACTTCCTGCCGCGCCTCCAGCTCCTGGACGATGCCGGGCAGGTCGTGTCGGAGCTGGTGGAAAAGCCGGTGGCAGGCAGCTACCCCACCGCCTGGTGGCAAGCCGGCGAGCTTGTGCGTGACCCGCACGCCCTGCCCGTCGCGGCCGGGGTGCCGCCTGGGACTTATCGCCTGGTCTTGTCGCTGCTGCGCGCCGCTGACCACAGTCTCCTGGAGCCGGAGGGCGGGCCGCCCTTGCTCGAGTTGGCCGAGGTCGAGGTGCAAGGGCGCGAGCGTGCCTATGAGCCCCCCGCCTTTGAGCACCGGCAGGAGGCAGCCTTTGGCCCCGGCCTCGCCCTGGCGGGTTACGACCTGGCTCCCTGGCCGGCCGTCCCCGGGGAAACGCTGGCCGTGACCCTTGCCTGGCACGCCCTCGACACGCCCCAGGGCAACTACCATACGTTTGTGCACCTGCTGGACGCCGCGGGCAAGATCGTGGCCCAGACCGACGGTCCGCCGGGCGATGGCCGGTTGCCCACCCTTGGCTGGCTGCCGGGAGAATACGTGCGGGATAGCCACGCCTTGCCGCTGCCCGCCGGGCTGCCCGCTGGCGAGTACCGGCTGGCGGTCGGCCTCTATGACCCGGTCACGCTGCAGCGGCCGGCGGAGCCCGTCGTCCTGAGCACGCCGGTGACCATCGTCGGCGACCCTTGACCCTGGAAAGGAGACACGGATGCCAGCGCAGAACCAATTGACCATCGATAACGTCCGCCGGCAGATTGTGGGCATCGACGCCCAGGTCCCACTGCTGGACGGCAGCCAGAGGCCGTACGTCAATTTCGACAACGCGGCCAGCACGCCTGCCCTGCGACCGGTCTTTGAAAAGGTGAACGAGTTCATGCACTGGTATTCGAGTGTCCACCGCGGTACAGGGTTCAAGAGCCAGATAGCGACCGAGGCCTACGATCTGGCCCACGACATCGTCGGCTGCTTCCTGGGTGCCAACCTCGAGACCAACACCGTCCTCTTTGGCAAGAACGCGACTGAGGCCATCAACAAACTGGCCCGGCGCTTTCCGCTCGAGCGCGACGACGTCGTCATCTGTTCGCTCATGGAGCACCACTCCAACGACCTACCCTGGCGGCAGCAGGCCTCGGTGGTCCACGCCGCCGTGCGAGACGACGGCTCGCTAGACGAAGAGGATTTCGACCGCCTGCTGGCCCAGCACGAGGGCCACGTCAAACTGGTAGCCATAAGCGGTGCCTCCAACGTCACCGGCCACCTCAACCCCATCCATCGCCTGGCGGAAAAGGCCCACGAAACCGGCGCCCGGATCCTGGTGGACGCCGCGCAGCTCGCCCCCCACCGGGCCATCAGTATGCGCGCCGACGACGACCCGGCGCACCTGGATTTTGTCGCTCTTTCGGCCCACAAAATGTACGCCCCCTATGGCACCGGCGCCCTCGTAGGGCCCATCTCGGTTTTCGGCGAGGGCACGCCCGACGTGGTGGGGGGCGGCACGGTGGACATTGTGACTGTGGACGACGTGCGCTGGGCTGGCCCACCTGACCGGGACGAGGCCGGCAGCCCGAACGTCGTCGGCGCGGTAGCGCTGGCCCAGGCCGTCCTCAGCCTGCAGGCGATTGGCATGGACGTCCTGGCACGCCACGAGGCCGATCTGACCGCCCACGCCCTGCGCGGCCTGGCCGGGATCGACGGTCTGCAGATCTATGGCTCCGCCGATCCTGAAGAGGTGAGCAACCGGGTGGGCGTCATTCCCTTTAACCTGGCCGGCGTGGACCACTACAAGGTGGCCGCGATCCTGAGCTTCGAGGGGGGTGTTGCCGTGCGCAACGGCTGCTTCTGTGCCCATCCCTACATCCTGCGCCTCCTCGAGGTATCGGGCGACGAGGCACTGCGCCACCAGCAGGACATCGTGAATGGCACGAGGGTTGGCCTTCCGGGCCTGGTGCGCATCAGCTTTGGCTGCTACAACACCCTGGAAGAGGTAGACCATGCCCTCGCCGTCCTGGCGCGAATCGCGGCCGGCGACGTGGCGGGCGTTTACGAGCAGGAACCGCTCTCGGGGACCTATTGGCCCCGGGGCCACCGACCGGACTACGAGCGGTACTTCACCTTGCAGCCCGGCATGCCGGCCCGCCCCCGAGGCCACCGGCAGCCGCGGTGCGGGGTATAGCCGGCGGGCACCCCAGAGTCTACGTGCCGCTGAGGGGGGCCAACTGCTGCACCTGCAGCTCCGCGGCGTCTAGTGCCTGGCTGCAGCGCTGGGCGAGGCGCATGCCCCGCTCGTACAGCGCGATGGACTGCTCCAACGTCAGGTTTCCATCCTCGAGCTGCCGCACGGCGGCCTCGAGAGCCTGGAAAGCGTCCTCAAAGCAGAGTCGTTCAATGTCCTCGGTCATTGGTCCCTTTCGTCACTGCCGTTAGCTCGCCTTCGTGCACCTGGATGCGGAGGCCGTCGCCGGGAACCACCTGCCTGAAGCTGCGGACCAGGACTCCCGTATCCTCGCGGCGGACGATGGCGTAGCCGCGCTCCAGGGTCGCCAGGGGGCTGAGGGCCAGCATCTGCGCCTGCGCCCGCTCCACGGCGGCCCGTTTGAGCGCCAGGCTGTGGAGTAGGCTCCGGCTTGCGCGGCGCACGAGTTCGTCGAGGCGCTGGCGTCCCGCCTCGACCTGGAGCTGCGGCGACAGCCGCCCCAGGCTCCTTCGAGGGCGATCGAGTTCCTGGCGCGCTTCGGCCAGGCGCTGGAACATATGCGCCTCCACCTGGCCGGCGTAGCCCCGGATACGCCGGCGAAGCTCTGCCTGGTCGGGAACGGCCATCTCTGCGGCAGCTGTTGGTGTCGAGGCCCGCACGTCCGCGGCCAGGTCCGCGATGGTAAAGTCGGTCTCGTGGCCCACGCCGCTGACCACCGGATGGCGACACGCGACGATTGCCCGGGCCACCCGCTCGTCGTTAAAGGCCCACAGCTCTTCCAGCGAGCCGCCCCCCCTCACCAGCAGGATGACGTCCACATCGTCGCGGGCGCTCAGCGCCTGGAGGGCAGCGACGATCTGGGGCGGGGCCACGTCGCCTTGGACGAGGGCCGGTGCCAGGAGGACCTTCACCAGCGGATAGCGCCGGTGCAGCACCTGGAGGACGTCGCCCAAGGCAGCCGCCTGGGGCGAGGTCACCACACCCACCAGGCGTGGAAAGGAGGGCAGGGGGCGCTTGCGCTCAAGCTGAAAAAGCCCTTCGGCCTTGAGCCGCTCGCGCAGCTCTTCGAAGCGGGCATGCAGGTCGCCTAGCCCGGCGCGGTGCAGCTCCTCGACGTAGAGCTGGTAGATGCCGCCGGGCGCGTAGACAGAGATGCGCCCCCGGGCCAGAACCTGAGCACCGTGCTCCGGCTGCCAGGCCAGGAGTTCGACGCTGGAGCGCCACATGACACACTTCAGGGCCGCGCTCGCGTCCTTCAGCACAAAATAGAGGTGGCCGGAGCTGGCCAGGGTCAGGTTCGAGATCTCGCCCCGCAGCCACAGGTTCTGCAGCGGGGGGTCTCCTTCCAGCAGGTTGCGGATGCGGCGCGTCAGATCGCCGACGGTCCAGAGCCGGCTGGGGCTGCTCATGGCCCATCCCCAGCCGCGGTCCAATCCCTGCCCAGCATCCGAGCCCCCGGGGCACGGGCCACTGTTGTCTCAGTGGCCAGGCCCCGGGCATTGTCCAGGCATACCGCCATTGGTTCCTCTTGACCTTGGGCGACGACTGCCTCTACAGCGTTAGCAGGTAGGCCACCAGGTCGTTGATCTGCTCTTCACTCAGCTGCGTACCATAGGTGTTGGGCATGATGCCCGGCGTAAAACCCTCCACAATGTGGGTATCGGGCTCGACGATGGACTGGCGCAGGTATTCCTCGGCGGACAGCCCCTCGACGCGGTTGCCTGCCTCGGAGCCAATGTTTGCCAGCGACGGCCCAACGAGGGTCGTGTCGGGCTCCAGGGAGTGGCAGGTGTTGCACGCGGGCGAGGCTACCTGGCTGTAGACCGTCTCCCCCGCCGTGGCGTCTCCTGCACCACCCTCCTCACCGCCACCTCCGTCGCCTCCACAGGCCGCCAGGCTGGCGATCAGAATCACCGAGACCAAGAACATCATTTTTCGCATGTGGACCTCCTTATGAGTGTGAGAGAATCTGTATTCGATTGGCTTCGTCGCTGAAAGGCTGGCCACATTGCACGTTCCCAGGCATATTCTAGCACACATCCAGATGAAAGCCAAGCCTGCCATCTCGGCGGTGCAGGCGCGGACCGGCGCTTTTCTCTTGCCCTGGGCTCGTTTTTCAGGTATAATGGCCTTGGACCAATGGAGAGGAAGCGCGGCTTGAGCCTGTTCATCACTTTCGAGGGCCCGGAAGGGTCGGGCAAGACCACGCAGATGCAACTCCTCGCGGCAGCTCTACGCGAGGACGCCCACGACGTGCTGACAACCCGCGAGCCGGGCGGCACGGCCATCGGGGACCTGGTGCGAGCTATCCTGCTCGATCCGGCGCACACCGAGATGGCGCCGAACACCGAGTTCCTGCTCTTTTCGGCTGCCAGGGCGCAACACGTGGCCCAGGTCATCCGGCCCCACCTGGCCCACGGCGGTGTCGTCCTCTCGGACCGTTACGCCGATTCCAGCCTGGCCTACCAGGGCTATGGGCACCGGCTGGACCTGGCAGAGGTGCAGGCTGTGACCGGCTTTGCCACAGGCCGGCTGCTTCCCCATCTGACCTTCTACTTGGACCTGCCTGTGGAGCTGGGCCTGCGACGCAAGGCCGGTGGCCAGGGAGATTCGTGGAACCGGATGGAGCAGAAGGACCTGGAGTACCACCGCCGGGTCAGGGCCGGCTACCTGGAGATGATTGCCCGCGAGCCGGAGCGCTGGGTGTGCGTCGATGCCCGGCAAAGCACGGCCGAAGTACAGGCTGCCATTCGCCGCTGGATCGAGGAGCGGCACGTATTGAAAAGAGGTGGGGAAACGGGATGAAGCTGATTATGAGCATTGTCCATAGCGACGACGCGGGACGGTTGGTGGATGCTCTGACCGGTTCCGGCTACCGGGCGACCACCATCAGCACCACGGGCGGGTTTCTGCGGCAGGGAAACGCCACGATCTTTATCGGCATCGAGGATCCTCAAGTCCCGCACGTGCTGCGTCTGATCCAGGAGAACTGCCGGACCCGGACGCAGTTTGTCAATCCGCTGCCGCCGGTCATGGAGCCCGGAGAGATGTACATGCCAACGCCCGTTGACGTCCAGGTGGGCGGGGCGACGGTCTTTGTGCTGGACGTCGTCCAGTTCGAGCACTTCTAGCCGTTAGTCCAGGCCGTCCATGCCGCCGCCCATATCCATGTCCTGTGCCAGGTCGGGCATTGCCTGTTCGATCTCTTCGGGCGACTGGCCGGACTCCAGGCGGTCCATGACCTCACCAAACTCAGAGGGCATGTCTTCGCCCGCTTCGTCGCTCATCTTGCGCATCCAGCGAGCGAGGCTCTTGGGATCGTTTTCGTCGAGGTCGTCAAGCATGGACGGATCGGCCAAGTCGTCGAGGCGACTCTCCTCGGAACGGACCACTGCCACCCGCGACATCAAGCGCGTCAGGCGCTGGCCCCCGCAGCGGGGGCAGGTCGGCTGGCCCTCGCCGGAGGCGAAGGAGCGGTAGAAGATGCTGACCCTTCGCCGGCAGTCGTGGCAGCGATATTCGTATATAGGCATGGTTGACACCCTCGCTCACAGCGGCAATCCCGCGACTTGGCCGGATTATAACGCAATCGTGGAGGGGTGCCAACTTTGAAATCAGTCAAGGTAGAACCGGTGGCAATGGACAAGAGCTCGACAGACACCAACCCTTACGAGCGCGAGAACGCAGCCCTGCTTATCATCATTTCCGGGCCTTCGGGTGTGGGCAAAGACGCCCTGGTGCAGCGCATGAAAGAGCTCGGCTGCCCCTTCTCCTTCGTCGTCACGGCCACCGACCGGCCACCCCGGCCCGGCGAGGTACACGGCCGGGACTATGTGTTCTATTCCACCGCCGAGTTCGAGAGGATAATCGCCGAGGGCGAGATGCTGGAGCACGCCAGGGTTTATGGGCAGCACAAGGGCATCCCGCGCGCCCACGTGCGCGAAGCGCTCGAGTCGGGGCAGGACGTGATGATGCGCCTCGACATCCAGGGGGCCCGGACAGTCAAGAGCCTCTTGCCCATGGCCATCACCGTCTTTGTCCTGCCCGAGTCGGAAGAGGAGCTGCGAGCGCGGTTGCGGAAGCGCCACACCGAGTCGGAGGAAGCGCTCGAGCAGCGGCTGGCAATGGTGCGCGAGGAGCTGCGCCACATCCCAGAGTTCGATTACGCCGTCGTCAACCGCCACGGCTCTCTGGACACTGCCGTAGAAGACGTAATGGCCATTTTGCGGGCGGAGCACCGCCGGACGACGCCCAGAAAGGTCTACCTGTGAACCAGCCTTCAGACTTACAGCCCCGCCCGGTCTCCTATGCCTTGCCCTTCTATCGCCCCATCGTCACCTGGGTCCTGCTGGCCGCCATCATCGTCGTTTTTGGCCTGGAGACCCTCGCCGGGGGCTCTACCGAAATAGAGGTGCTGGTGCGCATGGGGGCCAAGGTCACGCCCCTCATCGTGGCCGGCCAATATTGGCGGCTGTTTACGGCCATGTTTCTGCACATCGGCGCGTTTCATCTGCTCTTCAACGCCTACGCCCTCTTTGCCATCGGCACAGAGCTGGAGCGCATCTATGGCCCCCTGCGCTTTGCGCTGATCTATATCCTGTCCGGTCTGATGGGCAGCCTGGCAAGCTATGCGTTCAGCTGGACCCTGTCGGCCGGCGCTTCGGGCGCCATCTTTGGCCTCATCGGCGCGCTGGCCGCCTTCTTCCTCCTGCACCGGGAGCGGCTCGGGGCCTGGGGCCGCGCTCGCCTGGGCAACATCGCCTTCCTGATCGCCATCAACCTTTTCCTCGGCTTTACGCGGCCGGGCATCGACAACCTGGGCCACATCGGCGGGCTGATTGGCGGCCTGGCGTTGGGCTGGGCCCTGGCTCCTCGCTACCAGCTGGATCCCATCCGCGGGACAGTGTCGGATCTGAACGCTCCGGCTCGCTACTGGCCTGCTGTGCTCGTGGCCGTGCTCGTCCTCGCCGGTGGCACGGCGCTGGCCACCCAGGCCCACCTGGAGGATCCGCGCCTCAGCCTGTCGCGGGGCGAGGATGCCATCCGGCGGCAAGCCTGGGAAGAGGCAGCGGCTGAGCTCGAGACGGCCCTGGCAGCCGATCCTTCCCTGGCTGATGTCTCGACCTACTTTTTCCTCGGGCTGGCCTACAACCAGCTGAACAGACCGGAGCAGGCAGCGGAGGCCTACGAGGCCGGACTGGCTCTTGACCCCCAGGACGCGGGGAGCCACTGGAACCTGGCGCTGACCCACTTCCAGCTGGGGCGCGACCAGGAGGCGCTGGAGCACTTTCGCTCCTACCTAGCGCTGCAGCCCGAAGACGCCGAGCGTGTGCAGCCTTATATTAATGCCCTGGAGCAACGGCTGCCAGGCGGGTAGGCCCGCTGGGACAGGCGGCCGTTCGCGTTCAGAGGCTCAGAACGGCACAAGGCCTGTGCCTGTGTTGACAGGAAAATCGGGCCATGCTATACTCTATTATGCCAGCAGGTTATGACAAAAGTCTGGCCGCTGGCGATTTCCACGAGGAGGTGCCTGAGTGAGCGAAGAGGTCGTGTCGTGCGTCCAAGCGGCGCGGGGACCGCTCGCGTCTCCCGCCGCGGCACCTGTGGCAGGTGCCCCAGTACACAAAGAGGAGGTCAGAATGTCCTTAGCACGCGTCGGCAAGGAAGCCCCTGATTTCGAGGCCAGCGCCTATTTCAACGGCGGCTTCAAGAACATCAAGCTCTCGGACTACCGGGGAAAATGGATCAGCCTCTGCTTCTATCCCGGAGATTTTACCTTCGTCTGACCGACCGAGCTGGCGGCAGTTGCCGTCAAGTGCCCCGAGCTGGAGGCGATGGGCGTGCAGGTGCTCGCCATGAGCACCGACAGCCGCTTCAGCCACAAGATCTGGTTCGAAGAAGAGCTGTCCAAAATGGTCGACGGCGGCGTTCCGTACCCGATGCTCTCGGACGCCGGGGGCAAGATCGGGCAGATGTATGGCGTCTATGACGAGGACGCCGGCGTGGACATCCGTGGCCGGTTCCTCATCGACCCCGATGGCATCATCCAGGCGATGGAGGTGCTTACACCCCCGGTCGGCCGCAACGTGGCCGAGCTCATCCGCCAGGTGCAGGCCTTCCAGGTGGTGCGCAATAGCAAGGGCGCCGAAGCCACGCCGTCCGGGTGGCAGCCGGGCAAGGACACGCTGAAGGTCGGTCCGCACCTGGTCGGCAAGGTCTGGACGGTGTGGAAGCCCGATCAGGCTTTCTAGCTGCGCCTCTGTTTCTGATGTCGTTCATCGCCAGGCCCCGCTGTGGGCCTGGCGTTTTGATTTGCCTGCCCGCTGAGCAATGGCACCGTTGACCCGAGTGTCTGCACTGGTGCGCATGGCCCGCCCACTGATCCTGCCCGGCGGCATGTTGGCCTACGCCCTCGGCGCGGCGATGGCCTATGGGCACAGCGGCTATTTTTACTGGGGCGCGGCGGCGGCGGGATTCCTGATCACGGAGCTGGCCAACCTGCTCGCCAGCTATGTCGACGAGTACGCCGACGTGGACACCGATGCACTGACCCGGCGCACCTGGTTCTCGGGCGGCAGTGGCGTGCTGCCGGCCGGGCTGGTGCCGGACCATTGGGCGCTATGGGCCGGGCTGGTCTCGGGTGCGCTGGCGGTCGCCTTGACCACCCTCTTTACCCTGAACGGCGTGATCTCGCCACACGCAGCCTGGATCGTGGGCCTGGGCCTGCTGGGCGGGTGGTTCTACTCGATGCCTCCCCTGTGCCTGGAGCGGCGCGGGCTCGGCGAGCTGGACAATGCCCTGCTGGGCGGGCTGCTCATGCCCCTGATGGGCTACACGGTCCAGACGGGCCGGCCCACGATCGAGGCCGTGCTCGCCCTGCTGCCCATCTTTACCTTGGTCCTGGTGAACCTGCTGGCCGTGCACTGGGCCGACCGCGAGGCCGACGCGGCCGTGGGCAAGCGCTCACTGGTGGTGCTTCTCGGCGAGCGAACGCGGCTGCTGCACCATGCCCTTATCGCCGTATCGTACCTGCTCGTCATTGCCCTGGCCGGCTGGGTTCTGCCCTTGCCGGTTGTCGTCGCGTTGCTGGCCACCGCGCCGGTCAGCCTGTGGGCAGCGAGAACCTTCGGCCGGCAGACCTCACCGGTGCCCAGTGCGGCGGCAATGGTCGCGGCCATCGTTGCCGCGACAGTGGGCTGGATCGTGGCTGCCGGTTGGCCTGGTGCTGGTCCGTGAGGGAACTGCACAAGACACTGTTGACCTAGAATTGGCATTTCGGGCCAGGTCACTTCCGGGGGGGCCTGGCCTTATCGATCTCCTGGGTTTGGGCCGCGCACCAGCCGCCAGAGGAGCAGTGCCCCTACTGCCCGCACCCCGGCGGACACCAGGAACGTGGGCCGCACGCCGATCCAGTCGGCCAGTCCTGCGCCGAGCAGGGGCCCGGCGAAGGCGGTGACGTTCATCAGCGCCGTGAAAATGGCCACGTAGGTCGGCCTGTGGTCGGACGGGCTGACGCGCAGCATGACGTTAAAGAGGGCCAGGTTGCAGCCCGCCCAGGTCAAGCCACCGAGCACCGACGTCACGAGCATCCACTGAATGCTGGGCACCAGCGCCGTCAAGGCACTGTACAGCGCGACGCCCAGGGCTGTGAGGACCAGCAGCCAGCGGTCGCCGCGCCGTGCGGCGACCTTGCCCCAATACAGATAGCCGGCGATGGTACTGGCATCGACGACGACGGCGATAATGCCGATCCAGGTGTCCGTGGCGCCCAGGTCACGCACGCGCAGGACTGACCACAGGGCCGCCGGCAGGTAGAGGCCCCAGTAAAACACAAAGGTTGCCAGGGCAAAGCTCACGAACTCGCGCTGCGCCCTGACACTCCCCAGGCTCTGGCGGAGAGTCTGCCAGGAATAGCGGCGCCGCGGTGTCCCGGCGCGGGCCAGCGTCACGGCGTCGGGCACGCGTATGCGCCTGAGGTAGGGTAGGCTCAGAAACGACAGCAGCGCACCGGCCCCGAGGAGGATCTGGTAGTTTAGGGGAACCGGAATCAGATCCAGGAAGGCGCCCCCGGCGAGTGCGGCCACGGTCCCCGTGACCGCCAGGAGCAGCCAGCGCACGCTGACCACCTGTCCGCGCCTTCCAGGCGAAGTCAGGTCGGGCATGAGGCTGGTGAGGGCGGTGTTGGTCACGGCTGTGGGCAGCGTGACGATGGTCTGAAGCAGGATCAGTGCCTCAACCCGGCCCTTGCTCAGGACAAAGGGCATGATCGCCATAGCCAAGTAGCCCAGGCGCTGCAGGAGAGCCGTGTTGAGGATCACGGGCAGGCGCCGCCGGCTGCGCTCGATGAGGCGGGCGGCGGGAACGAGCCACACGACGTTGACGAGCGCCGGCAGTGCGGTCAGCCAGCCAAGCTCGGCCGTGGTAGCGCCCAGGCGCAGAGCAAAGACGGGCAAAAAGGTGGCGACCAGTCCGCTGATGAGCCCGAACCAGGCCGTCCCCGCATATAGGCTCCGGAGGTTGCGTCCCTCCTGGCTCTGGCCGGGCTCGTACCATGGCAGTTGGCGGCCCAGGTACTGCACCCCTTCGCGCCCCCGGCTGCCGAGCCGCACCAGGAGGCTGCGGATGCGTGGCAATCTAGACTTGCGCCTCCAACGCAGCTTTGAGCTGGTCGTAGGTCTGCAGCCACGTCTGGGGCACGACGCGCATATCGCCGACGACGGTCATGAAGTTGGTGTCGCCCAGCCAGCGCGGCACGACGTGGATGTGCACGTGGTCCTCCACGCCGGCGCCGGCCACGCGGCCCAGGTTGAGGCCCGCGTTAAAGCCCTCCGGCTCCATAGCACTTCTCAGGGCGGCCAGGCTGCGGTTCAGGAGCAGCATCATCTCGGCCAGGACCGGCGGCTCCAGTTCCTCTGGGCTGGCGACGTGGGCGTAGGGCACCACCATGAGATGACCATTGTTGTAGGGAAAGCGGTTGAGGATAAGAAAGGCGAGTTCGCCGCGATAGAGGACAAGGTTCTCGCGGTCATCGCTGCCCTGCACGGCACTGCAAAAGATACAGCCGGGTTGCTTGCCGGTTGTCAGGTATTCCAGCCGCCAGGGCGACCAGAGATGTTTCATTGTGCGCCCTCCTCGCTCGATGTGTCAGGCTATTCTAGCCCAAAAGCTGTGCTCAGGCAAACGACAACCGGGCTGCAGACGCAGCGGTTCCTGCTCGCAGAGGTAGGTTGACGCCACTCCTGTTCTGTGGGATAATAATGTTCGATAGAGAGGCCAGATGTTTGAGCTCGTATTTCTAGGTACGTCGGCGTCGGCGCCGTCCATACGGCGTGGGCTACCCTCGGCCATCGTCCTGCACAAAGAGCATCGCTTCATGATCGACTGCGGCGAGGGCACCCAGCGGCAGCTTTTGCGCAGTGGGCTCGGCTTCCGGCGCCTGGACAAGATCCTGCTGACCCATGGTCACTTGGACCACATCCTGGGCCTGGCGGGCCTGGCCTCCACCTTTGCCCGCTGGGAGATGATCGACCAGATGGAGATCTATGGCGGGAAGTGGGCCCTGGACCGGGTCTCGGCGCTGATGAAGGTGGTTTTCGGGCGATACCGGCCACCGCTGCGCTTTGTCCTGGTGGACCTGAAACCCGGCGTGGTTCTGGAGGACGAATCTTTCCAACTGTCGGCCTTTCCCGTCACCCACCGCGGGCCCGACAACTTTGGCTTTGTATTTACCGAAAAGCCCCGCAGGCCGTTCCTGGCCGAGCAGGCCGAGGCCCTGGGAGTGCCGGCCGGCCCGGAGCGGGCGATGCTGGTGCGAGGCCAGGCGGTGATACTACCCGGCGGGCGCCGTGTCCATCCCGACGAGGTCCTCGGGCCGCCCCGAGCCGGCACCAAGTTCGTGTTCATAGGTGACACGGCCGCTACGGACGATCTCCTGGAGCCCGTCCGCGATGCCGACGCGCTGGTCATAGAGGCGACGTACACGGGCCTGGAAGCGGACGTGGCGCGAGAGTTCGGACACTTGACCGCCCGGCAGGGAGCGGAGCTGGCCCGCGAGGCCAACGTCCGGTACCTCATCCTGCACCACATCTCCCGCCGCTATGCCGAGCGCGAGATCCTCGAAGAGGCGCAGCCCATTTTTCCCGATACGATCGTGGCCCGCGATCTGGACCACTTTCAGATCCGGCGCGAAGCTCCACTCACCCGCGTGGAGCGCGACGGCCGGTAGCCGCCGGCCGGGGCAGTCGCGATCGCAGGCCGCCCTATCACCCCGGCAGCTTTCCAGCCCTATTCGGCCGCCTTCCCCAGCGCCTCCACGGGCGTCTCGCGGTACTTGTCGCCGATCTCGATGAGCATGCGTGGGATGTCGTCGACGATGGGGTACTTGCGACCGCAGTCGGGCTCCTGGCAGACGAGCCACTCGCCCCGGACCAGCTCCAGTCGGCCCGGATCAGGCCCTTCTTTGCGTGTCGGCCCGCTGACGCAATGCGGGCAGCGCAGGATGTCCAGCAGTTCTTGGCTGACCATGGTTGCCTCCCAGAATCGATCGTTGGCGGGGCCATTATAGCACAAGTGGGCGGGGAGACAACTTGTATTCCACCCCTTGCCGGAGGACGACCGGCACAGATGCCGGCGCGCCGGCGACGTGGCCGAGGAGGGCAAGGAGGGCAGCGCAGCCATGTCCGCTGCCGCACCATCTGTCGCGGACGCTTGTGCGGTTGTGTTGTTTGTGGGCACCATAGGGTAGTACCTGACCCCCCAGGGGAGTAGGGCTTATCCTACCTGCATAAGGCTCCCCCTCCGAAACCCGGGTAGCCATCCGTTCTCATACGATCCCAGGGGCATCCCGTGCCGGAGGTGCCCGGTGGTCCCCCAGGACAAGGGGGCAGGCTGCCGGGCACGTCAAAAAACCCCGCACATCCCCAGAGTTGACTTGCCCGCCGGTTCCCATACAATAGCCTGTACACGGTCCGGGTGGGGGCCCCGCGCAGCGCGGAACCCTACCTCCTGCCGGACCGTCTAAGAATGGGACGGAACACCACGCCGGCTGCCCTGGGCAGCCGGCCGGGGAGAATGGATGACCAATTCGTACGACAGATCAACGCGGCGGCTCGAGGGCGAGGACCCCACCCGCCGGCTGGATCGTTCTGGCAGGCGCAGCGGGCGCAGCCCGCAGCCCGGGGCACCGCCGGCCTATCCCTCGCGTCCCCGGACCACGCGCCGCGGGACCTACGTGCCGCCTCCGCCACCACCGCCCCTGCCCCAGGGCCGCAGGCCACGGGGAGCAGGCTGTGGCTCGACCTTCCTGGTGGCAGCCCTGTCGGTCGCGGCCCTCTTTGCCCTGTCCCTGTGCCTGATCGTGGCGGCCTACGCGGCCATCGCCGGTGACCTGCCCTCTCCCGAGGCACTGCGGGGTAGGTCGGCCACGTTCCTGAGCACGCGCATCTATGACCGCAACGGCGAGCTGCTGCACGAGATCTCGGATCCCACGGGCGGCCGGCGCATCCTCGTGCCCTACGAGCAGATCTCGCCCTACCTGATCAACGGCACCGTAGCCACCGAGGACGAGCGTTTCTGGCAGCACCCGGGCGTCGATCCCATCGGCATCGCCCGTGCCGTGCTGCAAAACGTCGAAGGGGGCGGCGTCGTGTCGGGCGCCAGCACCATCCCCCAGCAGCTGGTCCGCCTGGTGCTCCTCTCGCCCGAGGAGCGCACCCAGGTGACGCTGAGCCGCAAGATCCGCGAGGCGGTCCTCGCCTCGGAGGTCAGCCGCCGCTACTCCAAAAAAGAGATCCTGGAGATCTATCTCAACGAGATCAACTATGGCAACCTGGCGTATGGCATCGAAGCCGCGGCAGAGACCTATTTCGGCAAAAAAGCCGGCGAGCTGACCCTGGCCGAGGCCTCGCTCCTGGCCGGGCTGCCCCAGGCGCCGGCCTACTGGGACCCCTACACCAACTGGGAGGGCGCGCGGCGCCGCCAGGCTGTGGCCCTGGACCTCATGGTCCAGCAGGGCTACATCAGCCAGGCGGAAGCCGACGCGGCTGCCGCCGAGGAGCTGACGCTGCAGCCGCGCCAGTTCGACGTCCAGGCGCCCCACTTTGTGACCTGGGTGCAGCAGCTCCTGGAGCAAAAGTACGGCGCCGACGTCCTCTACCGCAGTGGGCTGCGCGTCACGACGACGCTCGACAGCCGCCTGCAGGTCGCGGCCGAGGAAGCGGCGCGAGCCCACCTGGCCACCCTGGCCGACCGCCACGCCACCAACGCCGCCCTCGTCGCCCTCCACCCGGCCACGGGCGAGATACTCGCCATGCTGGGCAGCGCCGACTTTGACAACCCGGAGATTGACGGGCAGGTGAACGTTGCCCTGCGGCCCCGGCAGCCGGGCTCGTCGATCAAGCCTGTGAACTATGTGACCGCTTTTGAGAAGGGCTGGACCCCGGCGACGCTCATCTGGGACGTCAAGACGGAATACACCGACGCCCAGGGCCGGCCCTGGAGCCCGCGCAACTATGACGGCGAGGAGCACGGGCCCGTGCTGGTCCGCGAGGCGCTGGCCCGCTCCCTCAACATCCCCGCGGTCAAGACGCTGGAGTTCGTCGGCCTGCCGGCCATGCTGGACACGGCCCATCGCCTGGGCATCGAGTCGCTGGACCGCACCGACTATGGCCTGAGCCTGACCCTGGGCGGCGGCGACGTGACCCTCCTGGAGATGGCGGGCGCGTACGGCACCTTTGCCAATGGCGGCAAGCGAGTCCCCCCGGTGGCCATCCTGCGCATCGAGGATGCGGGGGGCCGCATCATCGAGGGGTACCAGACACCGCCTGGCGAGCAGGTCGTCAGCCCTCAGCACGCCTACCTCATCACCCACATCCTGGCTGACAACGCGGCTCGGGCACCCTCCTTCGGTCAGAACAACGCCCTCGTTCTCTCCCGGCCGGCAGCGGCCAAGACGGGCACGACGGACGACTGGCGCGACGCCTGGACGCTCGGCTACACCCCGGAGCTCGTGACCGGGGTGTGGGTGGGCAACGCCGATAACACGCCCATGAAGGACGTGTCGGGCGCCCGGGGCGCGGCACCCATCTGGCGTGCCTTCATGGAGCAGGCGCTGGCCGGCATCCCGGCCGCCGAGTTCCCCCGGCCGGAGGGCATCGAGGAGGTTGAGATCAGCGCCGATTCGGGCGCGCTGCCCGGGCCGGCGACCCCGCCCGACCGCCGCCGCAAGGAGATCTTTGCCGCCGGCCAGGGCCCGCTGGGGCCCGAGTTCGACTTTCACCAGTTGGTGCGCATCGACGTGACCACCGGGGGGCTCGCCACCGAGTTCTGCCCGCCCGAAGCGGTGCAGGAGAGCTACTTCTTTGTCCTGCCTGGTGAGGAAGGCAAGCGCTGGGCCGAGGCCCATGCCATCCCCCAACCGCCCGCCGATCCCTGCCCGGTCCACGCCGCCGAGGCCCAGGTGGCCATCTTCCAGCCTCTGCCGTGGGAGACGGTGAGCGGCGAGGTGTACGTCGTGGGGCGGGCAACCTTGCCGGACTTTGCCTACTACCTGGTCGAATACGGCGAGGGCGACAACCCCATCGGCTGGGGACCGGTCGCCGGGCCCGTGACAACTCCGGTCGAAAGCGGCATGTTGGCCATATGGGACGTGCGTTCCCTGGCCAACGGGCCCTACACCCTGCGCGTCGTGGTCTTTGACGCCGCGGGTCACAGCGTCGAGGCGCGCACCTGGATCAACGTCGAAAATGCCCTGCCCCCCGCCACCGCGACGGCCACCTGGACCCCGGAGCCTTCGGCCACGGCGGCACCCTCGGCGACGCCTACGGACACCCCGGCGCCAACCGCCACGAGCACACCGCCGCCGACCTCGACGCCGACCGAGATGCCCGCGCCGGCCGAGACGCCGACCGAGACGCCGACGCCCACCGCGACGCCGTCCCCAACCGAGACGCCGTCCCCCACCCCAACGCCCACGGGCGGTGCCGAGCCATAACCCTGTTGCGTTGGGCCGCAACTTGCTTACGTGGGACGATCCGCCTGGATCCTCCTCGCCTGGCTTGTGGGCTGCAGCCCACCTGGGTTGAGCCCCAAGGCCTGCCTACTCGCCCGTGGAGAGACGGCGCAGCAGCTCCTCGACGGGCAGGCGCTCCTCGTTTCGCCACACCATGGCCCGGGGATGGTCGTAGACGACCAGGCTCTCGTCGGGCAGCAGCCAGCGCGGTGCGGCCCCGGGCAGCGGCGGCACGCGGGGGTTGAGCCACGCCGGGCCGCGGATGAACTCGCCGGCCAGGACAAAGCCCAGCTCCCCGGCAAACAGCTGCTCGTAGTAGCGCCCGGTCATGGGGTAGCGCTCCTCAAGCCGGGCCAGGGCGCCATAGGCCCGCCGGCTGGCGATGACGACATAGTCGGCTTCTGCCAGGCCGGCAGCCAGGGCCTGCCACTTGGCCTCGTCGTCCGGCTCGTCGTAGACGGGCAGCACCTGCACCTGGTACTCCTCGATGCGCCGCTCCTGCCCGTCCACACCCTGCGCGAGGGGCAGGGGCAGGGCCATGTCCCATTCCTCGACGGCCAGCGTGCTGCCCGCCGGCACCTGGTCATAGATCCAGGCCGACGCGGCGATCCACGGGTGCGCCGCGGCATAGATCTGGGTGAAGAGGAGGGCATACGCCAGCGCGGCGGCGGCCAGCGCCCAGCCTCCGATCTTGGCCAACCGCGGGCGGCCCCCTCCTGCCAGGGCTGAGGCTGCCGCGGCGCACAGAACGGGCACGAGAGGCAGCGCGTAGCGCAGCGGCTTGGCGTAGAACAGGCCGGCGACCAGGAAGTAGGGGATGGCCCAGGCCAGGACCAGGGTGTCGGCTGGAGCACCGCGGCGCAGCCAGCGCGCGAGCAGCGCCGCCAGCGCCGCCCAGCCCACCAGGCCGGCAGGCAGGCCCAGGCCCCACAGGGCTGCTTGCCAGGCGGGATAGAGGTAGGGCACCGTCCCGGCGTATTGCCGCGTGTAGGGCACGTCCATCCGGCCCCACGCGATCTCGGCCTCGCGCAGCGTGTCGCCCAGAAAGGTCTGCCAGTCGATCAGGGCGTAGGGCTGGACCAGTAGAAACGTCAGGGTCGCAAGGAGCAGCACCGGGAACGCGCCACCCGCGCCCTGCAGCGGGTGCCGGCCGGGCGCCAAGGGATCCTGGCCGTCACCGCCGCGCCCCCGCGTTTCGACACCCGAGCGCAGATAGAAGGCGGTGGGCACGAGGAGCACGAGCGGGGCGGCGGCGACCTTGGTCGCCAGCGCCAGCCCAATGGTCACCCCCAGGGCTGCCTGCCGTCCCCGGCCGGCACCGTGGGCCACGTCGATGGCCAGGTTGAGGGCCAGCATCGCCAGGAAGGTCAGGAGCACGTCGGCGGTATAAAAGTGGGCGGCCTGGACATGCACCACGGCCAGCGCCACCAGCGCTGCCGCCAGCAGCCCCCCGGCGCTGCCCGCGCCCAGCCGCCTGGCCAGCCGGTACGTCAGGTAGACCGTCCCCACGTCGATCAGGGCCGCGAGCGGGCGCCCGATGAGGTGCAGGTTGTCGGGCTGCCCCAGGGCAGGCCAGAGGGGCGCCAACAGCCCGGCGGCCAGGCGCAGCAGATAGATGGGCAGCGAGCCGTAGGCAAAAAACCCAGGGTTGAGGGGGCTGCTCGGGCTCAAGGCCTGGGCCAGGCTCTCCGGCCAGCCCAGCTCCAGGGCCACGAAATAGATCTGCCGCTCATCAGGGTGCAGCCACTGGCCGCCGTCCCAGTCCAGGCCATAAAGGCGCAGGGCCGCGCCGGCGGCCAGGATGGCGAGAAGGGCCGCCCAGGTGCCGCGGCCGGCGCCAGGCGAGGCGTTTTCGCCTGACAACCCGGCGCCGGTTCCCTGCTCTGGCATGGCTACCCCTCCCCCTTCTGCCCTAGCATAGCCTCGGCGCCGCCATTTGTCAAGCGAACAGCGACGCTCGTCGACCGCCTTGCCGGCGTGTGGCGCCGGAGCCAGGCTTGTCGGGCAAAATCGAAAATCGGATTGCCGGCCTGGCCCTTGACAAGCCCCCCCGTTTGTGATATCCTGAACCCAGCGCGAAGCCGGGGAGTTAATATGATTCGGGAACGTGTCACCGAAGATGTCTATGTATTCATCAGCCAGCTCTATGCCGAAGTCTCAGCCACCGTCGTTATAACTCCCGAAGGTGCAGTGATCGTCGATACCCTGCCCTTTCCCCAGGAAACCCGCCAGGTCCGCGAGTTTGCCCTGGAGCGCTGCCCGGCAGGCATTCGCTACGTCATCCTCACCCACCACCACGCCGACCACATCTACGGTAGCTATCTCTTTCCCGAGGCAGAGCTCATCAGCCACCGCCTGACGCGAGAAACGCTCCTCAAGGTCGGGGCGGAGAGCCTGGCCCAGGCCAAGGCTCAGACCCCGGCCCTGGCGTCTGTGGAGCTGCGGATCCCGCAGTTGGTCTTTGAAACCGACCTCCTTATACGCCTCGGCGAAAAGACGATCCATCTCATGCACGCCCCCGGCCACGCCCCCGATGCGATCATGGCCCACCTGCGCGAAGACAAGGTGTTGGTGGCCAGCGACGTCGTGACCCCGGTGCCCCTTGTCGTGCGCGGCGACGCCGAGGAGCTGAGCAAATCCCTGCGCCAGATCAAGGCTCTGAACCTGGAAAACGTGGTGCAGGGCCATGGCGGCGTCCTGCTCCGGGGAGAGATCGACGAGACGGTGGACAGCAGCATCGCCTACCTGCGCTGCATCGACAGGAGGGTGCGGACCATCGTGGAGCGGGGCCAGCCCCGCTCGGCGTTGGCCGAAATCGACATCGAGGCCTGCGGCAAATCGCGCATCCCCCTGGGTGGGCTCGTGCAGCGGCTGCACATGGCCAACCTCGAGTATCTCTACGGCGAGATCCAGCGAGAGAACCAAGCCACGGTGTAGGGAGACAGGACCGTGAGCGACGCCGTGCAAAAGCTCGCCGACCAGATCGCGCGCCTGCGACCCGAAGACAGGCAGCGCCTTTTCGAGATTTTGGCCTCCCGGGGCGAGCTGCCACCGCCCGAGCCGCAAGCCCAAGCTGCCGCCACGGCCCCCGTTGGGAAGACGGCGCGCCCTGCCGCCCCCGGCCGGCAGAAGGGGCCTGACTACCTGATCGTCTTTGACGGCGGCAGCCGGGGGAATCCCGGGCAGGGCTACGGCAGCTATGCCCTCACCCGCTTGCAGGACGGTGCGCGCCGGTTGGAGCGCCTCGAGTTCGGCGGCGGCTACACCAACAACGAGGCCGAATACGACACGCTCATCGCCGCCCTGCAGGATCTCGTGCAGCGCATCGAAGAGGCGGGGCGCCGCCCCGAGGAGTTCTCCCTCGAGATTCGGGGCGACAGTGCCCTCGTGATCAACCAGCTCCAGGGGCGGTGGAAGGCCAAAGAGGCACGCATGGCCGAGAGGCGCGATCGGGGCCGGGAGCTGCTCCGCCGCTTCGGCAGCGTAACCCTCAAGGCCCACCCCCGCGCCGAGAGCGTGCGGGTCCTGGGCCACTGACCCTGCGCTCGGAGCTCCGGGGCATCGGATGGCGGCCTGGCAGCGAAAGCTTGCGCCCCTGGTTCACGCCGCCGAGCAGCGCTTTGACACCCTGAAGTACAGGCTGCGTCGCGCCACCGGAGGCCCCGACGATCTCATGATCCAGGCCTACCGCGGCTATGGCACCTCCAGCCGGCTCTACTTGAAGGGCCGGGTGCTCGAGGACCGGGGCATCGAGCCGCCCGGGGAGCAGGACTCCGCCTGGGAGAACCTGCAGGACATGCTCAAGCGCGTGGCGAGCAAAGAGGTCCCCCACGCTCGCCTGCTCGCCCGCTTTCACGGCGTCGAGCAAGAAGTGCAGGCCGACGCAGAGGGCCTGTTCGAGGTGACCCTGCGGCTTCCCGAGGCCCTGGCGGAGCCCGGGCAATGGCACCCGGTTCAGCTCTTGCTCCTTGCCCCGCGCCCGCGAGCCGGCGGCGACCCCCTCATCGCCGAGGGCCAGGTGCTGGTGCCGCCCCCCACGGCCCGCTTTGGCGTCATCAGCGACATCGATGACACGGTTGTCCAGACCAATGTCGGCAATATGCTGCGCGCGGCGCGCACCATCATGCTCGGCAGTGCGCGCACCCGCTTGCCGTTTCCCGGGGTGGCAAGCTTCTACCGGGCTCTCCACGCCGGCCTGCCCGGCCTGCCCGGCAACCCCCTCTTCTTTGTCTCCAACGGCCCGTGGAACCTGTACGACGTGCTCCTCGAGTTCTTGAACCTGCAGGGCATCCCCGCCGCGCCGATCTTTTTGCGAGACTGGGGGGTGTCTCGCCAGGAGTTCCTGCCGCTGGAAAGCCGGGGCCACAAACTGGCTCAGATCCGGCCCATCCTGGACACCTATCCGCATCTGCCCTTCATCCTCGTCGGCGACAGCGGCGAGGAGGACCCCGAGATCTATGCCCAGATAGTCGCGGAGAACAAGGGCCGCATCCTGGCAGTCTATGTCCGCGACGTCGTGCCCGATGCGGACCCCGCCGTCATCCGGGGCCTCGCCCAGCAGGTGAGCAGCGCGGGCAGCACGCTCATCCTGGCCCCCGACAGCCTGGCCTTGGCCCAACACGCCGCCGAGCAGGGCTGGATCGCCGCCGGCAGTCTGCCGGCCGTCAGGTCCGAAGTACGTGGCCATTAGGCTTCTGACGGCGGCAAGCGCCGGCAGCAGATCAGGCCGCCGGCCGGGAGAGAGAGGTCAACGAATGGGAAACGAAGAAACGAATGGTCGACGAATGGGAAACGAATGAACTAATGGGAAACGAATAAGCAAATGGACGCGCATGGTTGTATGATTGTGTTGTTTATGGGCTATATGCGGGTAGGACCCCCCCTCTCGCGCCGCGTTTTGCCCGGCGGCCGGGCCGTGGCCGAGCCGCTGCGCGACGGGCTGATCCGAGAAGGAAGGAGACAAGGCAACATCGTCCCCCTGTCCCTGGCGGCGGAGGAGGAGATGGCCGGTGTATAGCAGCAAGCGCAACAACAACCGCAAGCCCAGGTGATGTTGCGGTTGTGGTCCATGTTGCGCAATCCTCGAGGGCGGCGGATGCCAGACGATGACCGAGGTGGTGCAGCAAGCACAACAATAACCGCAGGCCAGGCGATGTTGCGGTTGAGGTCCATGTTGCGCAACGTCGGGAGTGAGGATGCTAGGCGATGACCGAGGGGGCGCAGCAAGCGCAGCAACAACCGCAAGCCCAGGCGATGTCGCGGTCGAAGTCCATGTTGCGCAACCTCAGGAGCGGTGGATGCCGGGCGATGGCCTTGCCCACGCCAGGGCAGTGGTCGCAGCACTTCTCGATGCAGCGGCTGACCTGACCACCCTCCTGGCGGCTGGTGGATCAGACCGTGCTTGACCGGAATCCAATCCTCATTGGCGCGGCCCCGCCCACTATTTTCCGCCGGAAACCGGCTGCATGACGTCTTGCAGCCACGACAGACCTGTGCTATGATCTGGACGGTACAACAAGACAGCCTTCATTGCTGCACCAATCCAGTTCCCTCACCTGGCCCAGAAGTTGGAGCCACTGATGGATTCGAATCGAGCAGGACGGTGCCGACAACCATCCCTGTTCCCCTGATCGAGCCCAGAGGTCTATGGGTCGCTATCCCCTTGCTCCTGCTCATCGGCTTCGTCAATTGGTCTGATAATATCTGCATCCAACTCCGAAAGCCCCGTGTATCCTGGAGAGTGCGGGCCGGTGTGTAGCGGGACAGGAGTGAACTGCACCGAAAGAGAGGTGGAACGGCGCTGGCGATAGGATTGGCCGGTCCTGGCGCCCGACATCTGTTTTCCGCCGGAAATCGGACCTTCTCAGGTTTGACCTTGGAGGAATTGAAAGGTGTCTGCAATGAATCCGCAAACCCGGCTTGTTCGTGTGTTACCCGTCTTTGCGCTGTTAGCCTTGGTCTTGCCCCTGTCGCTGCCGCACCAGTTGACGGCAAGAGAGGAGGCATCGACACAGGTCCGGCTGGTCCAGCAGCCGGCGACCAATGCCACAGAATTGTCAGGGGCCGAAGTGTCCATCACGCCCACCGGCCTGAGCCCCGACACTATCACCGTGACCGCCGGTGCGCAAGTGCTGTGGACAAACAATACGACCAGCGCCGTGACCCTTTTCAGTGGCTGGAGCCATAGGCTGTACTTGCCGCTGATAGTTAAAGCAGCCACCAGCAGCTTTCTGCCAGAGGCTGCGCCGGTGCAGCAAGAGGCCAGTCTGTCGCCGGCGCAGTTGGATTGGGATAGCGGGCCAATCGCGCCTGGGGAGCAATACACGCGGACCTTCCCCCTGCCGGGCCAGTTTCCGTACCACACCGGCCAGGAGCCTGCGTCGAACGGCCTTGTCATTGTCAATGTGAGTACCGACGACATGGTCTACGTCCCCGCAGGCACCTTCCAGATGGGCTGCGACGAGACCAACCCGGACGAGGCTTGCTTCCCAGAAGAGCTGCCCGTGCACACCGTCTACCTGGATGCCTATTACATCGACAAGTACGAGGTGACCAACGCCCAGTACGCCCAGTGCGTGGCTGCCGGCGCGTGCGACCCGCCGTATTCCAACTCTTCCTGGTCCCGCCCCTTCTACTATGACACCCCAACTTACGCCGACTACCCGGTCATCTACGTCTCCTGGGTCGACGCGACCGACTACTGCGCCCGGGCGGGCAAGCGGCTGCCCACCGAAGCCGAGTGGGAAAAGGCCGCCCGCGGCAGCGCCGACACGCGCATGTACCCCTGGGGGAACGAGGCGGCCGACTGCTCGCGGCTGAACTACAGCGACTGCGTGGGCGACACCAGCCAGGTGGGCAGCTACCCGACCGGGGCCAGCTCGTACGGGGCGCTGGACATGAGCGGCAACGTCTGGGAGTGGGTCAACGACTGGTATTCGAGCACCTACTACAGCGTTTCGCCCGACAGCAACCCGACGGGACCGGAGACCCCGCCGTATAAGGTGCTGCGCGGGGGCAGTTGGGGCAGCCTTTGGGACTTTGTCCGCGCGGCGAACCGCAACTACTACTTCCCGACGGATTTCGACTTCTACATCGGTTTTCGGTGTGCAGGTTCGCCAGAAGAGTGAGCTTCTGGGCTTCTGGGCTTCTGGGCTTCCGACTCAAGGGAGTCCCGTAGCGAAGCGGAGCGGAGCGGATGGAACTCTGATCTCCGTTCGTTTATTCGTTGCGCCGCAGGCATTGACAGTCCCCGCGTTCCCCCCCTCTTTAGTACCCCGCGCCAGACTCATTGAGGCTCTACAGGCGCTTGGACTGCCCTGACTGGAACGGGGTCTGATTAGGGCGGCCCGTCTGCTTTTCCCCCGCAAACTGCCAGCATGAGGTTTTGCAGCAGTATCAGGACCGTGCTATAATCCGTCCGCAACAACAAGATTGAGCCTTCCACCATGAGGTGTGAGCCATGACCGGCAGGGGGCGGGACTTGTGGGAGGCGCGGCCGCTACGCGACAGCAGCACCCTGGAGTTGACAGCCGGCGGCCACCCTGCCCGGTCCTAGTGGGTCGTTTGACAGAAGCGTGGGCATTCGCCGTGGCGCGTACACCGGCAGACATTTGGACCACGGAGGCCACGAAAGAACGCGAAAAACACGAAAAGAGCGCACGCCTTTCGTGGCTTTCGCCCCTTTCGTGCATTTCGTGGTCCAAGTGCCGACACCGGAATGGCGCTGTACGTGACAAGTGACCCACTGGTCGGCGCAGACCTGAGCACCGCCATCCTGGCAGGAGCCAACTTGGCTGGAGCGGACCTGGGCGAGGCCAACTTGAGCGGGGCCGCCCTGGCTGCGCGCGGCCGGGCGCTGCACCTGCCTGGCTGGCGAATAGCCCGCTGACCTGGTTTGGGCTCGCTGCCAACGGACCTCCCTGCGGTCGGGGGAGCGGATTAAGCACATGGCGCCGTCGCCAGGCGCAAAGGCGGGGATCTGAATCCGCTGGGACTGCCTGATTCTGCACTGGGGCCGTCCGAGTGAGGAAAGGACCGGAACGCATGAACCTATTCGAGCTGGAGGCAGGTCAGTACGGCCGCGTGCAGCCGCTAGTGGAGGGTCTCGAGTTTCACCTGTCGCTCATCGCCCTCCTGTCGGGCACGTCGCCGGGGGCGGTCTATGCCGACGATCCATGTGCGCCGCGCGCCGTGATGGCCCGCACCGGGCACCGCTTTTTCCTGGCCGGCGCGCCCGAAAACGCCGGCTTCAACCAGGCCCTCGCCCGCCTGTTTCACGAGACGCTGATCCCGCAGGCCGGGGCCGCCGGACTATCGGCGTTCGGCGTGTGCTATGATCCGGCCGGCTGGGAGCCGCAGCTCGAGGCCATTCTGCCGGGCATGGACATCGTCCGGGGGCTGCACGAGTACTATCATCTCTCCGAGGAGCGGCCCAACCCGGGCCGGCTGCTGCCCGACGGCTTTACCCTGCGGGCGGCGGACCGCTCCCTGCTCGAAGACGAGGGAATTGCCCGGCTCGACTTGCTGCGCGAAGAGATGTGCTCCGAACGCCCCTCCGTCGACGCGTTTCTGGAAAACAGCTTTGGCGTGTGCGCCATCCACGACGACGACCTTGCCGGATGGTGTCTGTCGGAATACAATACCGGCCGTCGCTGCGAGATCGGCATTGCCACCCTGGACCCGTACCGGCGCCGGGGGGTGGCCATCGCCATCACCTCGGCCTTTGTGGAGACGGCCCGGGCGCGGGGCATTACCGAGATCGGCTGGCACTGCTATGCCGGTAACGTCCTTTCGGGCGCCACGGCCCGGGCAGCCGGCTTGAAGCTCGTGCACACCTACCCGGTCCATCTCGTCTGGCTGGAAAAGAAAAGCAGCGTCTAGGAAAAGGACAACCCAGGGAATTCACACGCCAGGAGTTGTCCTTTCTACTCAACTCGCCGAACCCCTCTGGCTGGCCAGCGCAGGCCTGGGCGGGGCCATCCTGATCACTGCCAACCTGGGCCATGCCAACTCGAGCGCAGCCGGCCGGAGGATAAAGGTCAACAAATGGGAAACGAATAACCGAATAGGAGCGCGCGCACCATTCGCTGATTCGTTGCGCCGCAGGCATTCGTTGACAACCCCGTCGACCCACGCATGAATTTCCGAAACTCGTTTCAGTTCGGCTTGACAGAGCGCAAAGATGGTGGTATAATAGAGCTGAGGACAAATCGCAAGGGCAATGCCGGAAGAGGAGCGCAGCCAATGATGATGCCGACACACGCACGCCGGGGAGGTGCCTCATGAGCGGGCAAAACATCCGCACGCTGCTGGCCGCCGCCCTGGCCTACGCCCGCCGGCTCCTGGCCGCCGCGCTGTCGGCAGGCCAGAAGGAGCCCCGGCCGCTGCTCGAGGCCGGTCAGGAGCAGGTGGCCGTCCAGGTGCCGGCTAACTGGGACGGCCTGGACGAGGAGCACCGCCTGGCCCTCATCCCCAACCTCACACCGGCCGACCTGCGGCCGGTGGCCAAAAAGCGGCGCAGCGCCGGCGGACTCGTGGCGGCCCACGTCCTGGAACGACACAAGCCGGGGCCGGGCGCTACTTTCTGCCCGCGCCATAGCCGGACGATGGACGCAAAGAGTAGAGAAGTCGAGAAAAGAGATCTGGAGAAACCGGTGAAAACCTCTACACTTCTCAAGCTTGGCGAAGAGAGAGACCCCCTAAGGGGGTTGGGAGGGATAGAGAATAATGATACTCTCTATGGATCTTTAGATCTACTCTCTCTACGTTCTGGGTCGGAGATGGGATCGTGGTTAGAAAAAGTGATCCATCGCACCCGCCGGCTGCCTTCTAGCGAGCGCAAGGTGACGATCCGCTACAAGGCAGGCGGGCAGGATGAGAACGCCCGGGAACGCCGGCATGTTGCTGGCAACGAGGGGCCGGCACACTTGCCCCACCTGCCCTGGCGGGCGGTGCCAGGGTGGCGGGCAGGGCCGGCAGGGATGCCGGCGCTCCCAGGGTGTTTTCGGGGGAGGGAGGCGACAGCCATGACCGTCGACGACGAGCTGCAGTGTGAACAAACCAACGCCGCGCGCGCCGAGCTGCGCCGAATCGTGACGGATAGCTGGCCGCCGACCGACACGCCCCTGGCAGCCTTCGGCCCCTGGGCCGAATACCTGGGCCCCATCCGGCAGGCGTTCGCCGAGCGCGGCGTGCGGGCCGCCCAGGAGGCTTGCCTGGCCTTGATCCGCCTGCACCCGCCCCTCGGCCTGCTCCTCGCCGACGCCTGGCAGCCAGACCCGGTCGCCCCCGCTCCCCGGCTCCGGCCGCGGCCCAAGGCCGGCTGGACCGCCGCCGAGCTCCTGGCCGCCGACTTTCCCCACGCCGGCTGGATCGTCCCCGGGCTGCTGCCCGCGGGCCTGTCAACCCTGGCCGGCCGCCCCAAGATGGGCAAGAGCTGGCTGGCCCTGCAGATCGCCTGCGCCGTCGGCGCCGGCGGCAGCGTCCTGGACCGCGCCGTCGAGCAGGGGCCCGTCCGCTACCTGGCCCTCGAGGACGGCCCCCGCCGCCTCCAGGAGCGGCTGCGCGCGCAGCAGGCGCCGCCGGGCGACGTCACCTTTGCCCTCGAGTGGCCGCCCCTGGCTGCCGGCGGCCAGGATGCCCTGCGCCGGGCCATCGAGCGCGGCAAGGTCCGGCTCGTGGTCGTCGACACCCTGAGCCGCGCCCTCGGCCGCGCCGGCCGTCTCGACCCGGCCGGCATGGCGCTCGCCATCGCCGCGCTGCAGGACCTCTGCCGGGCCACGGGCGCCGCCATCCTGACCACGGACCATCATCGGAAGCCCTGGGCCGCCTGGCCAACCCCATCGACGATACGCGCAGCGTGGGCTCCACGGGCAAGGCGGCCCTCGTCGACGCCGCCCTGGGCCTCTACCGCGAGCGGGGCAGGCACGACGCCACCTTGCACGCCACCGGCCGGGACATGCCCCCGGTCGAGCTCTACATCCGCTGGGACGGCGAGCGCTGCTCCTGGCAGTCCGTGGGCGAAGCCGGCGAGGTCCGCAAAGAGAGCCTGCAGGAGGCCATCCTGGCCGCCATTCGCGAGCTCGACGCGCTGGGCGAGGTCCAGCACGACCAACATCGCCCGTCACCTGCGCAAGCACAAGGGCAACGTCAGCCACGAGCTGGCCGAGCTGATCCAGTCCGGCAAGGTCGTCAAAGGCCCCAAGGACGGCCGCGTCGTCCCCTACTTCCTGGGGGGTCCGGTACTACCCTCGTATACCCAGTAACAACACAACTGCACAACCTTCCAGCGAGCGAGTAGGGGCGAGGCATCCCGAGCATGTCACTACCCGGCGAATCGCTCTGGCCCGCCGCAACCACCTGCCCTTACAAACCCGTTGCCTGGGATGCCTCGCCCCGGCTGCCGTACCAAGAATTGCTAGAAACCTGTTCCCGTAGCTTGCATTTTGTCGCCGTCTGTGGTAGAATGGAGCACCTTGGACCGGCATTGCGTCTGCCGCCGGGGTAGTGCTGTTGGCACACACAAGAGAATACCGGCTGTGAAGGGAACGAGTAGGCGCGGCGGAACGCCCAGAGAGTCCGGCCCCAGAGGTGCAAGCCGGATGCCGAAAACCCGCTGAAAATCCT
>JBFYTF010000353.1:0-2558 GCA_041300865.1 Anaerolineae bacterium
TCGTGCCAGTCCAGCTCGGTGCGAAAGTCAATGCGCGGCGAGCGGCGATAGATCGACAGCCTCTGGACGATGGTCGAGCAGCCCAGGCGCCAGGCCAGGCGCAGCGTGGCTCGGACAGGCCCCGTCTCCTCGACGACGACCTCCACAAGCTCGTCGAAGGGGCGGATCTTTTCCTGGTAGTGCAGGTCGATCTCCCAGGCCTCGCCCAAGACGGAGCGATCTTCGAAGGCCAGCAGCGCATTGGCCACTGTGCCCGGGGCCAACACCTCGCGGCCGGCACCCTTGTCAAAGAGCGACACGATGCGACCCTTGTCGTCGAGGGCGATGCGGTAGAAGGCGTTCTCCAGGCCGCCTGGGCTGACGCTCAGCTCGCCTTGCATGTGCATGCCGGGCTGCAGAGCGGAGACAAACGGCAGCGTCAGGTAGCCAAGAGGGGGAACCTCGGGTGTCTCGAGGAGCAGGCGCGTCCGGGTGCCCTCGTGGACGACCTGCGCCGGGAGCGGCGTCCCGTCCTCGTCGAGAACCTGCTTACCCACCAGGGCCGGCGACCACGGCAGCGAAACCAGGTCGGGGCGGGGCCAGGCGAGCGGGTTAAAGACCACCACGCCTGCCTGATCGCTGCGGATGCCGGCCAGGATGCGGCCCTGCGCTTCACGCCGGGCCCGGGCGCCACTGCCGGCCAGCCGGGCATAGTCGGCCAGGCTGTCCTCGTGCACGTCGTGGATGGAGGTGCCGGGCAGGACGTCGTGGAACTGGAGGAGGAGCAGGCGCTCCCAGCCACGGTGCAGGTCATCGTAGGGGTAGTGCCTCTCCTGGCGCAGGATATCGGCCAGGCTGCACAGCCACTCGGCGTCGTGGTAGAGGGCCTCGGCGCGCCGGTTGGCCCGCTTGTTGCGGCTCTGCGAGGTATAGGCACCCCGCGCCGACTCCTGGTAAAGCTCGCCGACCCAGGTGGGCAGCGACCCGCCGTCTACCCGCCGCTCGAGCCGCTCGAAAAAGCCCGCCACAGTGTCAAGGCGCACGGCGGGATGGCCGGGCAGGCACTGCTGAGCGCGGGCGGCTTCCAGCATGGCGGGATCGGGGCCGCCACCGCCGTCGCCCCAGCCGAAGGGCATGAGCGTCTCGGAATTGAGCTCTTTTTGGCGATAGTTGTGCCAGTTGGCCAGCACCTGCTCGGGTGACAGATCGGCGACGTAGGAATAGCGGCCGCCCGGCCTGACCGTGGTGGTGATGAGATGCGCCAGGACCTCGGAGCCGTCCATGCCGCGCCAGCGAAAGATGTCGTAGGGGAACTTTTCAAAGTCGCTGGGCCCGATGGCCGCCGTGGCAAAGTAGCGCAAGCCGCTGCGGCGCATGAGCTGCGGCAGCACCCAGGAAAAGCCAAACGAGTCGGGCAGCCAGAGGACGTTGGGGTCCAGGCCAAACTCCCGGCGGGCAAAGGCCTTGCCCAGGAGGATCTGGCGGACCAACGACTCGCCGCCGGGCAGATTGGTGTCGAACTCGACCCACGAACCGCCCAGGACCTCCCAGCGTCCCTCGGCGATCCGCTCCCGCATCCGGGCATAGACGTCGGGGGCATCTTCGCGCACGAACTGGTAGAGCTGCGGCGATGAGTGGCTGAAGCGAAACTCTGGATACTGGCGCATGAGGTGCAGCATCGTCGAGAAGGTCCGCACCGCCTTTTCGCGGGTGTGGTGCAGCCGCCACATCCAGGCCATGTCGATGTGGGAATGGCCCACGGCGGCGACGGTGGGCTGAATCTCGGTGCCGTTCCGGCCGTTGAGCCCGGCGCTCAGGACGGCCTCGGCGTCGAGCACCGAGGTGTAAAAGGCCGGCGACTGCCCCTCGAAAAAGTCGAGGCGATTCCAGGCCTGGTTCAGGAGCTTGAGCAGGGCCACACGGCGCGGATCATTCTCATCCTGGAGGCGCACGACGCGCAGCAGCGTGTCGGCCAGGTGGTAAAAGCGCTGGGTGGCCGGATCGACGCGCACGAGCTGGGCCAGACGGAATCGCCGGCGGTCGGGCACGTGATAGACCCCGCTCCAGGCCCGGAGAGCGATGGTCAGCTCGCCGCGGGCCAGGAGCTCGGGCGGCAGCCAGGCCTCCTCGTGCCAGATGTCGATGGCCTGCAGCCGCGCACCGTCGACGTAAAGCTGCGTCTCGGCCGTAGACAGGCCGCCGTCGCGCGGGCCGACGAGGAAGCGGAGGACCACCCGCTCCGCGCTGCCCTGCCAGGCAGGCGGCACGGCCACCGGCGCCCGGAACCAGGCGACCTCGTCGTAGCCACCCCACGTCTCGCCCACGTAAAAGTCCTCCCAGGCGCTGTCGTCAAAGGCGGGGGCCTCGGCGCCCGGGCAGTCGCCGGGGTGCGTCTTGAAGTGCTCGATGTTTGCCACCTCGCGGTGGATGGCCTGGCGGACGTCCTGTAGCTGGCGCTCTATCTTGGCGATCGTGAAGTCCATTGGTCTCTAGCTTTCCAGGGCCATGAGGGCCACGGCCAGCCCGGCATAGTCGCCGACCCTCTCGCCCAGGCCGGCGGGCAGCACCCGGCAGGCCTG